>CAPI01000081.1 GCA_000333815.1 [Collinsella] massiliensis
GGCGGGTTCCGCCCGCCCCGCCCGCACGTGCACGTCGGCGGCGGGAGCTTCTGGCCGTTCATGGCCGGCTACGGCCTCGGGCGCGGCTCCGGATCGGGGCGCGGAACCGGCGGATCCGGCGGTAACGGCTCGGGTGGCGGCTGTGGGTGCGGCTCGGTCATCGCCCTCATCGCGGTCATACTGCTGCTCACGACGCTCTTCGGCATCCTGGGCAGCGGTGTCACCTCGTGCAGCTCGAGCCTGTTCAGCACGGACATCGCCGCATCGACCGTCGCGCGCGAGCCGCTTCCCGCCGGCGCCGCGCAGACCACCTCGACCCACTACCGCGACGAGGACGGCGGCTGGATCTATGACGCGTCCGCGCTCGAGCGCGGCATGCGCGCGTTCTACGACGAGACGGGCGTCGAGCCGTTCGTCTACATCCTCCCCAACGGCAGCGTGACCTCGCCCACCGAGCTGGGGAACATGGCCAACGAGCTCTATGACGAGCTCTTCGACGACGAGGCGCACTTCCTCCTCGTGTTCTGCGACGACGGCCAGGGCTCGTTCAACTGCGGCTATGCCGTGGGCAGCCAGGCCAAGACCGTCATGGACGACGAGGCGGCCGGCATCCTCGCCGATTACCTCGACCGCTACTACGCGGACATGTCGCTCTCGGAAGAGGAGATCTTCGCACGCGCCTTCGAGGACACGGGCGAGCGCATCATGTCCAAGACGACCTCGCCCGTGGTGTACGTCGCCATCTGCGCCGCGGTGGTCATCGTCGCCGCGCTCGCGTACACGGGCGTGAAGAAGTACCGCGCGTCCAAGGAGCGCGAGGCGAAGCGCATGCAGGACGTGCTGAACACGCCGCTCGAGAGCTTCGGAGACTCCGATCTGGAAGATTTGGAGAAGAAGTATTCCGACACGTCCGGCGACGACTGAGCGCGCCGCGCGAAGCGGGTACAAGGGGAGAGACGGTGTAGGGGCACCACGCGGCCGGGCGCACCGGCGTGAGTTCGAAGGAGTGCAACATGGGAATGCTCGATCGTTTCGCCGACATCATCAAGGCGAACATCAACGACCTGCTGGATAAGGCGGAGGATCCCGCGAAGATGGTCGACCAGTACTTGCGCGACCTCACCGAGTCGCTCGCCGAGGTCAAGAGGGAGACCGCCGGCGTGATGGCCGAGGAGACGCGCACGCGCCGCCTGGTCGAGGAGAACGAGGCCGAGGTCGCGAAGTACGACGAGCTCGCGCGCCGGGCGCTCAAGGCGGGCAACGAGGACGATGCCCGCACGTTCCTCGCCAAGAAGCAGCAGCTCGTCGCCAAGGGCGAGAGCCTGGCGCAGGCGGCGGAGGCGGCGCACGGCAACGCGTCCAAGATGCGCGAGATGCATGACAAGCTCGTCTCCGACATCGAGACGCTCAAGGGTCGCCGCGAGGCCATCAAGGCGAAGGTCGCCGTCGCCAAGACGCAGGACAAGGTCAACGCCGTGAGCTCCGCGGGCGATGGAGCCGCTGCGGCCATGAGCGCGTTCGACCGCATGGAGGCGCGCGCCAACGAGATGCTCGACCGCTCGAACGCCATGAGCGAGCTCAACGCCAAGCCGGCCGATTCCGCCGCCGAGTTGGAGCGCAAGTACACCGAGGCGGGTTCCACCGCCGCGGTGGACGACGAGCTCGCCCGCCTCAAGCAGGAGATGGGGCTGTAGCGGGCGCTCGACGCGCGCACCCGGCGCAGCGGGACCGATAGGACGGAACGGGCCGCCTTGCATCGCGTTCGGTGCGAGGCGGCCCGCTGCTATCGGGTGCGATGCGACCAGTGCGCCCGGGCGCACCGTCCTCTCTAGAGGAGGAAGTCCTCGCGGGCGATGCAGCGCGCGGCGCGCTTCTCGGGCGCGGCGATTTCCTCGGCGGGATAGCCAAGCGTGAGCCTGGAGACGGGGAGGACGCCCGCGGGCAGGCCGAACTCCCGGCGCGCGACGTCCGGGTCGAACATGCACACCCAGCAGGTGCCCAGGCCGAGCTCCGTGGCCTGCATCATCATCTGGTCCACGACGATCGAGCTGTCGATGAGCGCGGAGCTCATGCCGTCCGGCTTGCGCACCCAGGCCTCTTCCTCGACGGCGCAGGCGATGAGCACCATGGGCGCGCCGAAGACGCTGCCTTCGCGCTCGAAGCGCACAGCCGCGCGGGCCGCCTTCTCACGCAGCTCGGGCGTGTCGCACACGATGAGCCGGGTGGGATGGTTGTTGTGCGCGGAGGGCGCGATGCGCCCCGCCTCGACGATGGCGTCGAGCACCTCGGGCTCGACGGGGCGGTCCTGGTAGGCGCGGCACGAGAAGCGCGCGCGGGTGAGCTCGCTGAACGACATGGCTGCTTCCTCTCGACGATGGAACGGGTATCACCGGGCATTGTACCCGACGGCCGCGGTCCCGCCGCCCCCGGACTCATTTCCGAACCGTCGCCGCGCAGGGGCGAATCCGGTGCTACCATGGCTCTGTCGGGCGCTGCTGCACGGCTGCACCTGTCCCTATCGTCGTCTGGCCGTAAGGCCAAAGGAAGGAGCCACCATGGCTCAGCGTTTCATGCTCAATGAGACCTCGTATCACGGTTCCGGCGCCATCGCAGAGATCCCGAACGAGATCAAGGCGCGCGGGTTCAAGAAGGTGTTCGTCGCCTCCGACCCCGACCTCGTGAAGTTCGGCATCACGACCAAGGTGACCGACCTGCTCGACGAGGCGGGCATCGCCTACGAGCTCTATTCGGACATCAAGCCGAACCCCACGATCGAGAACGTCAAGCACGGCGTCGAGGCCTACCGCGCGTGCGGTGCCGACTGCATCGTGGCCGTCGGCGGTGGCTCCTCGATGGACACCTCGAAGGCCATCGGCATCATCATCACGAACCCCGAGTTCGAGGACGTGCGCTCGCTCGAGGGCACCGCGCCCACGAAGAACCCCTGCGCGCCCATCATCGCCGTCCCCACCACGGCCGGCACCGCCGCTGAGGTGACGATCAACTACGTCATCACCGACACCGAGCGCATGCGCAAGTTCGTGTGCGTCGACCCGCACGACATGCCCGTCGTCGCCGTCGTCGACCCCGACATGATGGCCACCATGCCCGCGGGCCTCACCGCCGCGACGGGCATGGACGCGCTCACCCACGCCATCGAGGGCTACACCACGAAGGGTGCCTGGGAGATGTCCGACATGTTCCACCTGAAGGCCATCGAGCTCATCTCGAAGAACCTGCGCGACGCGGTGGCCGAGGCGAAGAGCGGCAAGGCCGGCAGCGGCCGCGAGGCCATGGCCCTTGGCCAGTACATCGCCGGCATGGGCTTCTCGAACGTCGGCCTGGGCATCGACCACGCCATGGCGCACACGCTCTCGGCCCACTACGACACCCCGCACGGCGTCGCCTGCGCCATGCTCCTGCCCATCGCCATGGAGTTCAACAAGCCCGTCGTGGCTGACCGCCTGGCCGACGTGGCCGTCGCCATGGGCGTGGACACCACGGGCATGACCACGGACGAGGCCGCCGACGCCGCCATCGCCGCGGTGCGCCAGCTCTCCGAGGACGTCGAGATCCCGAAGGTCTGCGAGGCCATCAAGGCCGACGAGCTCGACCGCATCGCCGACGACGCGCTCGCGGACGCCTGCTATCCGGGCAACCCGCGCGAGGCCGACCACGATACCGTCGTGGAGCTCTTCAAGAAGATCATGGCGTAAACCCTGCACGCCATGCGCCGGGGTCGGCGAGTGCGACCCCATCGGGCGGCCTGCCATGCGGCGGGTCGCCCGTTTTCGTGATGGGCGTTTGACGCCGCCCGCCGGATACGCGTGCCGCGTGCTACAATACCCCCTGCGAAGCGGGCCAGGCGGTCGCGCGCGGGATCGGGCTCGCCCGGTGCCCGCGTGAGGAAAGTCCGGGCTCCACAGGGCAGGATGCTGGCTAACGGCCAGGCGGGGCGACCCGACGGAAAGTGCCGCAGAAAAGAAGACTCCCACCTGCGTGCAGACTCGGCGCGCAAAGGGAAAAGATGAAACGGTGGTGTAAGAGACCACCAGCGTCGCGGCGACGCGGCGGCTTGGTAAACCCCATCCGGAGCAAGCGCGAATAGGGGCGCGATAGGCCGGCCCGGCCTGCGCCCGGGTGGCGTGCGAAGAGCGGCGCGGCAACGCGTCCGCCAAGATAAATGACCGTCCCCGACAGAACCCGGCTTATCGGCCCGCTTCGCCCTTTCGTTGCCGCCCCGCGCCGTGCGGGCGCGCCCTTGGCGGTTCCATGCCCGTTTCTTACGGCCAACATCAGGGAAATGTAAAGCTCTCGTAAGATGTTTTCATGCCATTGCGCGTTTCCGCAGCTCATGAGCCTCTTCTATGCATATGCGCCTTACATTGCGCAGATAATCGCCATCCAAGCATCACTTTCATGTAACGAAACGGTAAAATAGCGGGGATGTTACCTCCGGGCGCGGTGCGCCCTTGGTTGGGGGAGACCTTCTTGGACGTTTCTTTCACACAGTTCGTCGGCCAGGTGCTTTCGAATCCCATCATGGCCGTCACGGTCCTGCTCACGCTCGGCGTCATCTTCGTGAACGGCTGGACCGACGCGCCGAACGCCATCGCGACCGCCGTCACCACGCGTACCATCAGCATCCGGCCCGCGATCATCATGAGCGCCGTCTTCAACTTCCTCGGCGTGCTCATCATGACGATCGTGAACTCGTCCGTCGCCTCGACGATCTCGAACATGGTCGACTTCGGCTCGAACGCCCACATGGCGCTCATCGCGCTGTGCGCGGCGCTGTTCTCGATCGTCGTCTACAGCGTGGGCGCATCGATCTTCGGCATTCCCACGAGCGAGAGCCACAGCCTCATCGCCGGCCTCACCGGCGCGGCCCTCGCCGTCCAGGGCGGCCTCGACGGCGTGAACGGCTCGGAGTGGATCAAGGTCATCTACGGTCTCGTGCTGAGCCTCGTGTTGGGCTTCGCGCTCGGCTGGGGCATCTGCAAGCTGCTGACCATCATCTGCAGGGACATGGATCGCCGCCGCACGAACAAGGCCTTCAAGTACATGCAGATCTTCGGCGCCGCCGCCATGAGCTTCATGCACGGCGCGCAGGACGGCCAGAAGTTCATCGGCGTGCTGCTGCTGGGCGTGGCGTTCGTGAACGGCCAGCCCGAGCTCGCCGGCGCCGTGATCCCCATCTGGCTCATGCTGCTCTGCAGCGTGACCATGGGCGTGGGCACGAGCGTGGGCGGCGAGAAGATCATCAAGTCCGTGGGCATGGACATGGTGAAGCTCGAGA
This sequence comes from [Collinsella] massiliensis, assembly GCA_000333815.1. Taxonomy (GTDB): domain Bacteria; phylum Actinomycetota; class Coriobacteriia; order Coriobacteriales; family Coriobacteriaceae; genus Enorma. Next base: position 5,300 of record CAPI01000081.1, read on the forward strand.
CGTTCCAGGGCTTCTCGGCCGACCTCGCCGGCGCCGTCTGCATCCTGCTCTCCACCCTCACGGGCATCCCCGTCTCGACGACCCACACCAAGACGAGCGCCATCATGGGCGTCGGCGCGGTGAAGCGTCTCTCGGCCATCAACTTCTCGGTGGTCAAGGACATGATGCTCACATGGGTGTTCACGTTCCCCGGGTGCGGCCTCATCAGCTTCGTCATGGCGAAGCTGTTCATGATGGTGTTCTAGACCTCGCAAGCATAGACGTGGAGCGCCGAAGGGCGCGGTTCATAGCGAGCTCACGACATATGGGAGGATATCTTGGCCAGGAAAAACGATGCGTTCTACTTCGACGCCTTCTGCACATGCGCGGATTACTCGTGCCAGGCGGCTGAGCTGCTGTCCCAGATCGCGCACGACTTCGATCCCGATGCCCTCGAGGAGCGGATCGATGAGATGCACGCGATCGAGCAGGCGGCCGACGAGAAGAAGCACGAGATCCAGGACGCGCTCGTCACGGCGTTTGTGACGCCCATCGAGCGCGAGGACATCGCGATGCTGAGCGACTACCTCGACACCGTGACCGACCGCATCGAGGGCGTGCTGCACCGGCTCTACTTCGACAACGTCCGCGAGATGCGCCCCGACGCGTTGCGCATGGTCGAGATGATCGTGCGCGGCTGCAAGGTGATGCGCGAGGTCGTGGGCGAGCTGGCGCAGTTCAAGAAGTCGAAGAAGCTGCGCGATTACGTCGTGGAGCTCAACAGCATCGAGGAGGAGGCCGACGCGCTGTACATGCACGCCATGCGCGAGCTGCACACCACGTGCACCGACCCGATCGTCGTGTTCACGTGGCACGAGATCTACTCCTTCCTCGAGTACTGCGTCGATTACTGCGAGCACGTCGCGGATACCGTCGATACCATCGTGATGAAGAACTCCTAGTGGATGCCGAGCGCTATCTGACCCTGCGGGCTGGGTATGAGGCGGTATCGGAGGTCGTCGACCGCAAGAGCCGCTTCATAGCCCAGCTCGTGCATGTCGAGTCCGAGGCGGCGGCGTCCGAGCACATCGCCGCCGTGCGCGCCCGGCATTTCGATGCGCGGCACAACGTCCCCGCGTGGATCCTGGCCGATGGCCGGGAGCGGGCGAGCGACGACGGGGAGCCCCAGCGCACGAGCGGCATGCCGACGCTCGAGGTGCTGCGCGGCGCGGAGCTGCGCGACGTGTGCTGCGTGACCACGCGCTACTTCGGCGGAACGCTGCTCGGTCCCGGCGGGCTCGTGCGCGCCTACACCGCCGCCGCCCAGGCCGCCATCGACGAGGCGCGCGCCGCGGGCGCGATCGTGGAGATGACCATGGTGACCCCGGTCGAGGTGCGCGTGCCCTACGCCGCGTTCGAGCAGGTGCGGCACATGGCCGAGGTCGCTGGCGCGAAGGTCGCGGACGCGGTGTACGCCGAGGACGTCACGCTCGAGCTCACCTTCCATGCGGGGGAGGAGGGGCCGTTCCTCGCGGCACTCACCGAGCGGTTTGCGGGCAAGCAGGACGCCCGCGCCGGCGCCCCGCATTTCGCCGAGTTCTAATGCGGGCGGGCCCGCGTCCCTTCATGCGGGGCGGTGCGCCTGGTCTGGCGGCTCGCTATTCCGCGGGCTCGTGGCGGGCGATGATGTCGATGGCGATCCTCACGGCATCCTCGATGCACCCCGGGCAGCTGCGCAGGGGGCCGTGGTCGCACCCGATGCCCTTGAGCTCGGCGCAGCGGGTCGTGCCGTTCATCTCGCCGAAGCGCTGCACGAGCTCGTGGACCAGGCGGTACGTCGCGACCTTGGTCGTGCCGGACGTCTCGGTGCCGGAGCTGTTGAGGTGGCTCAGCGCCATGACCGCGCCCGAGATGGCGCCGCATGTTTCCTGGTGCCCGCCCATGCCGGCACCGAATCCCTCGGACAGCAGATAGCACGCCTCGAAGTCGGCGCCGACCTCGGGCGCGAGCGCGCACGCGACCGCCTGCGCGCAGTTGAACCCGCGCTCGGCGCGGAGGGCGACGGCGGTGCGGGCGAGGTCGTCGGAACGGGACTGGATGTCAGACGTGGTCATGGGGCTCCTCTCGGTTCGGTGGGCTGCGCGGCGCCGCGGTGCCGTGCGGATGCCATTGTAGCAATCTCCGCGCCCGCGCAGGCGTGGTGGCGATAGGTGTGGCTCGCATCACCTCAGGGCTCCGTCTGCCGTGCCGCGCGGACCGGGCGTATTGGCGCCATGCCCCGCTTCCGGGAGCCATCTTTGTAAAATGCGCTGCGCGGCGGCCCGTCGCGGCGCAACGGCGGTATCCTGTACAGGTTCGATAACGGCGCGGCACGGCGTGACGCCCGCGCGGGCGCCCGGCAACCAAAGGAGGCCAACCCATGGCAGAGCATATCGGAACCACGTGCGTGCAGGGCGGCTACCGCCCCGGCGACGGCGAGCCCCGGCAGATCCCCATCTATCAGTCCACCACGTGGAAGTACGATACCTCGGAGCACATGGGCAGGCTCTTCGACCTCGAGGAGTCCGGCTACTTCTACACGCGCCTGCAGAACCCCACGAACGACTACGTCGCGGCGAAGATCTGCGAGCTCGAGGGCGGCTCGGCCGCCATGCTCACGAGCTCCGGCCAGGCCGCGAACTTCTTCGCCGTCTTCAACATCGCCGGCTGCGGCGACCATGTGGTCGCGAGCTCCGCGATCTACGGCGGCACGTTCAACCTGCTCGCGCACACGCTCGAGCGCATGGGCATCGAGACCACGTTCGTCGCGCCCGATTGCTCTGACGCCGAGCTCGAGGCTGCCTTCAGGCCCAACACCAAGGCCGTCTTCGGCGAGACCATCGCCAACCCCGCCCTCGACGTGCTCGACATCGAGCGCTTTGCCACGGCGGCGCACGCGCACGGCGTGCCGCTCATCGTGGACAACACGTTCCCCACGCCCATCCTCTGCCGCCCCTTCGAGTGGGGCGCGGACATCGTGACGCATTCCACCACGAAGTACATGGACGGGCACGGCGCGGCCGTGGGCGGTGCGATCGTGGACTCCGGCAACTTCGACTGGGAGGCGCACGCGGACAAGTTCCCCGGCCTTACCACGCCCGATGAGACCTACCACGGCGTCGTGTACACCGAGAAATTCGGTCAGGGCGGCGCGTTCATCACGAAGGCGACCTCCCAGCTCATGCGCGACTTCGGTTGCATCCAGAGCCCGCAGAACGCGTTTCTGCTCAACATGGGCCTCGAGAGCCTGCACGTGCGCATGCTCCAGCATGTGAAGAACGGCCAGGCCATGGCCGAGTTCCTGGTCGAGCACCCCAAGGTGCGCTTCGTGAAGTACCCCGGGCTCCCGAGCGACCCGTGGCACGAGCTCGCCCGGAAGTACCTGCCGAACGGCTGCTGCGGCGTGGTGAGCTTCGGGTTCACGGGCGGCCGCGCGGCGGCGGAGGAGTTCATGAAGAACCTCCACGTGGCGCAGATCGCCACCCATGTGGCCGATGCGCGCACCTGCGTGCTGCACCCGGCGAACGCCACGCACCGCCAGATGACGGATGCCGAGCTCGAGGCTGCGGGTGTCGCCCCCGACATGGTGCGCCTCTCTTGTGGCATCGAGGACACGCAGGACCTCATCGACGACGTCGCGCAGGCGCTCGACGCCATCTAAGGCCGCGCAGCCCGCGCGTAAGCGCTATCGAGCCGTAGCCCCATGCCGCAAAAGGGGTTGGACGGAACACGTCCCCAACGAACCCATGGGTTGGTTGGGGACGTGTTCCTTTCAACCCCTTTTGCCTACCGGGGGTCGATGGGGCGCAGCACGGTGAGCGCGCCGGGCAGGATCTCGATGCCGATTCGCGTGGCAGAGAGCTGCTCGCCGTCCGCCTGCATGGGGTAGCCCGCTCCCTCGAGCTCGATGTCGACGCGGCGCGCCCGGGCAAAGCGGATGTAGCGCGAGCCCACGTGATGTCCGTTCTTGGCGCGGAGCAGCAGCGCGAGCGCCGTCACGCGCGTCGCTCGCCCGCTCGCGATGCACACGTCGAAGCGGCCGTCGGTGGGGTCGGCGTCCGGGCAGATCCGGAAGCCCGAGCCGTACGTGGGGCCGAGCTGCACCGCGACGATGAACGTGCGCAGCCGCTCGGGCTCGCCGCCGTCGAGGGCGATCCGCGCGGGGTAGGGCTGGAAGCGCCGGGCGAGCACGTCCACGCCGCTCGCCATGTAGAGCGCCCCGCCGGTGAGCTTCGTCACGTTCCTGAGCTCGTAGGTGCCGATCGCCACCGCCGCGTCGAGCCCGAAGGAGAAGGTCTCGATGAAATACTCGGTCGTGGCCGGCGCGCCGTCCGCGTCGCGCAGCGTGAGCCTGCCCACATCGAAGGGAATCCGCTCGCAGGTGAGGTAGCGGCCGAACCCATCGCCCGTGAAGTCGCGCATCCCGAGCGTGCGGGCGAAGTCGTTGCCCGACCCCACGGGCACGACGCCCAGGGCGGGCCGCTCCGCCGCGGGGATGGCCATGAGGCCGTTCACCACCTCGTGCACGATGCCGTCGCCGCCGAGCGCGAGCACCGCGTCGAAGCCCCGCGCCGCCCGCGCGAGCTCGATGGCATGGCGCGGCCGCTCGGTGTAGACGAGCTCGAACGAATCGCGGTCGTGGTGGTAGAGGGCGAGGAAGCGCTGCAGCTGCTCGGCCGCGCGCCCACCCGATCCGAGCTGGGACGCGGGGTTGGCGATGATGAGCGTGCGCCCGAGCGGGCTCGCCGTGGTCGTTTGGCTATCCATGTGGTTCCTCGTCGGTCGCGTGCGGCATCGCATCTATTATCGCGCAACCGCCAGCCCTACGCATCCCCGTCCTCGAGGCGGTCGTGCCGGGCGATGGCGTCGGCGACGGTGGCGTTCGCGTCCCCTTCGAGCGACCGGCGCTTCGGGGTGATGATGCGTTGCGCGGGGTAGACGCCGCGGTGACCCGCGACGAGGTAGCTCACGAAGGACGCGATGACATAGTAGGGCATCGCCGCCCCGCCGAAGAGGTCGACGCCGAGCATGATGGTCGTGATGGGCACGTTGAGCGCTGCTCCGAAGACGCCGAGCATCCCCAGGGCGGCCGCGAAGCCGCAGGGAAGCCCAGCGAGCGCGGAGAGAGCGCCGCCGAGCGAGGCACCGATGCCGAAGAGCGGCGTGACCTCGCCGCCCTGAAAGCCCGTGCCGAGGGTGAGCGCGGTGAGCGCGATCTTGATGAAGGGGTCGGCGAGGGTCGCGTCGCCCGAGAAGCCGGCCTCGACGAGCCAGGTCGAGAGTCCCGCGTAGCGCTGGAGGCCGAAGAGGAAGTACACCGCGATCAGCACGAGCGAACCCGTGAGCGCCGCGAGCAGGTAGCTCGTGATGCGGTTTGCGAGCACGCGGCGCACCGTGCGGATGGCGAGCGAGAACAGGCGGGCGATGAGGCCGAAGACGATCGCGAGCGCGACGGTGGCCGCGATGGTGCGGGCGTCGAGCGCGGGCGCGGCGCCGATGGCGTACGAGGCGTGCGCGCAGCCGATCGCGCGCGCGATGCCGTCGGCGGTGAACGAGGCGATGAGGCAGTAGATCCCCGAGCTGTAGTTCAGCTTGCCCACGTAGCACATCTCCATGCCGAAGAACGTGCCCGCGAGCGGCGCGCCGAAGACGGCGCCGAAGGCGGCGGAGATGCCGGCGAGCATAAGGTCTTGGTGGTCGCGCGCGCCGAGCCGCGCCGCGCGGGCGGTGTTGTCGGCAATCGTGCCGCCGATCTGGACCGCCGTGCCCTCGCGTCCGGCGGAGCCGCCCGCCAGGTGCGTGGCAACGGAGCAGATGAAGGTGAGGGGCGCCATGCGCGCGGGCACGGAGGCGCCGGTGAGCGCGCTGTCGATGACGAGGTTGTTGCCGCGCGACGCCTGCTTGCCGTGCGTGCGGTACACCCAGGCGGTCGCGACGCCCACCACGGGCAGAAGGAGGAAGGCGGCGATGTGGCGCTCCCGGATGCCCGTGACGATGTCGAGCGAGGTGAGGAAGGCCCAGGCGACGACGCCCATGGCGGCGGACACGACGAGCACGAGCGCGAGCAAGCGGAGACTCTCGCGCATGTTGCGCAGGTCGCGGCGGGTGTCCGCGGCGATGAGCGCCTCCTCGTGCGAGAGGACGCCCCCGAGCGCGCTCGAGACCCGCTCCCGTATCGAAGCGCCTTGCGCCATGTCCCATCCCTCCACTCGAGGCCGCGCCGCGCGTGCCGCCGCGGCCATCCGAAGCACTCAGTATAGCGCCCGGCCTCTTGCGCGGCGCAGGGAAGCCGGGGCATACCAAAAAGCAGGCCAGGCACGCTGCGTTGCCTGACCTGCAGTGGTTCCTGGAGCGGGCGACGGGAATCGAACCCGCGTCATCAGCTTGGAAGGCTGGGGTTCTACCATTGAACTACGCCCGCATATGGTCGGGACGACAGGATTCGAACCTGCGGCATCGTGCTCCCAAAGCACGCGCGCTACCAGACTGCGCCACGTCCCGTGCGTCCGACGCAGCATTATACGGGTTATTCGTGGGCTGGGCAACCGACGCCGCCCGCGCTTCGCCTCGCGTTCATATCGACCGCCCCCGCTTACCGGGGAAATGCTACCAATAACGATACGCTGTCCTAAAAGGCGCATCCGCCTCGTCGTGCGCGGGCATACTTGCAGCAACCGGTGGCGATGCCCGCCACTGCCGCCCCGAGGCGAGGAGGCGCCATGAGATACGTCTGTTCCATCTGCGGATACGTGTACGACGAGGAGGAGGAAGGCGTCCCCTTCGCCGATCTGCCCGATTCCTGGGTGTGCCCGCTGTGCGGGGCGGCGAAGTCGGCGTTCGCGCCGGAGACGGCCGCGCCCGCCGAGCAGCGCGCAGCTCCCGATGCCGCGCCCGCTGCCCCTGCGGAGCTCGATGAGGACGTGCTCGAGCTGCCGCCGCTCGTCCTCTCGGCCATCTGCTCCAACCTCGCGCGCGGTTGCGAGAAGCAGTACCGGGACGAGGAGCGCGCGCTCTTCCAGCAGCTCTCGGACTACTTCGCCGCGCGCTCCCCGGAGGAGCCCGCCGGGGATGGCGCGGCGCTCGCGGGGTTGTTCGCGGACGACCTGGCGCGCGGCTACCCGGAGCTCTCCGCCGCCGCCCGCGCCGCAGGCGACCGCGGCACCCAGCGCATCTGCGTCTGGGGCGAGAAGGTGACGCGCGCCCTCGAGTCGGTTCTTTCCCGCTATGCCCGCGAGGGCGACGCGCTGCTCGAGGGCAAGAGCGTGTGGGTGTGCTCGGTATGCGGGTTCACGTTCATCGGCGAGCGCCCGCCTGAGCGCTGCCCGGTTTGCAAGGTGCCCGCTTGGAAGTTCGACAAGATCGAGGGGAGGTGCGCCGCATGAGCGACGTGACGCGCCTGGCCGTGCGCAACCTGCGGCTGTGCACGAAGGACTGCCTCTGCCTGTACGTGTGCCCCACGGGGGCATCGGATACCGAGGACAGCATCATCGATCCCGAGCGCTGCATCGGGTGCGGCGCGTGCGCAGAGGCGTGCCCGAGCAAGGCCATCTCGCTCGTGCCCCTGGCGTACCCGCCCCAGCAGCCGAAGGCGCCGGCCGTCGTCGCGCGCGCCCTCGAGCTCGCCCGTGCGAAGGCCCGTGAGGAGGCGCTCGCGCGAGCGGGTGTCCGCGCCGCGGAACGCCCGGCCTCCGCAGCGATCATGGCCGCCGTCGAGCGGGCGACGCGTTTGGTGAGCGAGGATCTGCTGCGCGAGGCGGGCTACATGCTCCCGCAGAGCCGCAACGCGCACGAGCTGCTGCGCGGCTGGGTCGCGGCGCCTCCCGCGCCGGATTTCCCCGTGGAGGCGGCGCGCCGCCTGCTCGAGCTCATTCCCGAGAACGAGGGGGACGGACGCGAGGGGGTCGCATCGCAGCAGGTGGGTGAGCATGCCGGTGGGGCGACCGCGGCCGCCGAGGCCTTGGCGGCAGACCCCGTCGGCCAGCGCTACCGCTGCCTGCTCTGCGGCGCCGAGTTCACGGTCGCGGCGGGCGAGGATCCCGTGTGCCCGATGTGCGGCGCGCGGGGCGACTACCTGGAGCGCTGTGACTGATGAGAAGGCGCCGTGATAAAAAGGTGTCTGACACCAATTTATCACGGCGCCGTTGGGCCGCTACCGCAGGAACGTGCGGATGAGCCTGTCCTTCGCCGCCGTGTAGGGCTGGTAGCGCATGGGCAGGTCGATCCAGAGGTACTTCTTCAGGATGCTCTTCTCGTGGCTGAACGTGTCGAAGCTCTTCTTCCCGTGGTAGCTGCCCATGCCGCTCGCGCCCACGCCGCCGAAGCCCATGGAGCTCGTGGCGAGGTGCACGATCGTGTCGTTCACGCAGCCGCCGCCGAAGGGCACGTGGCGCAGGAAGCGGTCCTCGAGCATGGCGTCGCGCGTGAAGAGGTAGCAGGCGAGCGGCTTGGGGCGGCGCTTGATGAACGCCTCGGCCTCCTTGACGTCGCGGTAGGTGATGATGGGCATGATGGGGCCGAAGATCTCCTCGCCCATGACCGCGTCGTCCTCCGTCACGCCGTCGAGCACGGTGGGGGCGATCTGCAGCGTCTCGGCGTTCGCCTGCCCGCCCACGACGACCTTCGCGGGGTCGATGAGCCCCATGAGGCGGTCGAAGTGCTTGCGGTTCACGATCTTGCCCCACTGCGGGTTGTCGAGCGGAGCGGCCCCGAACATCTCCTCGATCTGCGCGCGCACGAGCTTGAGGAACTCGTCGTGCACGCGCTCGTCGACGAGGATGTAGTCGGGCGCCACGCAGGTCTGGCCGCAGTTGAGGTACTTGCCGAACACCACGCGCGCGGCGGCGACCTTGAGGTTCGCGTCCGCCGCGATGACGCAGGGGCTCTTGCCGCCCAGCTCGAGCGTGACGGGGGTGAGGTGCTCGGAGGCCTTGCGCATCACGAGCGTGCCCACCGCGACGCTGCCGGTGAAGAAGATGTAGTCGAAGCGCTCGTCGAGCAGGGCCGCGTTCTCCGCGCGCCCGCCCTCCACGACGCTCGCGAGCCCGGGCTCGAGGCTGGAGGAGATGATGTCGCGCATCACCGCGGACGTGGCAGGCGAGTACGCGCTCGGCTTCACCACGCAGCAGTTGCCGGCGGCGATCGCGCCCACGAGCGGCTCCATCGTGAGCATGAACGGGTAGTTCCACGGGCTCATGATGAGCACGCATCCGTAGGGCTCCGCGATGGTGAAGCTCTTGGCGTGGAAGTTCGCCAGCCCGGTGCGCGCGCGGTGCCGCCGTGCCCAGCGGCGGACGTGGCGCAGCTGGTAGCGCAGCTCGGCGAGCGTCATGCCCACCTCGCACATGTAGCTCTCGGTCGCGGACTTGCCGAGGTCCACGCGGAGCGCCTCGTTGATGCGGTCCTCGTTCTCGACGATCGCGCGCTCGAGGGCGCGCAGCGCCTCGATGCGGGCCTCGACGGGGATGGTGGCGCCGGTGGCGAAGTGCGCCCGGCAGCGCTCGACGGTATCTGCGATGGTCATGATGCTCCTCATGCTCCTAGCGGCGGATGGTGCGGTGGGCGCGATGGGCGATGCGGCCGACGCGGCGGCGCGCGGCGCGCACGATGCGGCGCAGCCCGCGGGTGAGGCCGGCGCGGGGCG
>CAPI01000080.1 GCA_000333815.1 [Collinsella] massiliensis
GGTCGGACCCGGCGGATCGCCTGCGCTCGCGGGGCGTCCGGACGCGGTATGATGGAGCGGACGGAGCCCGGCCGGGAGGCCGCGGACGCGGAAGGGGAGAGGACCATGGCCGCTAAGTTGAAGGTCGCCATCGCCGCCGGAGGCACGGCGGGGCATGTGAACCCCGCGCTCGCGCTCGCCGAGGAGCTGCGCTCGCGCGGCCATGACGTGCGGTTCTACGGCGAATCGCGGCGGCTCGAGGGCAAGCTCGTCCCCGCGGCGGGCTTCCCGTTCACGCCCATCCACGTGACCGGCTTCGACCGCGAGCGCCCCTGGACGGTCATCTCCGCGCTCGCGAACCTCGCCCGTACCGAGGGCCGGCTCGTCCGCGATTTCAAGCGTGACGCCGCGCTGCGCCCCGACGTCGCGGTCGGGTTCGGCGCCTACATCGAGCTGCCGGTCGTCCGCGCGGCGGCGAAGCTCGGCATCCCGTACGCCCTCCACGAGCAGAACTCCGTCCCCGGCCTCGCCAACAAGCAATCGGCCAAGGGCGCGGCGCTCATCGGCATCGCCCAGCCCGCGGTGCGCGCGGTGTTCGAGCAGCGCGGGGCGTCCCCCGAGGCAATCGAGCTCGTGGGCAATCCCGTGCGCGCCTCGGTGCTCGCCGGCGACCGCGCGCGCGGCCGCGCCGAGCTCGGTGTGCCGGAGGGGGCGACGCTCCTCGTGGTGTTCGGCGGCTCGCTCGGCGCCCGCCACCTGAACGAGCGCATGGCCTCCCTCAAGGGCGAGCTGCTCTCGATGGAGGGCGTGCACGTGCTGCACTCCACGGGCGCGGACGACTTCGAGGCCACGGAGCGCGCGCTCGCGCTGGACGAGGCGGAGGCGCGGCGCTACCACGTGCGCCCCTACATCGACGACATGGGCGACGTCCTCGCCGCCGCGGACCTCGTGCTCTCCCGCGCGGGCGCCTCCTCCATCGCCGAGATCGCCGCGCTCGCCGTCCCGGCGGTGCTCGTGCCCTACCCGCACGCCACGGCCGACCACCAGACGACGAACGCGCGCTACCTCGTGGACGCGGGCGCGGCCGAGATGTGCGCCGACGCCGCCATCGACGAGCCTGCCTTCGCCGACATGCTCCTCGGGCTGCTGCGCGACCCGCAGCGCCGCGCCGAGATGCGCGCCCATGCCGAGGGGCTCGGCCAGGCGCGCGCCGCCGAGCGCTTCGCCGACGCCGTGGAGCGCATCGCGCGCTGATCCGCGCGACGCACGGCGGGCGACCGGCCTCGTATCGGGTCGCGTCGCGCATAGCGATACTGTGTGCGCGCCTTTCTCCGCCTGGTGATTTGACGTACAATCTTCTCTTTGAACATCGGAACGAAGCTGAAGGAGAAGCATCCTCCATGGCAGATTCTCAGACACCCGCGCGCCCGCAACGCATCCACTTCATCGGCATCGGGGGCGCCGGGATGAGCGGCATCGCCCTCGTGCTGCATGAGCGCGGAAGCGCGGTGAGCGGCTCAGACCTCAAGACCTCGCGCTACATCCGCCAGCTCATCCGCGCGGGCGTGGATATCCACATCGGGCACGACGCGGCGACGATCGACGCCGTCCAGCCCGACGTCGTGGTGGTCTCGACGGCCATCCCGGAGACGAACCCGGAGCTCGCGCGCGCCCGTGAGCTCGGCATCCCCGTCTGGCCGCGCGCGAAGATGCTCTCCGAGCTCGGCCGCGGCTACACCACCGTCGCCGTCGCGGGCACGCACGGCAAGACGACCACCTCCTCCATGGTGGCCACGATGCTCGACCGCATGGGGCTCGACCCGAGCTTCCTCATCGGCGGCATCGTCGAGGGCTACGACACGAACGGCCGCAACGGCTCGGGCGCGTACTTCGTCGCCGAGGCGGACGAGTCCGACCGCTCCTTCCTCTACCTCGACCCCGACATCGCCGTCGTCACGAACGTCGAGGCCGACCACCTCGACCACTACGATTCGCTCGATGACATCCGCGAGACGTTCGCGAAGTTCATGGGGCTCGTGGGCGAGGCCGGCACGGTCGTCGTGTGCGGTGACGACCAGAGCCTTGCCGAGCTCGCGCGCAGCACGGGCCGGAAGGTCGTGACCTACGGCCTCACGGAGGGCGTGGACGCGCGCTGCGTGCCCCTGCCCGCCCAGGGCATCGAGGGGCGCTGCCGCGTCATGCTGCCCGACGGCAGCGAGCATGAGGTCTCGATCAAGAGCAACCCCGGCACGCACAACCTCTTGAACGCCACGGCCGCGCTCGTGGTCGCCTGGACGCTCGGCCTCGATGCCGCCGCGGCCGCCACGGCGCTTTCCGGGTTCGCGGGCGTCCGCCGGCGCTTCACGCACGTGGGCGACGTGGCGGGCATCACGGTCGTCGACGATTACGGCCACCATCCCACCGAGGTCAAGGCGACCCTTGAGGCCGCGAGCACGCTCGGCTTCAAACACGTCGACGTCGTCTTCCAGCCGCACCGCTACTCGCGCCTCCAGGCGCTCGCCGACGATTTCGCCGACGCCTTCGAGCGCGCCGACCGGCTCGTGCTCATCGACGTGTTCTCGGCCGGCGAGATGCCCATCCCGGGCGTGACGAGCAAGATGCTCGCCGACACGGTGCGCGCGCACCATCCCGGCAAGGATGTCCGCTACGTGGCCGACCGCATGCAGCTGCCCGAGGTGCTCTCGCACATCGCGGAGGAGGGCGACCTGCTCATCACCATGGGCGCCGGCGACGTCACCACCGTGGGGCCGGAGTTCGTGGCCTATATGGAAGATAAGGACGCGTGAGGCGGCGTGGGCCTCTTCAACGTGGTCATGGCGCTCTCCGGGGCGCTCGATACGGACGTCACCGAGCACGAGAAGCTCGCGCGGCACACAAGCTACCGCATCGGCGGCCCGGCGGCGCTCTTCATTACCTGCCATAGCTACCACGCCCTGCGCCATGCCGTCGAGGAGCTCGAGCGCGAGCGGGTGCCCTGGGTGGTGCTCGGCCGCGGATCGAACGTGCTCGTCTCAGACGAGGGGTACGCGGGCGCCGTCGTCACGCTCGGCCGGGAGTTCTCGCGCACGGTGATCGCCGAGGACGGCTGCACCGTGACGGTCGGCGCGGGCACCGTGCTCGCGCGCCTGGTGAACGAGGCCTACGCGAAGGGGCTCTCCGGCCTCGAGTTCGCCGTGGGCATCCCCGGCACCGTGGGCGGCGCGGTCTCGATGGACGCCGGGACGCGCGATGAGTGGATCGGCTCGCTTATCGAGGACGTCATCACCTACAAGCCGGGCGAGGGGCTCAAGCACTACCGCGGGAACGAGGTCGCGTGGGGCTACCGCGAGAGCAGCCTGCCCCGCGACGAGATCATCCTCGAGGCGACGCTCTCCCTGCGTCCGGCGGCCAAGACGGACATCCGCGACCGCATGGAGCGCTTCCTGTCGCGCCGGCGCCGCACGCAGCCCCAGGGCGTGGCGTCGTGCGGGTCGGTCTTCCGCAACCCGCCCGACGGCAGCGTGGGGAAGATGATCGAGGACTGTGGATTGAAGGGTTTTTCCGTGGGCGGCGCCTGCGTGTCCGACGTTCACGCTAACGTTATCGTGAACACGGGCGCCGCGAGCGCGGCGGATGTCATGGCGGTCATCCGCGAGGTGTATGGGAAGGTGCGTGAGAAGTATGGCGTTGAGCTCCAACCGGAAGTCAAATTCCTCGGCTTCTCGCGCCGCTAAGCCCACGTACCGCCGCGCGAAGGCCGCGGGAGGCAAGAAGGCGTCCGTCGGGCGCGCCCCGTCGGCGGCCAAGAAGGCGTCTTCCGCGAAGAGGCCCGCTGCCAAAAAGCTCGCCCCGTCCAAGAAGCCGGCCGCGGCCAAGAAGCCCGTCACAACCAAGAAACCGGCCGCGGGCGCGAAGCGCGCCCTCGCCTCCGCCCCGGGCGGGAAGACGCTCAAGGGCCCAGCCAAGCAGGCCGCGAAGCCCGCTGGCCTGAAGGCGAAGCGTCAGGGCGCTCCGGCGAAGCCTGCCCTGAAACCCACCAAGCGCATCACCGCCGCGGAGCAGGGGGGCGCCGCGCCCTCCTCGAAGGGGTCTGCGCGCACGCCTGCCTCGACCGCGCGCGCGGGCATCCTCGGCCTGCCCATCGCCCGCATCGGCATCATCGCCGTGGCCGCGCTCGTCGCGGCCGTCGTCATATGGGTCGTCGTCGCGAACTCCCCGATCTTCGCCGCGAGCGACGTGGTGGTGAACGGCAGCGAGCATGTGTCGCAGGAGATGGTCGAGCGCCTGGTCGACGTGCCGGACGGGACGACGCTCCTCAACGTGGACACCGCCGCGATTGAGGAATCGCTCATGCAGAATCCCTGGGTCGCCGGCGTCACGATCGAGCGGACGTTCCCACATACCCTCACCATCACGCCCGTCGAGCGCAAGGTCGCGGCCATCGCCTACATCACATCGGGCGACGTCGCCTGGGCGATCGGCACGGACGAGACCTGGATCGCGCCCATCTCGCTGTCGGTGACGGTCGATGCCGACGGGAACATCGTGTCCACGACAGGGGAGACCCAAGAGGAGGCCGATGCCGAGGCGTCCGGCTCCACGGAGGAGGGCACGGCGGGCGGCAGCGCGGACGCTCAGGATGGCGCCGCGGATACCCAGGCTGATGGCGCCTCCGATGATGCCGCGGCAGCGGATGGCACCTCGAGCGATGGGGATGCGGCTGCCGGGGATGCCGCCGCCGACGCGGCAGCTGGGGACGCCGCTTCCGATACCGGGGGCGCCGCCGCGACGGATGCCGATACCGCCCAAGACGGCGCCGCGAGCGACGGCAACGTGCTCACGGGCGCGCAGGCCGCGCTCGCGATCGCCCGCCGCGACAAGGCGGTCCTGTTCATCGACATACCCGCGGACGTCTCGCCCGCATCGGGTGCGGAGATCACCTCCGACGTCGTCCTCGCCGGCCTCAAGTACGCCGACGGCTTCTCAGAAGACTTCCTCGACCAGATCGAGGATCTCTCGCTCGAATCGGTCGAGGCCATCTCGGCGAACCTCACCTCCGGCATCGAGGTCTCCCTGGGGTCGCCCGAGAACATCGCCCTCAAGGAGCGCGTCGTCACCGAGCTCATCGAGCAGGTCGAGGGCATCACGTACATCAACGTGCGCGACCCGCAGAGCCCTACGTACCGCAGCGTCTAGGCGCGGCGGCGAAACGGTGTTCCGCGGCGTGCGAACGGGATGGAGCGAACGGTTGACCTCCTCGATGACCTGCGCATATCCCGCGGCCTCCACATTTCATCTGCGCAAAAGTTGACTAAACCCCCGTTTTTGTGTAAAGATATGCCGATTTACCTCGACGTTTAACGTGTACTTGAACGTTAGAGTTCCCACAAGGCAGTCCGAGTTCGGAGGACCGACATGCACGAGAGCGAGATCAGCAATTACCTTGCCGTCATCAAGGTGGTAGGCGTCGGCGGCGGCGGAACCAACGCGGTCAACCGCATGATCGAGGAAGGCATCCGCGGCGTCGAGTTCGTCGCCATCAACACCGACGCGCAGGCGCTCGCCATCTCGGACGCCGACATCAAGGTGCACATCGGCACCGACCTCACGCGCGGCCTTGGTGCCGGCGCGAATCCGGAGATCGGCCGCAAGGCCGCCGATGAGAGCCGCGACGACATCCAGGAGGCGCTCGCCGGCGCCGACATGGTCTTCATCACCGCGGGCGAGGGCGGCGGCACGGGCACCGGCGCCGCGCCGATCGTCGCCGACATCGCCATGAACGAGATCGGCGCCCTCACCGTCGCCGTCGTGACGAAGCCCTTCACCTTCGAGGGTCGCAAGCGCAAGGCCAGCGCCGAGGAGGGCATCAAGACCCTCTCCGAGTGCGTCGACACCATGATCGTCATCCCGAACGACAAGTTGCTCGACATCGCCGAGAAGAAGACCACCATGCTCGAGGCCTTCGCGACGGCCGATGGTGTGCTCTCGCAGGGCACCCAGGGCATCACCGACCTCATCACCGTGCCGGGCATCATCAACCTCGACTTCGCCGACGTGAAGACCATCATGAAGCAGGCCGGTACCGCCATGATGGGCATCGGCACCGCGTCCGGTGACAACCGCGCCGTGGACGCCGCGCAGCAGGCCATCTCGAGCCGCCTGCTCGAGAGCTCCATCGACGGCGCCACCCGCGTGCTGCTTTCCATCGCCGGCTCCAAGGACCTGGGCATCCAGGAGATCAACGACGCCGCCGACCTCGTGGCGAACGCCGTCGACCCCGAGGCAAACATCATCTTCGGTACCGTCGTGGACGAGTCGCTCGGCGACCAGGTGCGCATCACCGTCATCGCCACCGGCTTCTCCGACGCGAACGTGAACCGCCAGGACCGCCTGTTCAACGCGCCGGCGCAGAAGAGCGAGCCCGAGCCCGCGCACAGCACCTCCTCGACGCGCCGCATCGGCGACACCGAGGTGCCGAACTTCGGCAACGACCAGTTCGAGCTGCCCGACTTCCTGAAGCGCGGGAACTTCTAGGTCGCGCGCCCTCGCACGTAGAGCGACATCATGCGCCCCGGATTCCTCCGGGGCGCTTTTTCGTTCCGGGCGCAGGCGGCCGGGCATGTGCGGTGTTTATCCCATCTCGGGCACCGGCCGCGCCTCCCGGGCGGAGCGGGGTACCATGCAGGGGTGCGCCCCCGTACCCGATGCGTGCCGAGTCGTGCGGCCGGGGCTTCGGGGGCGAGAGGCGACGATGGACGAGGAGGCGGCATGGACGGGCTCGAGCGTATGGAGCGCGGTGGCGTGACGATGGTGGGCGGGCGCGCAGGGGCGGTGGCCTTCGGGTTCACCGAGCGCACGGGTGGCGTGTCCGAGCCCCCGTTCGCGTCGCTCAACCTGGGCGGCCATGTGGGCGACGACGCCTCGGCCGTCGCAGAGAACCGCCTCCGAGTGCTCGCCGCCCTCGGTGCGGGGCGCGCCGCCCCAAGCCTCCTCATGCCCAACCAGGTGCACGGCGACCATGTCGCGATCGTCCGCAGCTCGAGCGCTGCGGAGCTCGAGCGCGTGCGCGCCGAGATTTCCCGGGGCGCGGACGGCATCGTCTGCACCGCGCCCGACGTACCCGTCATGCTCTGCTTTGCCGACTGCGTGCCCGTCGTGCTCGTGGCGCCCGGCGGCTTCGCGGTCGTCCACTCGGGGTGGAAGGGCACGTACGCCCGCATCGCCGGCAAGGCCGCCCGGATGCTCGCGCACGAGGCGGGCGCATCCGTGCGGGACGTGCGCGCCTACATCGGCCCCCATATCCTGGGCGACGAATACGAGGTCTCCCCGGAGCTCATCAGCCATTTCGAGGAGCGGTTCCACGATGTGCACCCGGCGGGCCCGCGCCTGCTCGATCTGTCGCGCTGCATCGTGCAGGCGCTCACGGAGGAGGGGGTTCCCGCGGCCTCGATCGTGGACACCGGGCTTTCCACGATGCGGCTCAACGACCGCTTCTACTCCTATCGCGCGGAGGGCGGCACCTGCGGCCGACACGCCGCCGTGGCCGTGCTCTTCGACCGGGCTGCGGGCTGATCCGCCTCGGGCGGGTACTTGCGGCGACGCGCGTGAGGCGCCCGCGCGAATGGTGCGCATCGCATGACGGGGCGCGTGCGCGCGGCCTGGCCGGCTGCTCCTGCGCTACTATTGAGCTGCATGCGCGCCGGCATCGGGCGGCGCGGCCACGCTGCCGCGCACCGCGCCCGCCGGCTCGCCGACATATCTGGGAGGGTGCGAAGATGGACGAATACCTTGCTGCTATCCGCGGTCGCCGCGACGAGATCATGGCGCGCGTCGACGCGGCGCTCGAGCGCGCCGGGCGCGCCCCGGGCAGCGTCCAGGTCATGGCGGTCTCCAAGACGGTCGATGTGCCCCAGGTGCTCGCCGCCATCGAGGCGGGGTACCGGCTCTTCGGCGAGAACCGGCCTCAGGAGCTCGTGCGCAAGCTCGCCGCGCTCGGCGAGGTGGAGGGGCTGCCGGATGTCCGCTTCGATATGATCGGCAACCTGCAGACGAACAAGATCAACGCCGTGCTCGGGCGGGCCGCCCGCATCCATTCCGTGAGCTCGCTCCACCTCGCCGAGGCCATCTCGTCCCGCGCGGAGCGCCGCCTCGCCGCAGGCGAGCTCGCGAGCGCCCAGCCCGTGCTCATCGAGGTGAACATCTCGGGCGAGGCGTCCAAGTCCGGCTTCACGGCCGACGAGCTGCGCGCCGCCTTCCCGCGCTTGAGCGAACTTCATGGAATCAGGCTCCAGGGGCTTATGACCATGGCGCCCCGGGGGGATAAGAGCATCGCCCGTGCCACGTTCCGGGGGCTGCGCGAGTTGCGCGACGAGCTTGCCGCCGCCTACCCGGCATGTGACCTCTCGGAGCTCTCGTGCGGCATGAGCGAGGACTTCGAGGCGGCCATCTTGGAAGGTTCGACGCTCGTGCGCCTGGGCAGGGTAGTTTTCAACCCCGCCTTTGAGCTAGAATAGGCGAAAACGAGCAACTCATCCTGCGAACAGGCACGAATCGCAACATGCAGAGAGAGGTTGGGACACGTGGGCTTCCTAGACGACATCAAGAGCAAGCTTCCCTTCGGGCAGAACCAGGGTTCGTACGGCCATGACGCCTATGCCGGGGAAGACGGATACGACGACTACTACGGCGACGACTACCAAGACGAGTTCCAGGCCGTGGATGGCGGCGGGTACCAGGGCTACGACACCGGCCGCGCGCAGCGCGACGAGCAGCCCTCGAACGGCCTGCTCGGCCAGACGCACCGCGGCGAGGCCGAGTCTGTCGCGGTGTACACGAGGTCCGGCCAGCTCGTGGGCGACGCGGACCGCCATGCGACGACATACAACCCGCCCGCGCGCGGGCAGGAGTCCTACCGTCCCGGCGCCTACGACACGCCGTCGAGCTATGCGGCCACGCGCCGCGAGCGCGATGCGGCCGTCGCCGCGGCTCCCGCCGCCTCCTCGGTGGACGAGCGCGCGAGCTCCATCATGAACGCGACCGCCCAGCTCCCGGCGTACGTGCTGCGCCCGGAGAGCTATGACGACGTCGAGACCGTCGTGCGCCGCGTGCGCACGAAGCAGCCGGTCGCCCTCGTGTTCGTGGGCGTCCGCACCGAGATCGCCAAGCGCGTGCTCGACTTCAGCTACGGGTTCGCCTGCGGGCTCGGCGCCTCGGTCAAGGAGGTCGGCGACCGCGTCTTCATGGTGCTTCCCGCCGGCTGCGAGGTCAAGGACTCGGACGTGGCGAAGCTCCGCTCGGCGGGCTACCTCAAGTAGCGTACCGAACCGGTTCATAACGATAGGCCATCTCGGGCGCCCTCCTCGCGCCCGAAGACGACGCAAGGGGTGTTTCCCATTCCTACGCTCACGCTCAACGCGTACTCCATCGCGCAGCTCATCTCGACGCTCGTGAACTTCTATGAGATGCTCATCCTCATCTACATCCTCCTCTCGTGGTTCCCCATCCGCGAGGGGAGCCTGGTGTACGACATCGGCATGGTGCTCCAGTCGCTCTGCGAGCCGTTCCTGGGCTTCTTCCGGCGCTTCATCCCGCCCGTGGGCGGCCTCGATTTCTCGCCCGTAATTGCGGTGATTGCGTTGAATCTCGTATCCCAGCTGGTAATAGGTATAATCATGTAGAACGTGCCGGGTATGGCACAGCGCCTGCTTTGAAGGTTAAGGAGTAGTCCATATGCCCATCACACCTGAAGAGATCCAGAAGCAGCTGTTTTCCGAGGCTCGCCGCGGCTATGACCCCGGCGAGGTCGATGCGTTCCTCGAGCGCCTCGCCTCCGAGGTCGACGCCATGCTGCAGAAGATCTACGACCTCAAGAACCGCCTGACCGCGACCGAGGCTCAGCTCGCCGACGCGCAGGCCCAGCTCGAGCTCGCCGCCGCGAACCCCGCGCCCGCCGCTCCCGAGCCGGTCGCGCAGCCCGCTCCCGGCGTCTCGGCGTCCGAGCGCCAGATCTCCGCGGCGCTCATCGCCGCGCAGCAGACCGCCGACGCCATCGTGGCCGAGGCGCAGCAGAACGCCGACCACATCTGCAGCGAGGCCGACGCCAAGGCGCGCGAGGTCATCCGCCAGGCGCTCCAGGAGAAGCAGGAGGAGCTCAAGGAGATCGACCGCCTCAAGGCGTCCCGCGAGGACTTCAAGGCCGAGTACCTCAAGCTCCTGCAGCACTTCATGGACGACGCGCAGAACTCCTTCCCGCCCGAGCTCATGGCCGCCGCGACGCCCGTCGGCTCCGCGGCGAGCGCGCCCCTGTCGGCTCCCGCCGCGACGCCCGTCGCCGCGCCCGCTCCCGCCCCGGAGCCCGCGCCGGTCGCCGACCCCTTCGCGCCGCTCGATAACTTCGGCGTGGACGACCTGGACTAGGGCCTGCCCCGACAATTCGATTCACCTGAAGAGCCCCGACCCCCGTCGGGGCTTTTTGAGTCATTGGGGACGGGTTCATTTGACTCATTGAGTCATTGGGGACGGGTTCGATTGACTCATGCCTGCCAGGGCTCGGCGCCGGGCATCTTGTCCGGGCGCTCTGGCATAATACAGGGCAGTGATAGCGCGCTCGCGCTCAGGTTGGAAGGAGCACCATGGGCAGGTCTGGCGGCGGAAGGTCCGGCGGCGGGAGCCGTGGCGGCGGGTTCTCGGGCGGCGGTCGCTCGTTCGGCGGGTTCTCCGGAGGCGGGGGACACGGGAGGAGCGCCGGCGG
>CAPI01000079.1 GCA_000333815.1 [Collinsella] massiliensis
CAGGGCGCCTGCTCGAGGGTGCGGCCACGACGGTGGATTTCGCCGCGCGCAACCTGCCGCCGTCGCTCGCGCATCCCTTCGGTACCGACTGGATGGGGCGCGACATGCTCGCGCGGACGCTCGCCGGCCTCTCGACGTCGGTCGTCGTGGGGCTCGCGGCCGCCGCGGCCTCGTCGGTCATCGCGCTCGGGCTCGCGATGGTCGCCGCCCTCGGCGGCCGCCGCGCCGATGCCGCGGTGAGCTGGCTCATCGACCTCACGATGGGCATCCCGCACCTCGTGTTGCTCATCCTCATCAGCTACGCCCTCGGCCGGGGCACGCTCGGCGTGATGGTGGGCATCTCGCTCACCCACTGGCCGAGCCTCGCCCGCGTGCTGCGCGCCGAGATCCTCCAGGTGCGCGCCCAGCCCTACATCGCCTGCTCGCGTGCGCTCGGGGCGGGGGCCGCGCGCATCGCCCTCGCGCACGTCGTGCCCCACGTGCTGCCGCAGTACCTGGTGGGGCTCGTGCTGCTCTTCCCCCATGCCGTGCTGCACGAGGCGTCGATCACCTTCCTCGGCTTCGGCCTGTCGCCCGAGCAGCCCGCGATCGGCGTGATCCTCTCCGAGGCCATGGGCTACCTCACCTCGGGCGCCTGGTGGCTCGCGGTCTTCCCCGGCGCGGCGCTCCTTGCGGTGGTGCTGCTGTTCGGCCGCGCGGGGGCGTGGCTACGCCGCATGATGTCGCCCGAGGGGGTGCAGGCATGATGGCTCGTGCTTCCGAGGCGGCTGCGCGCGACGCGGCACAAACCGGCGCTTCGCCGGCGTGCCCGCTCCTGCGCGTCGAGCACCTCTCGATCGGCTTCAAGATGTACGACCCGGCTGCCCCGTACTTCCGGGCGCGCAAGGTCGAGGTGCCCGTCATCCGCGACCTTGCGCTCACGGTGCGCGCGGGCGAGCTTCTCGCAGTGGTGGGGGCGAGCGGCTCGGGCAAGACGCTGCTCGCCGACGCCCTCCTCGGGCGCTTCGAGCCCAACGCGCGCGTGGCGGGGGACATCTGGTTCGAGGGGCGGCGCTGCGACGCTGCCGACCTCACTCGCCTGCGCGGCCGGGGCATCTCGCTCGTGCCGCAGGGAGTGGACAGCCTCGACCCGCTCATGCGCGTGGGCGAGCAGGTGGTGGGCGCCTGCGGGCGCGGCCGGGCGGGCAGGGAGCGCCGCCGGGCGCGGACGGCGCGCATGCGCGAGCTCTTCGGTGCTTACGGCCTCGCGCCCGAGGTCGAGCGGATGTACCCGCACGAGCTCTCCGGCGGCATGGCGCGGCGCGTGCTGCTCATGTGCGCGCTCATGGACGACCCGCGGCTCATCGTCGCGGACGAGCCCACGCCCGGCCTGGACATGGACCTCGCGGTGCATGCCCTCCGCGACCTGCGCGCCTTCGCGGATGCGGGCGGCGGCGTGCTGCTCATCACGCACGATCTTGAGCTCGCGCTGCGCGTCGCCGACCGCGTGGCGGTGTTTTGCGCGGGTACGGTGGTCGAGGAGACGGCGAGCGCGAACTTCGCCGCCCCCGAGCTTCTCGCGCACCCGTTCTCGCGCGCGCTCTGGCACGCCATGCCCGAGCATGATTTCGCCGCGGCGTGCGGCGGGGAGGGGGAGCGATGAGCCTCGAGGCACACGATGTCTCCTTCTCGTACGTGCCGGGGCGCACGGTGCTCGAGCGGGTGAGCCTTGCCGTGGAGCCGGGCGAGCGCGTGGCCATCGCCGCGCCGTCCGGTGCGGGCAAGTCGACGCTCTGCCGCCTGCTCGCGGGGTACCTGGAACCGCAGGCGGGCACGGTCCTCGTGGACGGGGAGCGTGTGGATGCGCACTCGGCACGTGCCCGCGCCCCGCGGCCCGTGCAGCTCATCGTCCAGCACCCGGAGCAGGCGTTCGACCCGCTCGCGCGCATGGGGCGGAGCCTCGTGGAAGGGGTGCTGCGGCCGGGGGCTCGCGGAGCGCGTGCGGGGGCGCGCTCCCGCCGGGCGGCCCTCGAGCGCGCCCGTGAGACCGGCCTCCTCGAGCGTTTCGGCATCCGCGACGCCTGGCTCGAGCGCCTCCCGCACGAGCTCTCGGGGGGCGAGCTCATGCGCTGCTGCATCGTGCGGGCGCTCCTCGCAGAGCCCCGCTACCTCATTTGCGACGAGATGACCGCCATGCTCGACGCGCTGACCCAGGCCGAGCTCTGGCGCGCGGTCGTCGCCATCGCCGACGAGCGTCGCATGGGCATCGTCCTCGTCTCGCACAGCCCCGCGCTCGTGCGGCGCCTCGCCACGCGCGTCTATCCCCTGTGAAGCCGGCGCGGGCGGACCTGCCCGAGCGCCGCGCTCCGCAGCCCGCGCCCGCGCCCGCGCGTTTCGGTTGGATGAAATCGCACGCCATCCCTGCCACCCGGCCGCGCGAGTGCTACGATAAAGACCCGTAAGTACGAAGCGCCCACGCCCGGCTGCGGCGAGGGGCCTACTACGGGAAGCGCAGGTACACAATCATGACGAAGCATATCTTCGTGACCGGCGGCGTCGTCTCGTCGCTCGGCAAGGGCATCACGGCTGCCTCGCTGGGGCGTCTCCTCAAATCGCGCGGCTACAAGGTCACCATGCAGAAGGCCGACCCGTACCTCAACGTCGACCCCGGCACCATGAGCCCGTTCCAGCACGGCGAGGTCTTCGTCACCGAGGACGGCTACGAGAGCGACCTCGACCTCGGCCACTACGAGCGCTTCATCGACGAGAACCTCACGCGCGACTCCAACTTCACCACGGGCGCCATCTACCGCTCGCTCATCACGCGCGAGCGCCGCGGCGACTTCCTCGGCGGCACCGTCCAGGTGATTCCGCACGTCACGAACGCCATCAAGGACAAGTTCCGCCGCATCGAGGAGCAGACCGGCTCGGACGTGGTCATCACCGAGCTCGGCGGCACGATCGGCGACATCGAGAGCCAGCCGTTCGTCGAGGCGATCCGCCAGTACCGCAAGGACGTCGGCGCCGAGAACGTCTGCTACATCCACGTGTCGCTCGTGCCCTACATCGCCGCGGCCCACGAGGTGAAGACGAAGCCCACGCAGCACTCGGTGAAGGAGCTCCGCAGCCTCGGCATCCAGCCCGACATCATCGTGCTGCGCAGCGACCACGAGATCGATGACGCCATCCGCCACAAGATCGCGAGCTTCTGCGACGTCGATGTGGACTGCGTCTTCACGAACGAGGACTGCGCCTCCATCTACGACGTGCCGCGCATGCTCGCCGACCAGGACTTCGACCTGCGCGTCTGCGAGCGCCTGGGGCTCGACCCGCGCGAGCGCCACATGGACGACTGGTACGGCTTCCTCGCGAAGAAGGACCACGCGAACCAGCATGCCGACGCCATCAAGGTCGCCGTGGTGGGCAAGTACACGCAGCTGCCCGACGCTTACCTGTCCGTGATCGAGGCCGTGCGCCACGCGGGCGTCTACTTCGACCGCCACGTGGACGTCCAGCTCGTGGACGGCGAGGCGCTCTCCTGGGAGGACTGCCCCGCCGTGCTGGGCGACGCCGCGGGCATCGTGGTGCCGGGCGGGTTCGGCGTCCGCGGGCTCGAGGGCAAGATCTGCGCGGCGCGCTACGCCCGCGAGCATAAGATTCCCTACCTGGGGCTCTGCCTGGGTATGCAGGTGGCCGTCTGCGAGTTCGCGCGCCACGTGGCGGGGCTCGCGGACGCGAACTCCACCGAGTTCGAGCCCGAGTGCGCCCATCCCGTGATCGACCTCATGAGCTCGCAGGAGGACGTGACCGAGAAGGGCGGCACCATGCGCCTGGGCGCCTACCCGGCCAAGCTCGCCGAGGGCACGCTCGCCCGCGAGGCGTACGGCGAGGAGCTCGTGTACGAGCGGCACCGCCATCGCTATGAGTTCAACAACGCCTTCCGCGACGACCTCGAGCGCGCTGGCCTCGTGGTCTCGGGCGTCTCGCCCGACGAGACCCTCGTCGAGATGGTCGAGCTGCCGCGTGACGTGCACCCGTGGTTCGTCGCCACGCAGGCCCACCCCGAGTTCAAGAGCCGCCCGACGCGCCCGCAGCCGCTCTTCCGCGAGTTCACGCGCGCGGCCATCGCGTTTCACGAGGGCGTCGACCGCCTGCAGGTCACGCCCAAGAACGAGGCAGACGAGTAGCATGGCCGGCAGGGGAGGGCGCACCGGGGCGGGGCGCCCCGCGCGCCGGGAGGTTGCGGTGCCGCCCTCGCCGCTCGCCGATGCGGCCGAGGAATACCTCGTGTTCCTCTCGGTCGAGCGGAACCTCTCGCCGAACACCGTCGCGAGCTACCGGCGCGACCTCCGAGCCTACCTGGCGTTCCTCGCCGAGCGGGGGGTGACCTGCCCGGAGGTCGTCACGCGGCGGGACATCGAGGACTTCACGGCCGCGCGCCGGACGGCGGGCTATGCGGACGCCTCGATCGAGCGCGCGCTCTCCGCCGTCAAGGGCTTCCATGCGTTCATGGCGCGCGAGGGCGTCACCGAGGCCAACCCCGCCTCGGTGATGCGCCTGCCCCGGAAGGAGGAGCGCCTGCCCGACCTCATCTCCATCGAGGCTGCCGCCGCCCTGCTCGACCAGCCCTTTCCCTCGACCGCGGCGGGTGCGCGCGACCGGGCCGTGCTCGAGATGCTCTACGGCTGCGGCATCCGCGTGAGCGAGCTTACGGGGCTCGACCTGCGCGACCTCTACCTGGACGACGAGTTCATCCGCGTGTTCGGCAAGGGCTCGAAGGAGCGGCTCGTGCCCATCATGGGCAGCGCCCGCCGCGCGCTCGAGGCCTACCTCGACGGTCCCCGCGCGGAGCTCGCCGCCCACAGCCGCAGCGCGTCGCGCACCTCCGCGGTGTTCCTGAACAAGAACGGCGGCCGCATATCGCGCCAGTCGATCCATGCCATCTGCGAGCGCTATGGCCGCATGGTGGGGATCGAGGGCCTGCACCCCCACACGCTCCGCCACTCGTTCGCCACGCACATGCTCGCGGGCGGGGCGGACCTGCGCGTTTTGCAGGAGATCTTGGGGCACGCGAGCATCTCCACGACGCAGATCTACACGCATCTCGACCGCACGCAGCTGCAAGAGGTGTACCTCGCCGCGCATCCGCGCGCGTAAGGCCATGCGCGGGCGGGGGTTTGTGCCCTTCGCGGGGCTCCTGGCCATTATTTCCAGTTTTGTGACGTGATTCCTGCGCAATCGAGGGTGCGATCGCCCCATAGCTGGGATACCCGAGTCCGCTACCAGGGCGGTGGGCGATCGGCACCGGGCTTCCCGCAGGATCCGCGTCACAAAACTGGAATTATTGGCCAGCGAAGCCCGCACGGGCACCCTGGCACGGGTCTCTATTGACGATACCAGGTAAAACATCGATATAACGAGCCCGTTCCGGTCGCATGCGGCGCCCGCGGGTCCCGGCGTGCCGGTCGCCGGAGGAGTTCCTCCACATTTACACCAAGCCTTCAACACATTCCCTCGGCATCCTTGCTCGCGCACCGAGGGGCTCTTTTCGCGCGCCGAACCAAGCGGCGGTGGTCGCCCGGGGGTCGCGGCACAACATCTTGTGTCGAGCTCGATTGGGCTCCCGGGGTCGCCGTGTCGCTTGGTGGTTGAATCGGTTTTGGTGGGGGAGAAAGTGGGAAAAAATGTTGCGATATATCGCGCCAGACCCTACTATTAAAGGCGTCGACACACGGGGTGGTTCCCCGTACCGAGCCCGCACCGAGCAACCGAGAGGAGGGCGCAGCAGAGATGTTGACCGGCACGTTCGAGCGCAACCTCGATGCCAAGGGTCGCCTGTCCCTGCCTGCTGCCGTCCGTTCCGAGCTCAGCGAGCATGTGTACGTGCTTGCCGCACCGGATGTCGATGCCCTGTACGTGTTCTCGAAGGACGAGTTCGAGAAGTGGGTCATGGGCCTCTTCGAAAAGCGTGGAGGCTTCAACTCCCGCAGCAGCAAGGATCAGCAGCTCATGCGCAA
Source organism: [Collinsella] massiliensis (assembly GCA_000333815.1). Taxonomy (GTDB): domain Bacteria; phylum Actinomycetota; class Coriobacteriia; order Coriobacteriales; family Coriobacteriaceae; genus Enorma. Next base: position 5,997 of record CAPI01000079.1, read on the forward strand.
GGTCACCTCGAGGGCGACGCCGATGGACATCGACAGCGCCTCCCGTATCGGCCTTCCGGAGAAGCTGCGCGAGAAGGTCGGGCTCGATCGCGAGGTTACCGTGGTGGGGAACTGGAACCACCTGGAGATCTGGGATCGCGCCAAGTGGGAGGCCGTCGACGCCGAAAGCGAAGACGACGACTTCTTCTTGGACGACTAGCCTTACGGACACGACGGGATGGGGACATTGACACCTGAATATCGGCATGAACCTGTAATGCTTTCCGAAGTGCTCGACGCGCTTCAGCTGAAGAGCGGCTCGGTCGTGTGCGATTGCACGCTCGGCGGCGCCGGCCATTCCGTTCGGATGGCCCGGGAGGTCGGCGAGGACGGCCTGCTCATCGGCATCGATCAGGACGACATGGCGCTCGAGGCGGCGGCCAGGAGGCTGGACGCGGAGGCGCCGGGCGTGCCGCGCAAGCTCTTGAAGGGGAACTTCGGCGACCTGGACGAGCTCCTGTGCCGGGCCGAGGTGCCCGGCGTGGACGGCATCCTGTTCGACCTGGGCGTCTCGAGCCCGCAACTCGATATCCCTGGAAGGGGCTTCTCGTACCACGAGGACGCCCCGCTTGATATGCGGATGGATCCGGGAACAAACACCCTAAACGCAGCTGAGGTCATCAACACCTATACCGAAGCCGACCTCGCCCGGATCCTGCGCGTCTATGGTGAGGAGAAGTTCGCCACGCAGATCGCGCGCGAGATCGTGCGTCGCCGCGCGGTGGAGCCCATCCGAACCACGGGCCAGCTCGTCGACGCGATTAAGGGCGGTATCCCGGCGGCCGCGCGCCGCCATGGGCACCACCCCGCGCGCAAGACGTTCCAGGCGATCCGCATCGAGGTCAACCACGAGCTCGACGCGCTCGAGCGCGGCCTCGACGCGGCGATCCGCTGGCTGAACCCGGGAGGGCGCATCTGTGTCATCTCGTACCACTCGCTCGAGGACCGCATCGTGAAGCGCCTGTTCCAGCAGCGGAGCCAGGGTTGCACGTGCCCGCCGGACCTTCCGGTGTGCGTGTGCGGCAACGTGCCGGTACTCAAGGTCATAACCCGCAAACCGCTGGTTGCCTCCGCCGATGAGGTGGCGCGCAACCCGCGTGCGAGATCTGCCAAGACGCGCGTGGCCGAACGCCTCGACGAATAGGCCAAGCGCTCTCGGTCCGTCCCGCAACGAAGCAGAAACGAAGTTCAAACGAACTACCAACACACTCGGGATGGGAGGCATGCGCGATGGTGTACTTTGATTCCAATGCGGCGTATGCCTATGACTATCAGGCGCAGGCGTACAGCGAGCCCGTACGCCGCGAACGGCCCGAGGAGCGTCCCGCCAAGCGGCCGCGCCTCGACGTGGTGCCCGGCGCGGGGCGCGAGGCCAACCAGGCGGTAAGCCCCGTCTTCACGCACGTCGTCAAGGTATTCGCCGCGCTCGTGCTCCTCTTCGTGTCGATCGGTCTTGCCCGCGTCACCATCGCGGGGTACACTACCTCGATGCTCAACGCGAACGCGGAGCTTTCCTCCTCGCTCGAGGCGGCGCGCGACGAGAGCTCGAACCTCGAGGTCATGAACTCGGTGTACGGTGCCGACACGCGCATCCGCGACCTCGCGACCGGGGCGCTCGGCATGGTCGAGCCCGAGGACAGCATCACGCTCGACCTGAGCGACTCCGCAGATGCCGCCCAGGGCGAGGCGTCCGCCGCGAACGGCCAGGACGCCGCGCAGGGTAGCTCTGCCACTTCGAATCGATAACGACCGGGAGGCAACCTATGGCACGCGACCGGTACACCGGGGGACGCGGCCGGGACGGACGCCGTCCAAGCGGTGCTGGTTCCCGCCGGGGGACGGGCGGATACGACGGCGGCACGCGCCGGGGCGCTCCCGGGCGCGGGGGCTCCGCGCGCCGTCGCGACGCCTCGCCACATACCTGGCTCGATGACACCTCCGAGAGCGGCCTCGTCACGCGGCGCAACGTCGTGCTGGGTGCCATGGCGGGCGCGCTCGGCCTGAGCGCCCTCAAGCTCTTCGATTACCAGATCGCCAACGCCGATACGTACCGCCAGCGCGCCGATGAGCGCCGGCTCTCGAGCCAGACGCTCTTCGCGAAGCGCGGTACCATCTACGACCGCAACGGCAACGTGCTCACCTCGAGCGTCGAGTGCCAGAACGTCTACGTCAACCCGCAGCTCATCGAGGACGCCGACGAGGCGGTCGATGTCCTCGTGGAGGTGCTCGGGGTCGATGAGGCGTGGTGCCGCGAGCAGGTGACGTCCGACACCACCTTCGTCTACATCAAACGCCAGGTCGACCAGGAGGACGCCGACCGCATCGCCGAGCGCGAGCTCGCGGGCATCGAGTTCGAGCAGGCCATGAAGCGCGTGTACCCCTACGGCAGCCTCGCGTCGCAGGTGCTCGGCGTGGTGAACGTCGACAACGTGGGGCTCTCGGGCCTTGAGGTCTACTACGACGAGGACCTCATGGGCACGAACGGCTCCATCGTGCGCGAGCGCGGCCTCGACGGCTCCTACATCGCCGGCGGCGCCTACGAGAAGGTCTCCGCCCAGGACGGCACGGACCTCGTGCTCACGCTCGACGTGAACATCCAGGCGGCGGCCGAGCAGGCCATCGCGGACGCCGTGGAGCGCGCGGGCGCGGAGGCGGGCTCGATGATCGCGCTCGACCCCAGGACGGGCGAGATCCTCGCCGCGTGCTCGTCGCCCACCTACGACCCCCTCGACCTCGCGAACACGAGTTCCGCCGACATGAACCTGCGCATCGTGACCGATGCCTACGAGCCGGGATCGGTGTTCAAGACCGTCGTGTCGAGCATGGGGATCGACCTTGGCCTCGTGACGCCCGACACCACGTTCTCGGTGCCGCCCAAGGTGCTCGCCGGCGACGACTGGGTGAGCGACGTCGATAACCGCGACTACGAGATGACCATGACGCTCCGCGAGATCCTGCGCCGTTCCTCGAACACGGGCATGGTGCTCGTGGGCAACGAGATTGGGGCGGACAATTTCGCCGACTACCTCGACCGCTACGGCTTCGGCACGTCGACGGGCGTCGACTTCCCCGGCGAGGCGCTCGGCATCGTGCGCCAGCGCGACGAGTACGATGGCTCGAGCGTGCCGTCCATGTCGTTCGGCCAGGGCATCTCGCTCTCTCCCGTGTCCGTGGCGCGCGCCGTGGGGGCCATCGCCAACGGCGGCGTGGCGTGCACGCCCCACTTCCTGAAGGCGCGCCACGGCGAGGAGGTCGATTGGAGCGACGGCGAGACCCGCATCATCGAGGAGGAGACCGTCGAGGCCGTCACCTCGATGATGGTGACCGTCGTGGACGAGGGCACGGGTTCCGGCGGCGCCATCGACGGCTACGACGTCGCGGGCAAGACCGGTACCGCCGAGCGCGCCGATGCGTCGGGCGGCTACCAGACCGGCAAGTACATGGCGTCGTTCATGGCGTTCGCGCCCGCCCAGGACCCGAAGGTGCTCGTGTACGCGACGCTCGACAACACGCCGTACCTGTCGTACATGGCGTCGCCGGCGGTGAAGGAGACGATGGAGCAGGCGTTGAAGATCCTGGGCGTGCCGCGCACCCGCTGACCCATGTAAAATTACCCCAGGGGTATTTTTACATGCTGCGCTCTGAACCTCTTGTGCGTTCGCGCGGGCGCAGGCGGGGGCGGTGCGGGCCTACGGTACAATAGCCGGTTGAAGAAAGCCAACCGAGGGGAAGACATGGTAGAACTCCCGATTCACGAAATCCTTTCCGCGACCTCGGCCTCGCTTGTCTCGGGCGATGCCGAGCGCGTGTGCCGCGGGTGCGTCATCGACTCGCGCCTGGTGCGGGAGGGCTCGATCTTCGTGGCGTTCCCGGGCGAGCGCGTCGACGGCAACGACTTCGCGCGCGCCGCGATCGAGGCCGGCGCCGGGGCCGTCGCCCTCACGCGCGAGCCCGCCCCCGAGCTCGTCGCGCTCGCGGCCGAGCGCGGATGCGCCGTGCTCGCCATCGAGGACGGGGAGGAGTTCCTCCTCGCGCTCGCGCATGCCTGGCGCCGGCGTCTCGCCTGCACGGTCGTGGGCATAACGGGCTCGATCGGCAAGACCACGACGAAGGACATGGTCGCCGCGGTGCTCGGTACCACGTATCGGGTGCATGCGACGAGCGGTAACTACAACAACCTCATCGGCATGCCGCTCACAATCCTCTCTGCGCCGGCGGACACGCAGGTGCTCGTGCTCGAGATGGGCATGAACTCCCTCGGCGAGATCGAGCGGCTCTCGCGCTGCGCGGAGCCGAGCCTCGCCGTCATCACGAAGATCGGCACATCGCACATCGGCATGCTCGGCAGCCGCGAGAACATCGCGCGCGCCAAGATGGAGATCGTCCTCGGCATGCGCCCCGCCCCGGAGGGCGCCCCTGCTCCCCAGACGGGCGCCGCGCCGGCGCTCGTGCTTCCCGCCGATGATGATTTCTTCCCCTTCATGTGCGAGCGCGCCCGCGCCGAGCGCAGCGACATCTCGATCGTGCGGGCGGGCGCGTCCTCCGATTGCGCCTACCGCATGGGCGCCGCCGCGCTCGACGCCGACGGGCATCCGCACTTCACGGCGGGGCTTCCCGGGGGCGCCGCGCTCGAGGTGACGCTCTCCACGACGGGCGCGCAGTCCGTCTCCAACGCCATCCTCGCGATCGCCGTGGGCGACCTTATGGGCGTGGGCGCGCAGGACATGGCCTCCGCGCTCTCCGGGCTCGCCATCACCGGCCGCCGCCAGGAGATCCGCCGCGCCCGGAGCGGCGCGCGCGTCATCGACGACTCGTACAATGCGAGCCCCGAGTCCATGGCCGCCGCCCTCGACCTGCTCGAGCTGCTTCCCGCCACGGGCAGCCGCATCGCCGTGCTCGGCGAGATCGGCGAGCTCGGCGACGAGGCGCCGCGCCTCCATGCCCTCGTGGGCGCCTACGCCGCGGCCAAGAAGCCCGACTACCTCGTCTGCGTGGGCGCGGACGGCGCGCGCGACATGGCCGCCGCCGCCCGCCTCATGGGGCTCTCGGACGACGCCGTCCTCGAGCTTCCCGACGTGGACGCCGCCATCGAGCGCCTCGCCGGGGCGTTCCGCGCGGACGACGTGGTGCTCGTCAAGGGTTCGCGCTTCGTCGGTCTCGACCGGCTCGTCGAGGAGGTCTGCTAGATGTTCGGTAATCCGCTCTACCCCACCTACCAGGCGTTCATCGCCCTCGGCATCGCGGCGGGCATCGTGCTCGTCCTCATGCCGCTGTGGATCCGCATCCTCAAGTTCGAGGGCATCGGGCAGCAGGTGCGCGCCGACGGCCCCGAGCGGCACCTCGTGAAGCAGGGCACGCCCACCATGGGCGGCGTCGTCATCCTGCTCTCCGTCGCCATCACCTGCCTGCTCATGGGCAGGCTCACCACGGAGCTCGTGCTCGTGCTGCTCGTGACCATCGCGACGGGCGTGCTCGGCCTCATCGACGACGCCACCTCGGTGACGCACGGCCGTTCGCTCGGCCTCACCCCGCACGCGAAGATGATCGGCCTCACGCTCATCTGCGTCTCGTTCTGCCTGCTCGCGGTCAATTGGTGCGGCGTGGAGCCCGTCGTCCGCTTCCCGGGCGGCTTCACCATCGATTTGGGCGTGCTCACCACCACGGTCGACCTCGCGGGCGAGCCGTTCCGCATCCCCTGGCTCTACCTGGTGTTCACGTGGCTGCTCATCGTGGGGCTCTCGAACGCCGTGAACCTCACGGACGGCCTCGACGGCCTGGCCGGCGGCACCTCGATGATTGCCCTGCTCGTCATGGCGGCGGTCTCGTTTCTGTGCAGCGACTCCAACCTCACGGTCTTCTGCACCTCGTGCGCTGGCGCCTGCCTGGGCTTCCTGTGGTTCAACTGCTATCCCGCGAGCATCTTCATGGGCGACACCGGCTCGCTCGCCCTGGGCGCCGCGCTCGCGGCCGTCGCCGTCATGACGAACACCGAGGTCATCTCGCTCATCGTGGGCGGCCTCTTCATCATCGAGGCGCTCTCGGTCATGATCCAGGTCGTGAGCTTCAAGGCCACGGGCAAGCGCGTGTTCCTCATGGCGCCCATCCATCATCACTTCGAGAAGAAGGGCTGGGCGGAGACGAAGGTCGTCATCCGCTTCTGGATCGTCGCCGCCGCGTTCGGCGCCATCGGCCTCGCCCTCTTCTTCCAGGTAGGGTAGGGGTTTAGATGCGTGGGAACGACGGGATGCTTCCCGAGGAATTCGACCTGCTCGTGCTCGGTCTGGGCAAGACGGGCCTCGCCGTGGCGGAATGGGCCGCCGACCACCTGGGTGGGCGCGTGCGCAGCGCGTGCCTCTACGGCGGGGCGAAGGCTGCGCCCAGCGACCGGACGCGCGCCCTTGAGGAGCGCGGCGTGCGCTGCGTGCTCGGGACGGAGGAGGTCGAGGGCGCCTTCGACGTGTGCGTGGCGAGCCCCGGCATCTCCGAGTTCAGCGACTTCTTCGCGAGCGCCCGCGCGCATGCGTCCGAGATCATGGGAGAGCCCGAGTTCGCCTACCGGCTCTCGCCGGACCGTTGGATCGCGGTGACGGGCACGAACGGCAAGACCACGACGACCTCGCTTGTCGACCACATCCTCAACGCGTCCGGCATGCCCTCGCACGCGGTGGGCAACATCGGCTCCGTGCCGACCGCCGCCGTGGACGCGCGCGAGCCGGGCTCCTGGTTCGCGGCCGAGCTCTCGAGCTACCAGCTCGCGTGCTCCAGCCTGCTGCACCCCCGCGTTTCCGTGCTGCTGAACATCACGCCCGACCACCTCGCCTGGCATTGCTCGCTCGAGGCCTACGCTGCGGCCAAGCGCCGCATCTTCGCGCGGCAGGAGCCGGGCGACCTCGCCATCGTCTGCGTCGAGGACGCGGGTTCCGCTGCGGCGCTCGATGAGGCGCGCGCGACGGGCGCGGCGGTCTGCGAGCTCTCCCATGAGGACTCCTTCGCCGACTGCGCCGCCTTCGTGGCCGACGGCGTGCTCACCTGCCGCCTGCGCGGCGCCGAGATGGAGCTCGTGCGCACCGACGAGCTCTGCATCGCGGGCGCCCATAACGAGCTCAACGCCCTCGCCGCCGCCGCGGCCGCGCTCTGGGTGGGCGCGCCCCTCTCCGCGGTGCGGCGCGCGCTCACCACGTTCCAGCCGCTCGAGCACCGCATCGAGCCGGTCGCGGTGATCGACGGCGTGCGCTATGTGAACGATTCGAAGGCCACGAACACCGACGCCGTCGAGAAGGCGCTCACCGCGTTCCCGAGCGAGCCGGTGGTGCTCTTGCTGGGCGGCAGCGACAAGGGCACGCCGCTCGAGGCGTTCGCCGAGCGCGTCGCGGCATCGACCGTGCGCACCGTCATCTGCTTCGGCGACGCCCGCGCGCGCCTGCTCGCCGCGCTCGAGGACCCTGCAGGCCGCGCCGGCGTCGAGCTCATGGAAGCCGCCGACCTCGCGGCCGCCGTGAGCGCCGCGCACGGGTGCGCGCGCCCGGGCGACGTCGTGCTGCTCTCGCCGGCCTGCGCCTCGTTCGATGAGTTCTCGGGCTTCGAGGAGCGGGGCCGCCGGTTCAAGGAACTCGTGGCGGACCTCGCCGCGCGCGGGTGATCCCCATGGCGAAGCCCACGAAGCGCGCCGCCGCCGAGGCTCAGCGCGATACCGGTTCGGCCGGGGAGACGCGTTCCCGCACGGGGCGCGGCCGCACGCGCCGTGCGCCGGGCGAGCATTCCGCCCTGGGCGAGAAGCTCATCGGCACGGTGCCCGCCCGCATCATGCGCCCGCGCATCATCTTCATCGCCTGCCTTGCCGCCCTCGTCGCCTTCGGCCTGCTCATGGTCTACTCCTCCTCGAGCGTCGAGGCGCTCAGCGAGTACGGCAGCTCCACGTACTTCCTCACCGCGCAGCTGAAGAACCTCCTCGTCGCCCTCGCCGCGGCGGCGGTCGCCCTCGCCGTGAGCATGTCGGTCACGCGCTCGGCGCTCATGTGGGGCGCCTGGGCGTTCTTCACGGCTCTCCTCGCGGCCGTGCTGGTCGTGGGCGAGGAGAGCGGCGGCGCCACGCGCTGGATCGTCATCGCGGGCTTCCAGTTCCAGCCCTCCGAGCTCGAGAAGCCGGTCGTCATCCTCACCGCGGCGATGATCATGAACGAGTTCTACGGCGAGCACGCCATCGACGGCCAGGGCTTCGTCGTGCGCATGGCCATCGCCCTCGGCGTGCCGATCCTTCTGCTCATCCTTGAGCCGGACTTCGGCACCTGCATCATCATCGTGGGCACGGTGTTCCTCATGTGCGTGCTCGCGGGCATCTCGGGCAGGCTCGTCGGCAGCGCGCTGCTCATCATCGCGGTCGTGGGCATCGGCGCCATCGCCATGGAGCCGTACCGCCTCGCGCGCTTCATGACCATGCTCGACCCCTGGCAGGACGCCTACGGCGACGGCTACCAGGCGACGCTCGCCATCATGGCCTTCGCCTCGGGCGGGCTTTTCGGCCGCGGCATCGGCAACTCCACGATGAAGTACAACTACCTGCCCGAGGCGCACAACGACTACATCCTCGCCATCATCGGCGAGGAGGTGGGCTTCGTGGGCACGCTCGTGTTCTTCGCCGTCGTGGCGGGGCTCGTCTACAGCGGGTTCAAGATCGCCGAGCAGGCGCCCACGACGCAGGGGAAGATGATCGCCTACGGCTGCTCGGCCATGATCGGCCTGCAGTACCTCATCAACATCATGGGCATCGTGGGCGTCACGCCCATGACGGGCAAGCCCCTGCCCTTCATCTCCTACGGCGGCTCGGCGCTCATCGGCGCGTTCATCCTGGCGGCGCTCGTTTTGCGCGTCTCACTCGAGAGCAACCCGAAGACCGTCTACGACGCGCGGCGCGCGGGCATGCGCGTGCTCGCCGAGGACGAGGACGCCGCCGGCCTTGCCGCGAGCCCTGTCTCCCGCGGGATCGAGGGGAGCACGGCTGGCGTGCCGCACCCGCGCTCCGCGCGCCGGCACGAGGGCTTCACCGTCGTGGACGGCATGGGGGTCGTGACCCCGGATACCCGCCCCGAGCGTCGCGGCGATGCGGACGCGCGCCCGCGCCGCTCCACGCGCCCGCCGCGCACCACGCAGACCCGCCTG
>CAPI01000078.1 GCA_000333815.1 [Collinsella] massiliensis
ACTTTGGGATGCAGTGGGCTCGATTCGGCGGCGCAATCGCCCAAACCGCGCGGTCGCTTCCCGCAAAAACGCCTCGAAACCCGTTCAAGCTCAACTCGAACCTTAATTGAATTCGGCGGACTCGGTGTGAATCGCTTGTATGCCCCCGCGGGCGCTGCAATACTGAAACTGCCTTCTTTGCGCCTGTCGCAAATGAATCGTAACCGTAGCCGCTCGAATGAGCCGCAGACAAGGAGGGCCCATGAGACCCCGTCGCGCTATTATCACCGCCGGCCTCGCGTTCGCGCTCGCATGCGCGCCCGTCGTCGCCAGCACGGCGTTCGCCGATTCGGACGATCCCGCCGTTGCATACGACAAAGCGGATTTCTACGAGGAGTCGGCCGCTTCCGCAGCCACACGTTCGGCATCGTCGGCGCGTTCCTCGAACCTCTCGTCCGTGTACGTCTCGGAGGAGATGAAGTACTTCACCAAGTACGAGAGCCATGGCAACTACCGCCAGGGCTTCAGCTACGGCGACGGGTACAACGCGCTCGGCTACTACCAGTTCGACCGCCGTTACTCGCTCATCGACTTTATGACCGCCGTCTACAACTACGACCCGGTGAAGTACGCCATGTTCAAGGACGTGCTCGCGCGGGCGGGCGAGGTGTCGAGCAGCGCGGTACCGATGTACGACTACAGCGCCGGCAAGCTCACCGCGCTCGGCCAGCTCGTGCAGGATGCCTGGTACGCGGCGTACGATGCGGATCCGGCCGGGTTCTCCGCGCTACAGGATTCCTACGCGTACAACAGCTATTACGTGCCCACCGAGCGCTGGCTCGCGAGCCAGGGCATCGACATGTCCGGTCGCTCGGATTGCGTGAAGGGCATGGTGTGGGGCCTCTCGAACATGTGGGGCACGGGCGGCGTCCGCGGTGTTCTCCTGGCGGCCAACCTTTCGAACGACATGACCGACCGCGAGTTCGTGACCGCGCTTGCGCGGGAGATGATCGATAACATCCGGAACCACAGCTCGCAGACGGAGTACTACAAGGGTTGGGCGGATCGCTACCGCAACGAGCTCGCGGATTGCCTGAAGTACATCGCCGAGGACGAAGCGGCTGCCGAGGTGCAGCCGGATCCTGAGCCGGAGCAACCGGGGGATACGACGACTCCCGATTCGGGCGATCAGGGTTCGACCGACCAGGATGACGCGGTGATTGACACCCCCGAGGATGAAGGTTCTGGCACGCCGGGCGACGATGCGCAGCAGGGCGCCGGGGACGGGTCTGTGACTGACGAGCCTGAGGCCGACAGCGGCTCGGGCGATGAGGCGCCCGGCGACGTGATCGACGAGCCCGCTGATGACGAGGCTGGCGACGCTGGTGACACCTCGGGCGACGGTTCCGATTCCGATAATGTGAACGACACTACGCCGAAGCCGAGCCCCGCGCCGCCCGCCGCGAACGGCGGCATCACGAACGACGTGCCGAGCGAGGACGACGAGAATGCAGGCTCTGGCGATAAGACGGAGTCCGATGACGCTATCGACGATGCTGGCAAGGATGACGTCACGACCGAGTCCGAGACGGGCGACAAGGGCGAGCAGACCGAGGACGAGGATCAGGCGGACGGCAAGACCGATGAGACGTCCACCGATCCCAAGGATACGGACGATAGCGCCGCTCGCACGAGCGACGATAGCGGGGTGGCCACCGCCGACGCGCATCCGAACGGCGTGATGCCCCAGACGTCTGACCTCATCATGCTCACGACGTTCGCCAGCGCGAGCGCGGCGTGCTTCGGTGCGACGTTCGTGTACGCGGGCAAGCGCCGCCTCAAAAAGGGCGATGCCGAGCGCGGCGAGCAGGACGAATAGGTTTCTGGATCGCGCGAGTGTGCGCGGCGCGCGCAATGCATAGGCGAGGGAAGGGCCGCTACCGGGTTGATCGGTGGCGGCCCTTTTGGTGTTTGGATCGGATGTGGGCAGGTGGGTGACTGGTCGGCGCGGGTTTTTGCGTTGCGTGCTCTACATTCTAGTAAGAAATATCGGGGCGAACTCGCACTCCGATGCCGCCCGCTGCATCTCTAGCTAAGCAAAAACCCGGATTGCGTTGGGCAATCCGGGTTACCGTTCTTGGTAGCCCGTACCAGATTCGAACTGGTGATCTCCGCCTTGAGAGGGCGGCGTCCTAAACCGCTAGACGAACGGGCCATTATGGCTGGGATGGAGGGAGTCGAACCCCCATTGACGGAACCAGAATCCGCTGTCCTGCCATTAGACGACATCCCAGTGGCATCGCACTCAGCCAAAGCCGCGTGCAGGTAGATATATTACGGTACAACGCCCAGGAGCGCAAGGGGTGATTTTGATTCAGTGAGCAAATTCAGACGGAGGGCTCCGGTAGCCAAGAGTTTCGAGCAAAGGGTTTCGAGAAATCGGATTTATAGAACCTAGATGATATGTGTTGTGGTGGGGGGCTTATAATAAAAAGTCGAGCTATCCGTTCAAGGTGTGGCGGCAGTACAAAACTGCTAGACGATATCTGCTCGGCTATGTAAACCAACTGCGCCCAGCGGTTAGCTGGGCGCAGTCTATCGAACGCGGTCTGTCGACCGTCTTAGCTGAAGTTTACCACGGGGTGCAGTTGCTATGCTACCAATAACCCCCTGTAAACCATATCCTAAACACCTTAGATAGCGCGCGCATTGCCAGATATCATGCACCAGGCGTAAGCGACGCAAATAGCTTGAACGCTTATGAATGGGGGCTTTCGCTCAACCAAGCGCTCATGAAGCCGCTGAGCATCACAGAGGTTGTGTTGAGGAACGCAATCGATTGCGCGCTGAGTGATTGGTGGCGGTCGCAAGGGCATGACGGTGCATGGACCGATGCAAGCGCATTTGGCTGCGAGCCATCGCTTGACGTGCTGGTGCACCGCGAAAGCTGGAGGCGCAGGGCGCAGCAGAATGTTGCCGGACGACCCGTTACCCATGACGATATAATCGCCAATACATCTTTCGGGACGTGGCGCAACTTTTTCGGCAATCCCTCAGCGATTTCTGCAAATCCGCCAGCAGATGCAAACAAATTAAATTCGTGGCATGCATTAAAGAGGCAGGACATCAGATGCGCTGCGCTCTGGAAAGAGGTCCTGCAGAACGCCTTTCCCAACCTCCCAAAGACAAAGCGCCTGCGTGGCAAACAGTCTCCTCGCGGATATGTGGGTTCTCGTATAACGAGAATCGCCTCTCTGCGCAATCGCGTTTGCCATTGGGACAGCTTGCTTGGCGTCCAAGTTCCAAATCGATATCGCGATATGTGGGAGCTTCTCGATGCGATCGATCCGCACGTCTCAATGTGGCTCGATGAGCAATGCGATTGGGAGCTGATGGATGTATTGATGGATCGACCGGAATGGCTATGATCCCTCTTCTGCTAGCAAAGGCGATGCGGCACAGCGTCCCCGCATACCCTTGCTTTCCGGTACCGCGGCTTTGCGCCGTGCGCTTTATGAGTCTTCATCGCGCGGGTGCGCTGCGTAAGCCAGCGAATGCCGATAACAGCCATAACTATGAACAGCGTTACCGAGGAATAGAGGTATCGAGCCCGCGCTTCGAAGATTAGCTCGAACACGATAAGCATCAAAAGCGCGAGCGAAACAACCAGGGAGAAGTCGGAGGAAAGGTTCCTTTGGGCACCGTCCTTTTGTTTTGCACGATGCGTTGCACCCGCGAGGAGACCGACAAAGCAGCAAACAAGCACGGCTATCCAGATGAACTGCGCGTACGTTCTCCAAAGGTTGTAATGCGATCCGTCCGGATAATAGAAGGAGCGGATCAACCCCGTAATGCCTCCTGCGGCATCTGTAGGGAGAAACGCGAAGAAATTCCCCTCAACGCTCCAGGCGAAGGTGCCGTCGTTGAAGTTGGTCATGAGCTTATCGCCAAGCAGCGAGAGCAGACCTAAGAACCCATAATCGGAAACCCTTTCTGTGGCAATTTGAATGTTTCCTGCAGTTCGAGACTGTACGTCGGCGAAGGACGCGGAAAACTCCACATCGGCTAAGGAGTAAACACCTCGGGTCTCTGGATTCAGTCCCATCATAAGAAAGTGCGGGATCCCGAATTGGTTATCCTGATCAAGGAGGGAAGACCAGGGCGCTGTGATAGCGCTAACCAGTGCGAGCGCAGTGATACAGCCTACTACGAGGGCGACGATGCGGCTCGCGGGCTCAATGCAAAGGCGCGCTTCCCTGCTTTTAAGCGCCTCGACAGCTTCGAAGGCGAATTCCACAAGTAGGAGCGCGGCCACAGCAAAAAGAACAAAGACAACCTGTGGTTTGATTTTGTATCCAAGAATACCCACAAAACCCAACAAGAACAGCCATGCGACGAATTTGCGCCCCGAGGACTTCCGAGAGCGAATAAACAAATAGGACAACATGATGGGAACACAAACGACAATGGCGTCTGAATACAGAATTCCCGCCCATGGAGAGGTCCAGATCACTAAGACTCCGGTGATCCAAGCGACAACTCCCCAAGCGCGCGAAAACAACAGGGACATCGTACGATACAGGAACCAAAGCGAGAGCGCGCAGGCAACGCAGTTCAGAGCCGAGAAGACCAGAACAATGCCCAAAGGAGATGCGGCTCCAAGCAATTGGGCGATCTTCCCGCATTGGACAGCAATCCACAGCAGGAAGAGATTGTTGGGATACATGGAGTAATAGCTAACATTAGCGAAATCGCCGCTATTCACTATTGCTAGGGCGTCATTGGTAATAATCCCTGAGTCCCAGCCCGTAACGAAGGCGTAGCGGCGACAGGCGAACACTTGAAGAAGCAATAGCACGATGCAGGCTGCGGCGATCAGTATGTCGGTGCGTGTCGGATTCCGGTCAACTGCTCTTGAGAACCACATCCCGGCTCTTCCTGCTGAGAATTTGATAAACAGAAGAAGGATAAGAAGGGCGAGTAGAAGGAGCGCCCAGTTCGGGAGCGGAAATTCAGCCTTGCATGCATAGCTCATCGTGGCAGAGAGAAATACCATGCCGAACAGCGCGACGCCAATGAAAACGGCGGCGATTCTATTGGAGAATGACGTGCCAATGCATGCTGCCTGCTCGCAGAGCTCATCTGGATATATGTCCGCCTTGATAAGGTTCGCGTTTCCAGACATGGCCAATATCCTCTTCGCCAATCAAATTGTGATGCTTCGATTTTCAGGGTGCCCCTGTTAGTTATATTGCAGAACAGCGCAGTTAATTCACTGCCCAGTCTGCTTATCATCCATGGGAACATTATACTCGGTGAGATGAAACTTCATCAAATGAAGCTCTGACAAAAAAGGCGATGGGATGGGGAGCAGGAGGTTGGGGAATTGGCTGGAGCATTTTCAGGGTAGGGGATAGTTGCGTAAGTGAACAGGCAAGACGTGGAATCGAATCAGTTAATTCATTTGAAGGCCAACGCGCCATGGCTATCATAATATATGAATGCGCGAGCTCCCGACGTGCTGGATCGAATGATTGGGGCGGATGTTATGAAAGTAAGACGAATCATAGCGTTTCTACTCACGGTGATCTTGCCCTCCTATTTGTTTCTTCAGCCGGTCTCTTTGTATGCACTGGAATCACAGCTTGACATACAGGGTGAATCAGGCGGTCTGAATGTAGCGCAAGACGAAGATTCATCTGTGAATTCCCAAGGAGACGAGGATGCTTCCAGCGCGGAGAACGCGATGGATCAAGATGTGGGCGACATGTCTCTGGCTGATGGACCAGGCGCTTTTGAAGAAGTTGAAGGGAATTCGTATTCTGATTTTAATGACTCCACCCAAAATATAGATGATCAAGAAAGTCTCGATTCCATCCCTTTAGACGGAGAAACAGAAGATGAACTTCCAGTTTTGACATATCAGACCCATGTGCAGGATATCGGCTGGCAAGAGGAGGTCTCTGACGGGGAGACTGCGGGCACCACTGGAAACAGTAAAAACGTGGAGGCTCTCAGGGTTTCTATAGCAAACGCTCCAGAAGATGCCGTGCAGATTCAGGTTCATGTGCAGGATATAGGCTGGCCATCTAATGACCTGTGGGTAGGAAACGGTGGTCTTGCCGGAACTACGGGACAGAGCAAGCGAATTGAAGCTGTTAGGATGAAGCTATCCGACAACTTGAGTGAGAAGTATTCTGTCTGGTATCGCGTTCACGTGGCAGAAATTGGATGGATGACATGGGCTTGTGACGGCCAAAATGCCGGCACGGTAGGGTACGGTCATGCAGTCGAAGCGATTCAAATTACCGTGTTGCCAAAGGGGGAGGTTCCCTCAAACATGTCTGGTCAGTCGATAGATCAGGCTTTTGAAGACCGCGCTGATGATCCGGCGAGCGTCGTATATGCTGCTCATGTGCAGGAGATTGGATGGCAGACATCGGTCGAGGATGGTCTAATGGCGGGTACCACCGGTCGTTCTCTATCAATAGAGGCTATACGAGCATCGCTGTCTTGGTTCGGCCATTCTGGCTCTATTCAAATGCGTGCACATGTTGAGGACTTTGGATGGCAGGGGTGGACGACCAATCAAGCGGGCACTACAGGTCAGCATAAGCAACTCGAGGCCGTGCAGATGTGCTTGTCCGATGAAGCGGCACAACAATATGATATTTGGTATCGCGTGCACTCTGCTGAAGTCGGCTGGCTTGGTTGGGCTTGCAACGGTAAAACAGCTGGAACAACGGGTTTGGGTTACGGTATTCAGGCAATCGAGATCAGACTTCTTCCAAAAGGATCCGATGAGCTAGTCGATAATGGTGATTCTTATATCGGCGCAACCGAATCTGTGCAGGGTATTGCTATGTCCCTTGCTGGGGCAAAGGTACAGTCATCACAAGGCGAAACGACGATTCTCGGAGACCCAAATGGAACCTCTCAGCTCCATTCCATTTCCGTCTTTGTGAATAATAAGCTTACGGAAGGTTCAATCCAGTATCAGGCAAAAACAGGTGAGACAAGCTGGCCTTCCGAGTGGACGTCCGAGGGGAATCAGACTGCTCAGTCTAGCGACGGGCTGCCATTGAAGGCTGTCAGGATGCAGCTGATAGGGAATCTTTCAGATAAGTACGACGTATGGTACCGTGTTTATGAGGGAAACCGAGGATGGCTCGGATGGGCTTGCAACGGTGACCCCGCCGGCGCAGAGGGCGCATCCGTTACACTTCGTGCTGTTCAAGTTACACTTGTAGAGAAAGGGGCTGCCGCCCCGGGAGGCACGGAAGACGCATATCTTGTATTGCAGGATTCTTCCCCGAGCCTTGTCGTTCAAGCTCACAGCGCTGAGGTGAGTTGGCTGGCGCCTGTTACAGACGGGGAGACCGCCGGAACAACTGGTATGGGTTATTCGCTCCAGGCTCTTCGTGTTCATCTGGACGGGCCGGTTTCCGGTTTCGTTCAGGTGCGCGCCCATGTGGCGGAAGATGGTTGGCAACAATATGTTTCTGGCGATCAGTTCGCAGGAACGATCGATAGAAATCTTGCTATCCAGGCGCTCCAGTTCAAACTTAGCGGGGATATTGCAAATGAATACGATATATATTATCGCGTGCATTCGGCAGAATACGGTTGGCTTGGTTGGGCTAAGAACGGGGAAGTTGCCGGTACAAGTGGTTTGAGCTTGCAGGCCGAGGCCGTCCAGGTTAAGTTAGTCAAAAAGGGAAGTGAGGATGTTCCATCTTCTAGCGTGCCTTCATATATCCAAATGCCTTCGCTATCTGTCAATGTTCACGTGGCGGAGCTTGGGTGGCGAGGACCTGTTGGCTCGAATGCTGTTGCGGGTACGACGGGTCAAGGTCTTCAGTTGGAGGCATTCACGATTTCTGACGTTTCCTCCGAAGACGTTGACGCTCTAAGTGGAGGCATCTCATATGCGGCTCATGTGCAGGATTTAGGCTGGCAGTCAGAAGTTTCTAATGGAGCTATTGCGGGTACCACTAGCCAAGGTAGGCGTGTCGAAGCGATTAAGATACGTTTGACCGGTGAGCTGAATACATATTTCGACATCTACTATCGGGTACATATTGACGAATTCGGCTGGCTTGGATGGGCCAAAAATGGAGACATTGCAGGCACTACATCATGTAGCTTGGCAGTTCAGGCAATTCAGGTGGTGATTGTTCGCAAGGGAGCTACGCCGCCGGGTTCAACAGCGGGCTCATATTACCCCAGCCTATCGTCTCTTCCATATATTGGGTACCAAACGCCGGGTTCATATTACAAGGTTTCTCACAGATCCGTGAATATAAAGAATCTGGGTGTCAATCAGTTTGGCTATCGAACTGAGTCTCGCATTCCTTACAACGCGACGCGCGAGCAATGCATCAATGCCATGATTACTCGTGCCATGGAATATATGGGTACGCCATATAAATGGGACTACGCTTGCGCACCTGGAGTCGGTGTTGATTGCGCCGGATTGGTTATGCAAGCCCTTTATGCTACGGGGATGGATTTGAGCCCAATGAATCCCTGGGATCATTATTATACTCCGGGACATGACCACTATGCTAACGACATGCGTAGTAACAGTCGTTTTATGCATGTTGATATCTCACAGATTCAACGTGGCGACCTGGTTCTCTATAGTGGACACGTTGCTATTTATATCGGCAACAATTCTATTATTGAGGCGACTCCTCCTCGGGTTCGTACTATCGGATCCATCGCGCCGCTCGTTCCGGTGCTAGCAGTAGTTCGACCATTTCCTTAATGAGTTGAAAGGATGATGACGAGAGGGGCTATTGGCGAAAGTCAATAGCTCCTTTTCTTTTCGCTCATGTACTATCGAAGATGTGAGTGAAGTCTTTTCGTTAGACTTAGATAAAGTTGATTTGAATGGCAACTTAGTGAACGGTGGAAAAAGAGATGTTGAGAAAACGCGTATTAGCAATTTGTTTAGCCGCCCTACTGGCGTTTACGCCCGTTTTGCAGCCCTTTGTTGTTTATGCTGAGTCTACGGGAACCGCGCCAACATCTGAGGTTGCAGGTTCGTCTTCGATATCATCGAGCGAGCAGATGGGTTCTCTTCCTGATGAAATCGTTTCAACCGAGGATGCTCCAGATAGCTTGGTGGCGGATTCCTCTGAGCAAGAGGCAATTGACCAGACCGATCAGGACACTTCTTCGGCTTTGGACGATGCTGGCGAAATGGACGAGGTCTCTGCACCGCAGCCGGAAGAGATGGACATTTCTTCGGTAGCCTATGTTTATGTCGATCAAAGTGTGCTCGCGATTGGAGACACGCAGTATATAGTTATTGGATTTAACGGACTTTGTGACAGTCTTTCTGCTGCGCAAATCTCACTACGCAGTACACAGCATGAATTAATCACTGTGAATTCATCAAAAGTTATCGACGATGCCGCTCTGTTTGAGATTGAGTTTTCTGAGGACGGCCAGGCGGATGTGTACTCAATTTCTGACGTTACCTTAACCCTGCAGAATGTTGACACGAGCTATGTGATTAATTTCTCGGATGATGCAAACGAGAATAACGATTATTCATTTGAAGTTGTTACTGCAGATGTTGCTAACGCGCTGAACGAGAGCGGAACCGAAGGTGGCGTGACAGCGATGACCATCGGAGAAAACGGTGAGCTCAAGTCGGCTGCATCCGTCGATGATGCTATAGAAATCGCTGATGCCTCAGGTGTTCAAGAAAGCAAAGATAATGCCACTGCTCCAAGTGTTTCCGGCGCACGGTCTCGTTCTACTGTATCTACCACGCGCGAAGACTATCTCATCGTTGCTATTGACCCCGGACACGGAGGCGGCGATGTTGGCGCCGTGGGCAATGGCTTGCAGGAGGCCACGGTGAATTGGGGGATTTCCCAGAATCTAAAAAATGAGCTGGATTCATACACTGGGGTTACTGCCTATCTCACAAGGTCTGAAAATGAAGAAGTGAGCCTGCAGGCGCGCGCCGATCGTGCCAAAGCAATTGGCGCAGATGTCTTCATTAGTGTACATTGTAATTCTGCCACCGCGAGCGCTAATGGAGCTGAGGTCTGGGCACCTAATAGCAGCTCCTATAATAGCGATGCCCATACCATTGGAACCGACTTGGGCAACAAGATCCTGGCTCAGCTTTCCTCGCTTGGGCTGTACAACCGCGGTGTTAAATTTAAAGATTATCCAGCTGATGGAGGAGACCCAGTATATCCGGATGGAAGCAGAACGGACTACTATGGCGTAATTAGGAACTGCCGAAAGTATGGTATTCCTGCCATCATTGTTGAGCATGCTTTTATTTCTAATTCGAGTGATGCAAATTACCTTGCGAATCGTCAGCGTGATTTGGGCGTGGCCGACGCGACGGGCATTGCGCAACAGTATAACTTGGGCAAAGATGCTGTGGCGCGTGCGCAGGCATCAGTTGAAGTGCAGGCTCATGTTTCAGATCTCGGCTGGGAGGATATCGTATACGACCACAAAGTGGCGGGTACGACTGGTAAAAGTAAGAATCTCGAGGCATTTAAACTCAATCTATTAAATAATGCTGCATCTTCAGGAGGCGTTGAATATCGTTCTTATGTTAACGGGTCTTGGCAGGACTGGGTAAAGGATGGTGCAGAAAGCGGTACCACGGGCAAGAGCACTGCTATCCAGGCAGTTCAGATTCAATTGACTGGTGACGCTGAGCAAAATTATGATATCTACTATCGCGTCCATTCAGCCGAGGTTGGTTGGCTAGGTTGGGCGAAGAACGGTGGAAGTGCCGGCACCATCGGTTATGGATACGACGCTCAAGCTATAGAGGTTGTGGTGGTCGCAAAGGGCGCTGACGCACCAGGATCTACATCGGATGCTTTCCGCGATAAGGCTACCGCCGAGCCTGTTGTAACTTACCGGGCTCACGTCCAGGAGGTGGGATGGCAGGGTGCTGTAAACAGCGGTGCGATTGCTGGTACTACGGCGCAGGGAAGGTGCATGGAAGCGCTGGTGCTCAATCTTGATTTAGGCAAGTATGCAAACACCGATAGCGACGTTTCTATCGAGGCTCATTGTCAAGATTATGGTTGGCGCGGTGCGGTCGCAAGTGGTGCCATTGCAGGAACGACGGGTGAGAAAAAAGAACTCGAGGCTGTGAAAATTTCACTATCGGGCTCTGTAGCTGATTTCTATGACATCTACTATCGCGTTCATGTTTCCGAAATCGGCTGGATGAATTGGGCTAAAAACGGAGAGCCTGCAGGTACTGAAGGGTATTCCTTAGGAATCGAGGCTATACAGATTGTCCTTCAGAAAAAAGGGGAGGATACGCTCCCAGCGAATCCGGGAATTGCAACTACGGACGTATTTAGAAAGAAGCCTACGAACGTCGTGTATCGCGCTCACGTAGCGGAACTTGGGTGGCAGAACAACGTATCTGGTGGTGCCACTGCGGGTACCACTGGTCGCGGGCTGTCAGTGGAAGCTTTGAACGTATCTCTATCGAATCAAGATGCTGATGAGCCGGGCGCTATTCAGACGCGCGTATTTTATACCTCTGATGGTTGGCAGGATTGGACTACTGGCCAAGCAGGGAGTACCGGCCAATCAAAGCAGATCGAGGCTATTCAAATCAGGCTAACTGACGATATGGCGGATAATTATGATGTCTACTATCGCGTGCATTCAGCAGAAGTGGGATGGCTTGATTGGGCAAAAAATGGAGAGAGCGCCGGTTCCGAAGGCTTGGGTTACGGCATTCAGGCAATACAGATTGATTTGGTAAAGAAAGAAGAGGATGGGACAACGAAGGCACCTGGCAAGACGGATGAACCATTCATATCGGCGAGCATTTCTTACCGAGTCCATGTCGCAGAGATTGGTTGGCAAAGTTTTGTGGGCGACGGCGCAATGGCGGGCACAACGGGTCAAAGCCACTCGGTTCAGGCAATTGAGGCGTATGTGCCGAGCATTGATGGGACAGTAAAGATTTCTGCTCATATTCAGGATTTGGGGTGGGTTGACCCTGTTGACGTTTCCCAGGGAGTGTATGCGGGAACCGTGGGGCAAGGCAGGCAGATTGAAGCGTTGTGCATCGAACTCGAGGGTGACGTGGCAGATGAGTACGACGTATACTACCGCGTTCATTCTTCTGAGATTGGATGGCTAGACTGGGCGAAGAACGGTGAACGTGCTGGAACGCAAGGGTTTGGTTTTGGTATTGAGGCTGTTCAGATTAAATTGGTTAAAAAGGGGAGCGATGCACCGGGTTCAACCGAAACGGCATTTAGAACGCCATCAGACATAATGGGACACTCGCTCGCCTCGGTTAGTCAAATGGTTTCATATTTTCAGAGTTCAGGATACGATTATCCAGCTTCTGTTTATTCCGATAAGGGAGCTCCCACCCTTACAGAATTTTGCAACTTAGTTGAGAATGCTGCGAACGCTGAGGGTGTAAGAGCAGACGTTCTCTTCTGCCAGGCGATGAAAGAAACTGGCTGGTTACAATTTGGCGGCGCGGTGAAGCCCGAACAGTGCAATTTCGGCGGCCTTGGATCGACGGGCGATGGAGTGTCCGGCGCATCATTTGGTGATGTGTACACTGGCTTGCTAGCACAAGCACAGCATCTCAAAGCTTATGCATCCACTGCGCCGCTTAATGCTACATGCGTAGATCCGCGCTTTGATTTGATAGAGCGTGGCATTGCGCCTAAGTTGGAGGATCTCGATGGCCGTTGGGCGGTTCCTGGAGTGGGATACGGTGAATCCATTTTGGTAATGATTAACGAGATGATTTCGCAATAATACAACGTTCACTTTTACAGCTGAAACAGAAAAAGTCAGGCGCCATGTCGAATGCGTTGCTCGGCAAGACGCCTGACTCTTGAAAGATGCTCAAGAATATATCCAATGGGGTTGTGCCTTACCATTTGATATCGAAATGCATTTTATCGATAACAAATCGGTAGATAGCAAGGAATGGGCGCATGAGATGAGCCCTATAAAACAGGCGGGCAACCCAAAGCTTCAGAAAAGCTCCGCCCTCTTTTAAAGCATAGCATAGCCCCGTGTATGACGAATGCTTCCAGGAAGGGAAGGTCTTATTGAGATATTTAGTACATTGCGTTATATACGCTCCGAGATTGGCTGACGGATCATAAGACAGTCGAAATAGCAACGACACGCCGAGGTGAAGGAAGGCAATCGAACTCAGCGCCTCTTCTGCTTTTTCATTCACACCCGCTTCGTTGTAATACTCAGCGACTGCAGAAAAGGCATTGAAGATGGAGTCAACCTGCTCTGATCTCACAGTATTGATAATTGATCCCTCGCGAACCATATAATTTATAAGAGGCTTGGGTGAAAAAACGATAGTCCCTTTGCAATCTAAATAGACCAGAAGGTGAAAAATGAGATCATCAAGAACGGAGGGTGGCTCTTCAAGATTACGCATGTTCTTGAGCAACGATGCCCTAAATGTTTTGTTCCAGGGGGCGCCGTTCAGCTCGATTAGTCTCCCCGGCTCTTCAACGACATTAAAGCTCGGTCGCTCTGTGCACATCTCATGCGTAAGGGTCTTTCCTGTTTTCAAGTCTACTCGCTGAAATCCACAGACGGAAATATCCGCATTATTATCCTTAGCGGTTCGATATAGTGTTTCGGCAAAATCAGGTGCTACAGTATCGTCGCTATCAACAAAGCCAATGTACTCGCCACGGGCAAGGCATATCCCGTCAAATCTTCCGCGCCAAACACCTTCATTTTTTTGTCGATGATGACAATTTTGCCTGGGTATTCTTGTTCATATCTATGGAGGATGTCGATGCACGAATCAGGAGACCCATCATTAATGCAGAGAATTTCAATATTTTTTAGCGTTTGATTCATAAGAGAATCCAGGCAGGCAGGGAGATATTGCTCGACCTTGTAGCAGGGGACAATAATGCTCAGCGCAATTTTCGACATATGCATCCTTCGCTCTCATCAATTAATGACAGACAAAAGATACTATACATTGCAATTTATGAAGAGTAATAAGTGTTAGATAAAACTCGGAACACAGAAGGTGGAATGATGGCAAAATCTATCCACGTAATTTAGGACATTTTCGTTATTTCGCTGTTGGGGGAGATGAAATGAACCCAAAGATATTAAACGTGCTTTATCAATCTGACGATAACTATGCAATGGTTACTGGGGTTTCCATTGTATCAATGTGCGAAAATAATCAGCATTTAGATGAGATTAATTTTTATCTCATCGATGATGGTATCGCACCATCTAATAAAAAGAAGATTGAAAAAATATGCAGTCAATATGGTCGAAACCTAATATACGTGGATTCTGAGCCGATACGCAACAAACTAATCGAATTGAATGTGCAACCGTGGCGGGGAACATATACTACATATTACAAATTGTTTGCCGCTGCCGAGTTAAACATCGCCACTGATCGCGTACTTCAAATTGATGGCGATACGATAATAAATGGCCCACTAGACGAGATAATTGAGATGGATTTGGGTGAATCGGTTTGCGCCGCAACTTATGATTGCGTGCTGACTGATTACAAGGGCACCCTAGGCATTCCAAAAGATGAGTATTATTACAATTGCGGTGTCATGTTGATAAGCATATCAAACTGGAAGAAATATCATTGCACCGAAAGAATAATCAATCATTTGTCGAATGTCAGAAGTCGCTATTTTGTTGTTGACCAAGATATTGTTAATTTGCTCTTTCGGCATGAAATCAAATATATGAGCCCTTCATATAACTTTAATAGCTGCTTTTATATATATGGCATTGATTATGTATATAAAATATATGATTTAAACGACGACATTTATATCCCTCGGGATGAAATTACGAGCGTAATGGAAGAAGAGC
This sequence comes from [Collinsella] massiliensis, assembly GCA_000333815.1. Classification (GTDB taxonomy): domain Bacteria; phylum Actinomycetota; class Coriobacteriia; order Coriobacteriales; family Coriobacteriaceae; genus Enorma. Next base: position 14,863 of record CAPI01000078.1, read on the forward strand.
CGCTTATTAATCATTGCATGAGCGCAATGACTGGTCGCCCTTGGGAGCATAATAGTATTCATCCACAAAACGAGCTGTTTGATCGATACCTTTCGCTTACCGATTGGAATGATAGCGACAAGCTATATGTAAGGCGTACATTTGTGTTCCGCGCTCAGCGATTTGCCTACGAGCATCTTCCGATGGCCATATATTGGCATATTCATAAATTCGTGCTTACCTTTTGGATGAGGGAGCAGAATAGAAAGTGCTTGAAAGCATGAGTAGCAACATGAGGTCATTGAGCATTCGGGAGAATGTGATCTGGAATTCCTTGGGTAATTTTATCTACCTAATTAGCCAATGGTTGCTGACATATGTAGTTGTTCGGATCCAGGGATATGGGCCTGCCGGTATTTTTTCGCTCGCCATGTCAGTCGGCAATTCCCTAAATGCAGTCGCGACATACACAATGCGAAACTTCCAAGTATCTGATATCGAGGGTGAATACTCTGATAATCAGTACATTATATCAAGATATGTGACCTCTCTCATATCATTTATTGCTTGTTTAGCTTTCTGCGGATTCAATGAGTACCCTGTTAAAACCTTTCTCTGCATCGCTTTCTATATGGTTTTTAAAATATCTGAAGCTCTTTCGGACGTGTATCAGGCTATATTTCAGCGCGCTTCCCGAATGGACTATATAGGAAAGGCTTATATCGCCAAAGCAATGCTAGACTTCAGCTTCTTTTTTGGCGTCCTATTCATCACATCGGATTTGATGACAGCCATTATCGCTTTGTGCTGCGCCTCCTTAATTGTGGTTTTCTGCTATGAGCGTCGTGAGGCGAAGAATTTCGCTTCGAACACTGCAGCAGCTCTTTCGTTTGATCGGGACTTGCGTCAAGTAAAGAAGCTTATTCTTGTATGCCTTCCAGTGGCGCTGTATGGCCTGTTTTTTAACACCATGGGTCAGGTACCTCGTTATGTTCTCGAGCTGCTTAAAAATGAAGACGCTCTCGGGATATATACGACAGTGGCGATGCCTGTTACCCTGGTGCAGGTTTCAGCTAATTATTTATTTGCTCCGTTAACCGCACCCCTGGCTTCGTGTTTTGCTCGACACGATGTGAAGGAGTTTTACAGGTTGTTCTGGAAAGCAATCGGCGCCATCGTTGTAATATCAATAGTTGCTTTTATCGGCTTCGGGGTAGCAGGAAAACCTGTCATGGCGCTATTGTTCGGCGATTCAATTGTTCCTTATCTGTATTTATTGAACCCGCTCATTTTTTGTAGTGTGCTCGTAGCGCTTTCTTGGTTCTTGTCAGCAGCTTTGACGGTTGTTCGCAAACTGGTTGCTCAGCTAGTGCTAAGTATCGTTTCGTTTCTAGTCTCCTGTGCACTAAGCTTTTATCTCATCTCCGTGTTTGGATTGAATGGAGCTACATTCTCATATATTGCTGCGTTGCTCGTGTTCTCTGTCGGTGGTTTTTTATTTTGCTGAATAGCGTTGAGGGAAAGTAATTTTGCCTTGTGTTGCTTGGTATGCAGCACAAGGCAAAATTAAACTAATCTAGCTGGATTAGAGTTTGCCAAATAGAAATAGAAGTCGGTAGGCGATTTCATCTGGTATAGATTCGCGGAAGCGCCTTTTCCAGAATAGTTTACGGAGTTTCTTGATTAATGTGTTCGGCCGAACGTAAAGAGAAATAAGCTCCCTGTTCTCGTTGCTTAATTTATCGGCAAATAGCGCACTATATTCCTCTGCCATTGTTCTTATGAGATTAAGTTGCGAACCGAGAATAAATGTTTTAAAGCGAAATACGAACAGGCTGATTGCAGAAAGATTGCCAGCAGATACATTACCCTGATGGCGTCTGTATCGAAGCACCACGGAGTCATCTCGAACAGTCTTTCCAAAACCCGTGGCTATCATTGCAGCAAACCAATCATGGCCTGCAAGGTGATGGGGATTGGCTTTAAGCAGAGCGTTTCTCATGGCGCCATTGAACACCATAACCATTCCTGGTATCGACGCCTCAGCTAAAGCGTTCTCAAAAGTTTGGTCGAGTGAGCGACTTTGGGGTGCGTCGATTGCTTTAAGCTTGTTGTCGCACGATACAAACTGCCCGTAATAAAGGAATGGGGTTTCAGATGTGCTCGCGTTAGATTTGTCGAGCATGGCTACAGCTCGTTCGAGTTTATTTGGCTCCCAGTAATCATCCTGATCGGAAAAGGCGAAATAATCGCAGCAAGGAGGGCAGGCACGAAGCGCATCCATAAAGCTAGCTACGAATCCTTCATTTTGGCCAAAGACAACCTGCACCGATGAATCGGAACGTTCCTCAATTTTGCGAAGATAGTCAAGGACATTCTGGTCGTTCGAACCGTCATCCCTAATGCTAATGATAGGTTTACACGTTTGTGCCAAGAGGCTGTCAATTTGCTGATTTAAATAGGTGAGATTTGGGTTGTACGTAGACAAGGCAATTGCAACGCGGCGTGGCGAATTCACGACATCCTCCAAAGGGCGAATCATCACGTGTAAAACCATACTTCACCTATTGTGCAACAAAACAATTCCAATGCAGACGGCACGGATGGAACAAACTCTTAATTACGAGAGATTACCGAGCTTCCTTCAATTCCGTACCAATTGACAGAATGAATTCGCTCGGCAAGTTCTATCCGATGAAGGTGTAATAGTTCTGCAGCTTGGGTTGGCTTTGTCTGCTGCATCGTATAATTTGATGGATTGAACTTGTCCATGAGGAGTGAACTATATTGTCATCACAGAGGGTTCTGGCAATTATTCCCGCGTATAACGAGGAAAAGTGCCTTCGGCAAACGATCGAAGAGCTTAGTGTCGTCGCTCCAGAAGTCGATTATATCGTCATTAATGACGGGTCTTCAGATGGCACGCGCGACATTTGCATTCTTAATGGTTATCCGATGCTCGATATGTTGGTAAACTGTGGCTTGACGGTCGGTTTTCAAACAGGTATGAAATACGCGCTTCAACACGACTATGATTTTGCCGTTCAGTTTGATGCCGATGGACAGCATCGTCCTGAATATATTAAATGCATGCTTGATTGCATGAGGGAGAACGATGCCGACATAGTAATTGGCTCTCGTTTTGTAACTGCAAAGAAAGAACATTCTGCTCGTATGATGGGATCAAGGTTGATTACTGCGCTGATTAAGCTTACGACAGGATGTACTATAAAGGATCCAACCTCCGGCATGCGATTGTATAACCGTCGCATGATTGGGCGATTCGCGCAAGATAATGCTCTGAATCCCGAACCGGAATCTATTGCATATCTGATTCGCAAGGGCGCTAAGGTTTGTGAAGTTCAAGTATCCATGCGTGAGCGTTTGGCAGGGGAGAGCTATTTAAACCTCACCAAGTCTATTGCCTACATGGTGAGAGCATTTACCGCCATCATGTTTAGCCAATGGTTTAGGAGGTAAACGACGTGAATGCATCGCTTCGCGTTCTATTGGTTGTCTGTGCCGTTGTTGTTCTTTTTTTCATTGTGCGAAGACTGAGCAAAGCTCAGATTCAGGTCATGGATTCGGTTTTCTGGTTGCTCTTTTCGTTAAGCCTGGTGGTTTTAGCGGTATTTCCAGAAATCGCCTACGTTCTCTCGCATTTTTTGGGTTTTCAGGCGCCAGTCAATTTTGTTTTTCTGTACGTGATCGCGGTTTTGCTCGTGCGCGACTTTACATCGACGGTTAAAAATGCACAGCAGCGAGAAAAACTGACAGCGTTGATTCAGGAAATAGCCTTAAGGGATCTAGCCTTAAGAGATCACGAAAAAAAGCTTCATGATGGACTGTAATTTACGAATGTCGGTGGGTTTTCATAGCAATCCGTTAAGCAAATTAAACTGCTGCTCCTATTTTAATAGACGCGGATTAAGGAAGAGAGAGCTTGCGGGCGTTAGTAGTTTTGGGAAACCATGGATGGCCGAGGAGCGTGCCAGTGTTCGTGGGCCATGTTTATTTGCATTGTTCGCGTTTTTACTAGCCATCTTTTATTCAATATATTGTTTTACCGCTTGTCACTCTAGAGCATTGCTTGTTTGTTCGCTTGTCGGCTCTGTGGTAATAGCGCTTTTAGTTTTTTATATTACAAGGGTCTGCTCAACAGGATGAGCTCATTTTAATTCAGCATGCTTCTTGCTGGATTTTGCGTTGTATTCTCGTTTGCATTTCCACCCATGTCTGTTCCTGATGAGACGCACCACTATCTGGCTTCGTATTGGCTTGCAGATTGTTTACAAGGCGAATCTTCATTTAATAACTCAGAAAGTTTTCCGGTTCGTCTAGACGATTGGCAGATGGTCAGTGAATGGTCCTCGAATGCCATAAGTCATGATAGCTTTAAAAACATAGCCACCTACTTCCAATTCACGTCCTCAACGACTTCGATTCATGAGGTTTCCGGCTTCTCTTTCTCCATCGGGGGGGGTGTCGTGGTTAAAATTCCCACCGTTTTGGCCATACTGGCTGGAAAAGCAATGCACCTCGGTCCATATCCTATCTTCTATATTGGAAGAATATTGAATTCAGCCCTGTTTATTGTTCTAGCAGTCGCGGCATATCGAAATATGCCGCATGCTAAAAATGTAATCACCTATGTCTCGCTGCTGCCAATGACCCTACATTTGGCGGCATCATATTCATATGATTCTGGAATAATCGGCTTGTCGCTACTGCTGTTTCCCCTTTTTTGTCGTTTGATTGAATCAAAAGATAAACTATCCCGAAGAGAAGTGGCATCGATTACGATATGTGCCACTTGTCTTGCTCCGTGTAAACTTATCTATATATCGGTATGTTTGTTTGCATTCATTATTCCAATTAATAGATTTGGCTCAAGAAAAACAAAGCTGCATTTCTTTTGCTCTTGTTTGTATCTGTTATTGCATCAATTGTATTGCTGCGCTTGCCTGGCGTTGTTTCTTTGGCCGCTCTATCTGGCGGCCTCGACCATAGGGGAATCGAAGAGGGGACGTTTTATTCCCTGTCTAACGTGTTGCAAGATCCGTTAGGAACTCTCCTGTTGTTCATTAGATCTCTTTTTGTTAATGGCGATTTTTACTTGAGCTCTATGATTGGCGGATCTCTTGGTTGGTTTCAATCAAATATTGCGGCGCCTTACTTTTCGTTTTCATTTATCTGCTCATATTGCTTTTAGCGGCACAGAAAACAGAATCTGATCCATTTGAATTCCCTTTGATAATCAGGGTTTCATCACTCGCTGTATTTGTTTGCTCTGGTTGAATTCCAACCCCAGTGCAACACCCTGCCATGAGATGCCGCTTCCCGAGGTCACGGCAACGCCCCGACGCGGCCCCCGGCGGGGAAAGCGCAGGCCGGCCCTCCCCGCGGAGGGCCCCACGGGCGTTGCGCTGGCTCCTGGAGGCATGCCCCATCGGCCCGCCGGCGGCCCTTCCCGGACCCAGCGCAACGGGCTCAAGAGGGGCCGCCGGATTGTCCCCCAGGGGTTCAGCCGGCCAGCGGCGCATCACCCCTCTCGGCGCGGGCGCGCTCGATGCACCCGGGCGTCAGGTCGAGCTCCGAGGGGCCCAGCACCTCGACGCCGAGCCCGTCGAGGAGCGCCCGGGCGTCGCCCCCGTAGGCGGCCAGCAGCATCCCCGAGGGGCACATGAAGGCGAGCGAGCCCCTCGGCTCGGAGTTCACCTGGCTCATCAGCAGGGCGCAGTCGGCCGGCGCCAGCCGGTCGAAGGAGATGCCCCGCCGCTTCGGCAGCAGCTTCCTGATCTCGACGTGGTTGCGCTCGCAGGCGCCCTTCTGGTCGGAGCGCATCGGGTCGCAGTAGAACAGCCTCGTCTCGCCCGGCCGCTCGCAGAGCGCGGCGGCGATGCCGGCCTCGTCGGCGAACTCGGGGCCGTTGTCGGTGAGCACGCGGGCGAAGACGCGCCGCATGCCGCCCTCCCCGAGCAGCCCGAGCAGGCCGCGCAGCGCCCTCACGGTCTCGGCCGACGTCTGCGCGGCCATCGGCAGCGCGAGCTGGAACCTCGTCGCCCGGTTCAGCAGCGTCAGCAGCACGGCGGAGTCCCCGGCGCGCCCCTCGACCGTGCCCATCTCCCAGCAGCCGTCCCGCTCGTCCCCCGGCAGCGCCGCGAACGCGGCGTGCGACCTGCGGTCGGAGTGCGGCGCGGCCCTCCGCGGCGCCCTCCTCCTGCGGGGCCTGTAGCCCACCTTGCGCCGCAGCTCCATGTTGCCCATGCCCCCGTAGCCCGCCTCGATCCAGCGGTAGATGGTGGACTTCGACACCCCGAGCGACGGCCTGGTCGCCGCGATCTGCTCCGGGGACAGCCCGCGTGCCAGGTCGGAGCGTATCACCCCGAGCTTCATCGCCATGCTCGACTCGGTCTCGTCGACGCCCCTGCGCGCCTCCCGGAGCTCCTCGTCCGCGAGCGCCTGCGCCCTCACCGCCCGGTACACGGCCTTGGGCTTCCTGGAGCAGCCGCACCTCCTCTTGTTGCAGCCGTTGCAGACGCGCGGCGAGCCCTTGACCCTGTCGCAGGCGCCCTCCGGCGCCTCCCCGGGGAAGCGCTCGCCCGCGAGCTCCCTCGGCGCCGCGTAGACGCGGTTCCTCCTGACCTCGCGCGTCACCGTGGACGGCTGCCTGCCGAGCCTGCGCGCGATCTCGCGGGCGCTCTCGCCCCTGTCCAGGCCGCGCTCGATGCCCCGCCTGTCGTCGAGCGTGAGCCTCGGGTAGGCGCGCCGCGCGGCTGGCGGGGCTGCCTTCGCCCTCTTCGCTTTACTCATCTCCCTGCCTCCTTGCCGGGGCCGCCGACCGGCCCCACGCCCCAAGGACTCCAGAACCCAGCGCAACGCGTTGCGCTGGGTTCTGGAAGCTCCCCGCTCCGTTGCGCTGAGGTTGAAACTCTAGGGTCTCGATGAGTGTGCTAAACACTCTTTATTTAATTGGGCTAATTGCCGCTGCCTTTGCCAATCCCATATAAGATGGAAGGAACGTGCTTGCGTTGACACGTTCCTTCCTCATTCCGAGTAGCATCAGGGTTTTCAGATTTTCTGCACCTAAGGTTTCGAAGGATTCGACTTGCTCCACATCCAGTTCTCGGACGGTTGGGGTCGCGAGGAGGTGCTCTCGTCCGATTTCGTCGGACGCCCCGGAGCTCTGTGCTCCATGATTCCATGGGTGGGATCAAGACTCACACGGTCACGGCGCTCAGCATCGGGGTGACCCGCCGGCGCATTCTCGTGCGCTTTTATCAGACGGTATCGCTTGTGCCTCAACTGGGAAAGTTGAAGTGTGAGGTTGCTTTTGACAGTCTGATGGCGGAGATTGGCAGGGTTTTTGCTGGTTGTGCTCGGCAAGATCGGCTATGCTCCCTTCAAGGTCGATGGAGTGCGCCTGCTGTATCTGGTCATTTCCGATTCATGCGGGCGAAGGAACGTCGTGCTCATGGCTAACACAGAGACCTCGAAGCGGGGAATGGTTCTTGCAGACGACAAACTCGCTGCCGTGATCGTGGGTCGCGTCGTCCATTACAGCAGGTTTGTAGAGTTTGATAATCCCGGCCATCGGCGCGAGGAGTCTCTCATGCTAGGTAAGTCGAGGATCTATTGGCTTGCTCGCGCCGAAATCAGAAATAGCTTTGTAGCCAAACTCAAAAAAGCGCATGCCTATTCCCGAAAGATTAGCTTGACCAAACACAGCCGCCGTTGGGTTAACCGGGTCCTCGGATTGCTGGCGGGCGTTCCTCTTGCAGCGTATGTTGCGCGTCTGCACGGCGTGGGGATATTCACTGGTGACATGGCGGGTGGCATTGCCGGCTCAATAAGGATGTATTCCCGGTGGTAGGCTACCGGCACCGCGCGGTCTGCCTCCACTGCAGCGTGCTGACAGAGTTTTCCGAGTCCAAGCGGCCGGGAGTTGTTGTCATGCTCAAGGCTATCCACGCTATGGAGTCACGCGTGGCTACCGAAATCAGGATAAATCTTGACGGTACCCGAGGTTAGGGGTGGGACTCTTTCCCGTTTTCAGGTATAAAATAAAAGATTCGCCAGTAGATTTAGCTTCTGGTTCAAAGCTATCTCGATAGCGTCGGGATGGTTAACCTCATGCATTGCCCTATCTTTAATCCAACCTAACGATATAACCAGCAGCGTTCTGATAAACGACTTCTTTGCTAGAAAGAAATTGCTTTACTGAATCCGGCAGATCCTGCGAAAAAAGAACGGCGCAATAGTCTGCTTCAGACAGGCGGTCAATCAGTTCGGATCCCCAATCGTCGGTATTATAGAGCCAGAAATAGAAGTAGCGATAATCCGGGACATAGTGTTGTCTTGTCTGCGCTTGGTACCAGTAGACATCGATATTTGAACCAAGGAGTGGGATGTACTGGTTTGCTGATGTTCTTAGGCGGTCAGCGGCAATCCACAACTCAGTTTTCTCATCGGATATTTTGGGTGTTTTCATCTCATTATAATTGAAACTATACACCCCCGTAACGGATTCAGATGCTATTGAGGGGGATAAATCAGGATGTGTTGTCGAGATTTTTTTGTCCAATCCACTAATCGACAGAATGAAGATTGTAGCGAGGCAAGCAAGGTAGCAAATTAAGAACGTCTTCGACTCCTCGAAGAGAAGGGTGACGCCTCTTGCGGTGCAAAGAAATGCAAAAGCCCATAGAAGATAATAAAATTTATAATAATAATATGCAGAAAATACGCCTGAATTGTATAAAAATAAGGCAACAGCGACGGTGACAATTACAGCAATTGAAATCAAGGCAGGAGGGAGCGAACCAGCGTTATCTTGATAGTTCCGTATTGATGTAATGAGCCCAAAAATAGCACAGGGCGCTATGAGAATGAAGGAACCGTATAGCTCGATGTATGTATAGCCCGGGGTGCTTAAACCACTTACGAGACCAGTCTGAATAATGTATTTGATAAGGCAGGCCATGGCGGCAGTAATAAAAACAGCCAGTAGACTACACAATTATTTATGGCCAGAAACAAAAGTGCGAAAACGGGCTGCTGACAATAGCGCGAGAGACAATGCGATAACTGGTGCGAAAAGAGAGTAGCAGACTGCGCAGCCAAAGATAAAAATAAGGCTAATCAGCAGTAATTTAATGCAGCTGCATGTTCTCCAAAAGGCCGTCCACATGAAGGTAAATGTGAGAAATAGCGTAGTTCCGACCCCAAGATAGGAGAACCCGAACACCATATTGTTTAAGGGATAGCCAAGCATGTAGAGGACGGTTACGCACAAAGATGTAGCGCATTTATTGTCGATGATCCGAAGCAATGAATAAAATACGCAAGCATCAAGGGCATAGTATCCAATTTCAGCGATAATAAAAATTTTGTAAGTCCCGTAAATACCCGTGAAGGATTGAAGTGCCTCAATGACGAGGGAGGTGATGTAATATGTGAAATACATGCCCTCGACTCGGCCTGAATCTAAGACTGCCAATGTGTTAGCGAAATGAGTTGCCGGATCGGTTGACGAGAAATTCAAATTGAGGCTCATGCCAAATTGCGCAAAACCGCAAGCGACGGCAACGCCGACTATAACAATATAACCTAGAAAATCGCGGACGTCTTTCTCAGCGGGTTTCTGCAAAGCCCCACGATGCAAGCAATGAATGAGGCAAAATAAAAGAACAGCAAAGACAAGATGGACCGTTCCCACCGCTGCAACTCTAAGCACCGGGATGTTGAGCGTGGTGAACAATCCGGCGATAAGAACGTCTGTGAGAAAAACGAATACCAGTGCTGGAAAAAACAGTAGCTGTACGTTGGAACTTGAGCCTTGCAAAGACAAGGATGCAAATTTGGAGATGGCTGAAGATAGTACAATATACGAAATAATTAGATAAACCGCTGTCATTGTGCCTCTCAGGGACGTCTCTCTGGTTTTCCGTAACCGTGATGAGTACTGTCGATCAGTTGCAGCCCAGCACTCTTGATTTAATCTTCTTAAGTACCTTTATTGGTGTCAAATCTTTACAGCTTCGAACAATTTGTCCGCCTTTTTCCAAGTCACCTTCAAGTTCTGTAATCAGGTGCTCGCTCTCCTCCTTGGCTGTTTTCAGACGATAATATTCCAGGCAGAGCTCAACATCCGAGAGTGGGGAGCTATAAAATTGCAACCTTCGAATCTCTCCTAGATAAATTGGATCGCTGGTTATGAATAGGTCGCCTTCTTGTGTGGAGCGCTCTCTATTTAAGGCAGAAATGTTTGGCTTGGCAGACGTTGTGCAGATTACAGGGTGGATGTCAGGGTCAAATCGAATGCATACCTCATTGCGTGCGCGGCTCTGTATGAGATTGGAGGCATCAATTTCCGTGTGGTAGCAGTAGGGAAATGTTATCGAATTTGACTCATTGGCAGGCTCCCCGTGGGAGGAGAAGAAGAGCTGGGCTATTCCGAGTGTTTTGGAATAGCTTTCGACGAATGTTTCACATTGGTTTTTGCAATTGATTTTTGTTAGCTCGGTGCATTGCCTATGTTTCATATGAGCCGAAGCTCGATTTGTTGTAGCTACTGTGTGGTACAGTCGTTCGAAATTGTTCGAAAAATCTGAATTTTCCTGCGCATAGCTGTGCAACACATCAAGATGACGTGTTGCACTCTCGTAGTTGGAAATTATGTCGTCGAGCAGGTCTTGTGCACTGCGTCTGTATGGATTTGACCTGCCTGAGAAGTTGAAGAATGCATCACGGTCAACGGTATCCGGGCTGATGTATCCAGGGCCTCCGTGTACGTCATAGCAATATAGTGGAACACGAGCAGCAAAGCAGAGAGGGACTGTGCGACCGATAGAGATGATGAGATCGTATGAAGTGATGAGGCTCGGGGTAATTTCTACAGAGCATCCCTCATATCCATAGCAATCGATATGACAGCTTGCACTGACGATTCTCTTAAGATCCAGCAGCTCCTGAGCAACGTGATTAGAGATGACTGCAATGCGTTTTGGCGTTTTTGGCAGGCTGCTATATCTAGCGCATTCAAACCAAGACTTATCGACAGAATTCGGGAAAACAAATGTCGGTATTTTCGAATTGTCCAACTGATTATGCTCGAGTGTTTCGAAACTTACGAATACTTGTAAGTCGGCCTCTTGAGAAAAGGACGGGAGCTTTTCATGCTCAGATTGGGGACCTAAAGATGCAACTATGACCTTATCAAAGGTTACCGGAGTGCAGTTCCATATGTAGTCGGAGACAATATGATGCTGGGCGTATAGTACGGAATAATGATCTGCAAGCAGCCTCTCTTCTCCGAAGCGAATCACTTTAATTCCCGCCTGTGCAAATTGATCTTGTAGCGGGTAGGCCAATACGAGCGTGTAGCAGGTTACGTTCCAACCCTTTGCTGAAAAAGCCTTAGCTAGCTCGAGGATGTGTAATTCCGATCCACTACGTGCAGCCAAGAAAAGATTGGTGAATAGAATAGATGGCTTTTGATTGGCGCTAGTGACGTCCATGTTCAATCCAGATCTCGTCAGCAACAATGATCGAGAATCATTGTAAAGCCTAACGTGGATTCCAAAGCGGCGGATTATGGTGCAGATGAAGGTGCGGTAATATTGCATTAGATGTTGTTGAAATTGAAGCAATAGAGGCTGACTGCCTCAAGGAGCGACGTAGTCCTCCAGGATCTTGACAATTCGAGCGAGTAGTTCTGGCGCAAGAACCGCATATCGTGGAATTGCATCTAGGGGGGTGCTCTTTGGCCGGGGATGAGTGGGTCTTGTGGCATGGGATCCTTATTTGGTCAACATAAAGTCTCTGTTTGGAGATAATAGGAGGTTGAAAAAAGATCTGCATTCCTCCCTGCTCCTATTTCGCTCAGAGATAGCTTGTGTGACTACTTCTGCTACCATTTGAGTTCTGAATTTTGGTTGACTAATCGATTGGGATGTATGATGAACACTCACGAGCTTCGATTCCCCTCGATTCAATCGGCGGATCATAAGCTAATGCTCGGCGTTTCGTTAATATATTGGATTCTGTCATCTTTAGTTTTGTGCGTACTGGTACCTCGTGTTTCTCTAGACCGTCTCTTTCCGTTTTTCTTCTATCTCGTTTTTATCTTTCTTGCCGTAATTGTCTCGGTATATTATTTCGAGCGCTTTTCATCAGAGAGGATTTTCCGAAGCTCACCCATCCGATTGATGATTATCACGGCATGCGCGGGACTTTTTGTTGCGATTCTTCTTGAAGCGGGCACAGTTATTGGAACGCCGGGTGCCAATGTTTTTTCAATTGCATGTTGGTCAAAAAGGCGCTTGGTTGCGTTTGTGCCGATCGGTTACATTTTAGCATCCGGGGTAATGTGCTTGTTTGCTCGCGAGAAACATAGGATTCACACGGGACATCAGCTCCGACCTCGACGCGCTGTAGTTTGCAGGACATGCCGCGATATTGCCCTTTCGGTACTGCTGTCCCTTGCTATTTCGATTATGATTTACTTCTTATCGAATATTTCTTTTTTTGCAGTGTTTGGAATTGTGACATGTGTTCTAGTTTCTGCTTATGTCATTTTCATTAAATATAAAGAACCATCGCTAGCGCTTGAGAATGTATTTGCAGCCATCGCGCTGCTGTTCGGCATATACCTTTGTGTTGTTCTACCAATAACTTCGGGAATTGCCTGGGACGATCAAATACATTTTAAGAATGCTTCGGATATCTCATATGTTTTGAACGCGAAGCTAACTCCAACCGAGGAGTACTTTAGTAACCTTGCTTATAGTAGGGCGGCAGGTGAAGATGTTCTTTCGATTTCAGATTGGGGCAATGAGGCACCTGAGAAATTTGAACAAGAACTTAATAGCAGCTATGAGGCAGAAAGATCCAAGGGCACTGTTTCTTATAATGGGTCTGGGGTTAGCGTTTTGTCGATGAGTGCTATCGGCTATATACCTTCAGCCGTCGGGCTTTGGTTTGGGCGCTTACTCCATGTTCCGTTTTCCATGCTTATCGTGCTGGGACGGCTTGGAAATCTGCTTGCATACACCGTTCTCTTTTATTTTGCAATCAAGATCGCTCCGACGAAAAAGACGCTTTTCTTTGTTGTCGGAATCATGCCTGGCAATATCTTTCTTGCAAGCAACTATAGCTATGATCCGTGGATAACCTCACTCGTTGCTTGTGGAGTGGCAATACTGATGCGTGAGATGTGGGGTGAAGGGCTGCATGTTAGCAAGAGATGGATTGTGTTGAGTCTGGTTCTCATGACTGCCGGAATAATGGTAAAGGCTGTATATTGTCCCGTTCTCGGACTATATTTTCTTATGCCGAAAAAGAAGTTCGACACTAATCGGCAGCGTTGGCTCTACTATGCTGTAGTTATAGCGATCGGCATACTCCTACTTTCTTCATTTTCTGTGCCATTTCTCTCTAGTGGGGGAGAAGGAACAACCGATTCGCGTGGTGGATCAAGTGTAAATGCCACAGAACAATTTGGCTTTATCTTGTCTAACCCAATGCGCTATTTTGAAATACTTTTCCGATTCCTGTTCGTCGATTATTTCAATCCATGGAGGGCGGACTATATATTAAATTTTGCATATCTCGGACGTTTGGGCTGGGACTATAGTTCTTGGATTATGCCTTTGGTATTTAACTTACTCCCATTGCTTCTTCTTTGTTTTTCCGGGTTGATTGAGGGAAACGAAAATAGTGAAAAGTCTGCCGGGTTTCTTCCGTCACTCTGGTCGTTTTTCACATTCGTGCTCTCATTTGCTTTATTCGCTTCAGCTCTTTACATCGGCTTCACTCCTGTTGGCTATTTTACAATTAACGGGTGTCAAGGGAGATACCTTATTCCATGGCTGATTCCGTTGATTGTTTTTGGGTTTAATAGCAAGTTCTTTTCGAAGGCTTTTAGAAAAATGTCTGTAAACTGGAGCTCGCTGTTTTTGATCATAAGTACAACGATTTTAGCGGCAACAATTGTGACGCTTGTAACCGTAAAGTTTATATAAGTACTGGAATATTGCTTGAGTACCGCCAATCCGATGGCATCCACTTGTTGTATGTCTTTCTTAGCGGCTTACTATAGGCTCCTTGTTTGCTCATCGGTATGAGTTTAGATAAGTTTTAGTCCACCGAAGATTTCATTCAAGATTTGAAGTAGTTGGATACCGGGATGTTCGGATCGTGGCTCGTGTGCAACTGGGTACTACGTGGAACTTGCGCCGATGACGCGGGAAGGAAGAGCGAATCCGCCGGAAGGCCGGAGTGGGCTACAGGTGGAATTCGTACAATCGGAAATCGGTGCAATTTGTCAGACTATGCCGCTGGGTACTGGCAGCTTGTTGTCAGCAGGTTGCTATCAAAAAAAGGGAGGGGTCGCTCAGCAACGACGCGATGAGAGGCTCTTTGAATAGCCCAAAGCGTTCGAGTCGGGCGGACGGGGCCAAGCATGATACATTCGCTGAATTCAAGGTTCGTTTCAAGATTTCTGCTGGGCTAATCTAAGATACGTTGACCCCCGCCTCTCTGCCATACTTGTTGACAGTTTCAGCAAATTAAGAGGGATCTTACATATCGGAGCTCTACGATAACTTGAAATACAAGTTGTTCGGCTCCAGGCGACTAAAGTTTGGATTTGAATATGGATCACCCTCAACGTAGTAGGGCGCCCAGCGATAGTTCATATACGCAACTTCCTTATGGAATCTAACTTGTCGCTCCATGCTAATGTTATCAGCGCCGCGAGAAATAGATTCGTAGTGATATAGCTCTACCTCTGGTGTAAATATAACCCTCTGTCCCTGTTCGCGTACCTTAAGGCAGTAATCAACATCGTTAAATGCGACTTGAAGCTTTTCGGTAAAGCCGCCCACGCTTTCAAATATTGAACGCTTGGTCAGCATGCATGCCGCTGTCACAGCACTGAGCTCGCGCTGGGCGTCGAGTAGGGCAAAATAGCCCCAATCATTACGTGGAAGATGGCGGCCAAGATGCCCGGCAACTCCGCCAGAAATAGTGACACCGGCATGTTGAATAGTTTCGTCTGGGTAATAGAGCTTTGCTCCAACAATTCCCACATCCGGCTGGGAGCAGATCCCAAGCATAGCTTCAATCCATTTTGGAGTTATTATTTCTGTATCGTTGTTTAGTAAAAGCAGGTAGTCTCCATTGGCGGATTGAGCTCCAAAATTCACCAGCTTGGAGAAGTTGAACTCATTATCCCAGGTGATAAATTTAATGCGCTCGGGATATTCCTTTAGAATGCTGCCGTAATATTCGAACGTCTCCTCTTCTGTGCTGTTGTTTTCAACCAATACGATCTCATAGTTATCATAGGTTGTTTTTTCAGAATGGATTGAATGCATGTATCGAGGATATCTATTTGATCTTTTGTTGGGATAATTATCGAAACGAGTGGATGCTCCTCCGGAATCTGATACGTCACTTTGTACGTGAATGGTCTCCTTGAGAGTTCGACATTTGCCTTAATGCCCATACGGTTAAGATGCGACTGGACGGCGCGAATTCCGGCTGCAGAAGCGTAAGGTTTGCTGTCGGCGTTTGCCGCGGTCGAAGTCGCGCTAATTCGCCAGTGATATAGGATGGATGTGACGTGGAAGACCCTGCGCGCTTTTTCCACTGCCTGAAGAGTGAGATTATGATCTTGTGCGCCATCAAATTCTTTTGTATTGCCTTCGAGCTGATCAAGCAGCGACTTTCTAATCGCCAACATATGACAAATATAGTTGTTGTTTCGAAGCAGCTCGAGATCGAAATCGGGCTTAAAGAATGGCTGGGCAAACGTGCCATCAGGCATCAGCTTATCTTCATCGCAGTAGAGAAGATCGATGTCGTTGTAAGAATTAATGGCCTCAGCATATGAAAATAGTAGATTAGGCTCGATAACATCATCATGGTCGAAGAAACAGATAAAGTCACCGTGCGCGACTGCGATTCCAGCGTTTGTATTTTCCGAGATACCTAGATTATCTTCAAGCCTAATCTCTAAAATTCGGCTGTCGATAGCCAAGACAGAAGCTATCGCATCTGCAAGTTCATTATCTTTTGGGCTTGCGTTGACAAGCACAAGCTCCCACTTTCGATATGTTTGAGATAGGACAGAAGATACCATCTCATGAAACAAGTCGATAGGGGTGTTAAACAGCGGCACAACAATGCTGAAGAATGGCTGGATGGTAAATGTAATATCCCTCTGCTTGGAGAGGGCGCCAAGGGTTGCTTTATGTGAGTCGAACCATTTGGGATAGTTATGGTCGATTTGGGCGTTCTCGCGCAGGTACCTATCATGCTCAATCATATTTTGGAGCTCGGGGATATCCAATACTGCGAAATTGGAGAAGCTTGGATGATTGGCGTCTTCAATTTGAAAAATGTGGCGCCGCATGGCATGGGGGAGACGGATGGAGAATTGGGATTCTCTCCGCGCTCGTTCAGCTGAAAACTTTGTTTTCAGCTTTGCGGTGCCTAGAGGAACAATTTCAATATTAATGGGGGAGAGGCGGCTATCTTTGCAGGTAATGGTGAGACTTGTATCGTCTCGATAGGGGGTATAAACTGCCCCTCGAATTATCATTTCTTCGCCGTCTTCAACGCATGACCAGAACTCCATGTCTGCTCTATCGTAGGCGGCAATTTGGTCATAGTCACGGATTTCGGAGCACATTGGTTTGTTTATGCGGTAGTTAATTCGAGACTGCCATTTTGCTATTTCATAATTTAGGCGAAAAGCCTGCGACTCGATGACACGCCCAGCATCGTCGATTTCCGTGATGGTAAAATTGTTGACCCATGCTTCAATTATTGGAAAAACCCCAACGAATTGTCGAACTGATGGCGATCGTTTAGAATTCAGCGATTCATAAATAGAACAAGGTGAACTTCCATTGGGCGTTTCACGTCCATGGATGTTCAGCGTGTGATTAGGATCGAGGCCTCGCACTAGAAAACGTGTATAGATTTTTCCGTTTCCTCGGCACGTCCCATCAATCGAGATTTTCATGTTTAGGCTCCTATGTGAATTAAATTCAATATCATCTATTGATAGATTTCTGGTCATTATAGAAGATGCTCGGTGGACACAAGCTATTCGCATGCAATGGACAGATGTTTGGGCTACTTGCGAATAAAAGTCTACGGGAAGTGCAAAGAGCTCCCTATGTCAGTGTCAGCCGATCGAGCGGCTTGAGTTCAATTTAGCCATGTAATGGTCAGGTTACTATACTAGAAATGAAGATTTCTATTGTTTGAGCAGTTTACTTTTCGGAGGGTCGCTATTGCTATTTCGGGTGAAATCTCAATAGAAATACCCTTGATTTTCTATGCATTCAATGAATTATGAGGAGTTGAGATTGTTAGATAATTCACGCAGCATACGGTCAAGTGGTTGATTATTCGACAACGCGCCCGGGAGCGTCGGTAGTCTCTCGGCGCAAAGCAGACCGTCAGAAAGTTTTTAGTGCGCTCCTGGAGGCAAAAATGAACGAGTGCTTGGGTATAGGCTTCAAATAGGAGAAACCGAGCTCTCTCTTGGATAAATGAAAATCTTCATCATAGGAGAGATAAAGAAGCCTTTAAGCATCATCCATGGGCTATGCGATAACACTATCACTTCGCAAATATGATGTTGTTATTTGTCCGTTTCGCTCGAATCCGAGTGACGTGTGGAATAGCATCGTAATAATTGCTCAAGAGTTCTCGGTTATGATTCTCGGCTATGAACATGAAAGCTAAAGTGAGAGTGGTTAATCACTTCTCGTCTGCAATCCTTCTGATGCTTAGGCTTCGCGCCCAGTTACCGCTCTTCCTGGTGATACTCTATTCCATAAATGTGCACCCGAATTAAGGAGCGTCCAACTCTCATGAAAGGCATCATACTCGCAGGTGGATCGGGCACGCGCCTGTATCCGCTCACCACGGTCACGAGTAAGCAACTCCTGCCCGTCTATGACAAGCCCATGATCTACTATCCGCTCTCCGTGCTCATGATGGCGGGCATCCGCGACATCCTTATCATTTCGACGCCTACAGACCTGCCCAACTTCGAGCGTCTGCTGCGCGATGGGTCGGATTTTGGTATCAACCTCTCCTATGCGGGGCAGCCCTCACCGGACGGCCTTGCTCAGGCATTCATCATCGGCGAGGAGTTCATCGCGGGCGAGCCGTGCGCGCTCGTCTTGGGCGACAACATCTTCTACGGCAACGGCCTCTCGCGCCATCTGCGCCGCGCTGTGGCAAACGCCGAGCAGAACGGCGGCGCCACGGTCTTTGGCTACCACGTGGACGATCCCGAGCGTTTCGGCGTCGTGGAGTTCGACGAGGCGGGAAAGGCGGTTTCCATCGAGGAAAAGCCTGCTCACCCTAAGAGCTCCTATGCTGTCACCGGCTTGTACTTCTATGACAGCCGCGTGTGCGAACTCGCCAAACAGGTGAAGCCCTCCGCGCGCGGTGAGCTGGAGATCACAGACCTTAACCGCATGTATCTCGAGGACGGCTCGCTTTCCGTGGTGACGCTCGGCCGTGGCTACGCGTGGCTCGATACGGGCACCATGGAGAGCCTGTATGAGGCGGGTGAGTTCGTCCGTGCCGTCGAGCGCGCACAGGACACCCCCGTCTCCGTGCTCGAAGAGATTGCTTACGAGAACGGTTGGATTGACCGCGCGACGCTCGAGGTGTGCGCGGAGCGCTATGGCAAGAGCGTGTATGGGCAGCATCTCAAGAAAGTTGCTGCCGGCATGTTCATCAAGCACCCGATTGAGTAACTCTAGCGATTGAAGAGGATTAGCATGACGCAAGAGGTTTTCCAGCCCACCAACATCATCGTCACCGGCGGCTGCGGCTTCATCGGCAGCAACTTCGTCCATTACGTGGTGAACAACTGCCCGGATGTGCACGTGACCGTCCTCGACAAGCTCACCTACGCCGGCAACCCGGAGAACATCGCCGGGCTCCCCGCCGACCGCGTGGAGCTCGTGGTGGGGGACGTCTGCGACGCCGCCCTGCTCGACGAACTCGTCCCCGGGCACGACGCCATCGTCCACTACGCGGCGGAGTCCCACAACGACAACTCCATCGCCGGCCCCGAGCCGTTCCTGCGCACGAACGTGGAGGGCACGTACCGCCTGCTCGAGACGTGCCGCAAGTACGGCACCCGCTACCACCACATCTCGACGGACGAGGTCTACGGCGACCTCGCGCTCGACGACCCGGCGCGCTTCACCGAGGAGACGCCCTACCGCCCCTCGAGCCCATATTCGAGCACCAAGGCATCGTCCGACCTGCTCGTGCGCGCCTGGCACCGCACCTTCGGCGTGCGCGCCACCATCTCCAACTGCTCGAACAACTACGGCCCCTACCAGCACGTGGAGAAGTTCATCCCGCGCCAGGTCACGAACATCCTGTGCGGTATCCGCCCCAAGCTGTATGGAGACGGCAGGAACGTGCGCGACTGGATCCACACGGACGACCACTCCAGCGCCGTGTGGACGATCCTTACGAGGGGCGTGATCGGCGAGACGTACCTTATCGGCGCCGACGGCGAGCGTAGCAACATCGAGGTGCTCCGCGCGATCCTGCGCGCCTTCGGGCTGCCGGAGGACGACTTCGATTGGGTGCGCGACCGTCCCGGCCACGACCGCCGCTACGCCATCGACGCCTCGAAGCTCCGCCGGGAGCTGGGCTGGGAGCCCAGGCACACCGACTTCATCGAGGGTCTCGACCAGACGATCACCTGGTACCGCGACAACGAGGCCTGGTGGCGCCCCGCGAAGGAGGCCACCGAAGCCAGGTATGCCGCGCAGGGGCAGTAGGACGATCGGGGGAACGGTACAACATGGCGCTTGAATACGAGAAAGAGCTTTCCGTGCAGCAGACCGGTATTCCCGGCCTGGTAGTTGTTGACCTGTCTGTCCATGGCGATGCGCGCGGCTGGTTTAAGGAGAACTGGCAGCGCGCGAAGATGGTCGGCGGCCTCGGCCTGCCCGATCTACGCTGGGTGCAGAACAACATCAGCTACAACGTTGAGCGCGGCGCGACCCGCGGCATCCATGCGGAGCCCTGGAACAAGTTCATCTCTATCGCAACCGGTTCGGTTTTCGGCGCGTGGGTCGACCTCCGTGCGGGAAGCCCCACCTTCGGGCACGTGTACACCTGTGTGCTCGACCCTTCGAAGGCCATCTTCGTCCCGCGCGGCGTGGGTAACTCGTACCAGGCGCTCGAAGACGGTACAGCATACACCTATCTGGTCGACGCCCATTGGTCTGCCGAGCTCAAGAAGACGTATACGTTCGTGAACCTTGCGGATCCCGATCTGGCGATCGAGTGGCCCATCCCGCTCGACCAATGCGAGATCTCGGAGGCGGACAAGAACCACCCCATGCTTGCCGATGTTGCCCCCATGCAGCCTAAGCGCACACTTGTGACCGGTGCGAACGGACAGCTGGGGCGCGCTGTGCGAGCGCTTGCGGAGGAGTGCGGGCTGGGGGAGAGCTTCGACTACTGCGATATCGATACGTTCGATATGAGCGATCCCGCCGCATACGATGCATATGATTGGAGCCTGTACGGCACGGTGATCAACTGCGGCGCCTACACGGCGGTCGACCGCGCCGAGACGCCCGAGGGACGCGTGCTTGCGTGGAAGGCGAACGCTACGGGTCCCGCGCTGCTGGCACGCGCGTGCACAGAGCACGGCATCACGCTCGTGCATGTGAGCTCGGACTACGTGTTCGATGGCACGGTGGAGGTGCACGATGAGGACGAGCCGTTCGCCCCGCTTTCGGTGTATGGCCAGTCTAAAGCGGCGGGCGACATCGCCGTGTCGAGCTGTCCGGCTCACTACATCCTGCGTTCAAGCTGGGTGATCGGCGACGGGCGCAACTTCATCAAGACCATGAAGGGGCTCTCCGACCGCGTGGCGGATCCTGCCGACGGGCTCGATCACGTTACGGTGGTGAACGACCAGATTGGCCGTTTGACCTTTACCGACGAGATGGCGAAGGCTGCGTTCTGGCTCCTGGGCTATCGCGACGGTTCCGAGATCCCCCTCGAACCGGCGGCATTCGGCACGTATAACGTTACCGGATCGGGCGAGTCCGCCAGCTGGGCAGAGATCGCGCGCCTCGTATTCGAGCGCGCGCATGGTAACGGCGATGCCGTGCAGCCGGTGAGCACCACGGAGTACTACGCCTCTGCGGCGGGTCCGGTTGCCCCACGCCCCGTGTACAGCACGCTCTCGCTCGATAAGATCAAAGCGGTGGGGTTCGCTCCGAGGGATTGGCGCGAGTCGCTCGCTGCGTATATGGGGTAAGCCGAAGAGCAATAGGGTAGTGTCATGGACAAACGGTGCAAGCACATCGGCTCATGCAGAGGCAGGAACGGCTTAGGCTACGCAGCCTTCGAGGCTCCTTTTGGTTGCGGTATCAGGGCGGAAGTGCATGCTCGTCCTAACCGCAGGCCTGTTCCATGTGCGCTCTATGACTCTTCTTCGGCTTCTGAATTCGACCTGGGCATTGGTGCGGATCGCCGCATCGTCGTCGTAGCATTCCCTCTGCTAGATCGGGCTCTCTCTATCGATATGATCGATGGTGAGGGACAGGTGATTGCTACGGTGGCTCACTCACCGCGCATGCTTGCTGTGGCGTCTCGCATGCTTTCGTCAAGAAGGCCAGAGCTCGTCGCATTCATGCGGGGAATTGAGCGCCGTAGGGGCGCCTCGAGAACCAGAGCCGAACTCGTCGAGGTCTGGCCGGGCGAGGAGCGACAAAACGTATGGCGCTTTCGCGCGAGCTTCCCAACGGCAGATGATGCGGCAAGTTTGCGGGTTGCTTTCGAGGATGGCAGACTGAATCCCATCGAGCTCGATTACGCGGTCTTGGAAGATCACGTTGTCCCCTCGAAAACAACCGATGGGATGGAGCGCATCATCACGTTCTCGGTGCTTGTTCCAGATGAAATGCGTCATCTCCTCGCCAGCGTATCACTTGAGGGGCTTCCGACTTGTTCTGGTTTTGCCTGCGGGTTCCCGAGTACTGTGAATGTGATGCTCGATGATGCGCGGTGCCGTGCAACGGGGCAAGCTGCTTCGCGTACCTATGGTGCATGGTTTGATGAGCATCGTGCGACCAGTGAGCAGGTTGAAGCGCAGCGCGTCGCGTGCCTCTCTATGCGGGGGCCGTACATCTCCATCGTTGTGCCCGTGGTTAAGACGAATCCCCGGTACCTCAGCGATTGCATCAATTCGGTTCTATCCCAGTCCTATCCCAATTGGGAGCTCGTGCTCGTCAATGCAAGTCCCGAAGATGTCAGGGTTCAAGGTGTACTTGCGGGATATCAGGACGCCCGGATCAAGGTGGTCGAGGCTGCCAATCAGTCCATTTCCGATAACACCAACGTTGGCATTGAGGTTGCTACCGGAGATTTCGTTGCTTTCCTCGATCACGATGACTTTTTAGAGCCGGATGCCCTGTGGTGGTACATCCGCGAGATACAAGCCGACCCGCTGGTTGATGTTCTGTATTGCGACGAGGATCGTTTCTGCGACGACAGGTTCGTCAATCCGGCGTTTAAGTCCGCGCCCGATATCATAAAGCTCAGGTCGTATAACTATGTCAACCGTTTCCTCATGGTGAGTCGATACGTGCTCAACCATACCGAGCGGTCTGCTGCCGATGTGTCAGGCGCGCAAGACTATGATTTGACGCTCAAGGCATTCGAAGTCGCGCGAGGCATGCGGCATATTCCACGTGTTCTGTATCACTGGAGAGAGCATGACGGCTCCACGGCAGGCGGATCGGAGCAAAAGCCGTATGCCCATACCGCGGGGCGCATCGCCCTCGAGCGCCATCTCGCGCGCGTCGGACAGGCCGGTCGCGTTAAGGATGGACCGCTTTCGTGCACGTATCGCGTCCAATACGCATTGCCCGAGGAGCTCCCGCTCGTAAGCATCGTCATCCCGAGCAAGGATCACGCAAGCCTGTTGCGACGGTGTGTGGCGTCGATCTTGGACAAATCGACATATCCTCGCCTTGAGGTCGTGGTTGTGGAAAACAACAGCGTCCAGATGGAAACGTTTGATTGCTATCGCGAGCTCGAGCAAGATGCGCGCGTGCATGTCGTCTACTGGAATGCCGAGATGCTTCCAGAAGGCACGCCCCTTGAAAACGGGTTCAACTACTCGGCGTTGGTGAACTTCGGTGCTGCGCAGGCCGCGGGAGAGGTTCTGGTTTTCCTCAACAACGACACCGAGGTTATCGAGCCCGCGTGGGTCGAGGAGATGCTTGGCTTCCTGCAGATGAGCGATGTGGGGCTGGTGGGTGCAAAGCTGCTGTTTGAAGATGGCTTGGTTCAGCATGCGGGCATGATCGCGAACGCCCGTCATGATTTCGCCCATGTGAACCGCAACCTCTCACGAAGGGAGCTCGGGTACGCCTACTCTGCGGGGTTCCCCCAGGAATATGCGATGGTTACGGGTGCATGCCAGATGGTTTCGCGTGACACCTTCGATATGGTCGGCGGATATGATGAGCAGTTTGCTGTCGGATTCAACGACGGTGACTTCTGCCTGTCGGTACGAGAGGGCGGGTACAAGGTTGTCTATCAGCCGTACGCGTTGCTGTACCACCGAGAGTTCTCGACGCGCGCCCGCGAGGCGGAGGATGTTCGGACGCGAACCCGTATGCTGCGAGAGAAGAGCTACATCATCTCCAAACATCCCGTATTCTTCTGCGAAGGCGATCCGGCGATCAACCCTAACTTCGACCGCATGAGTGATTGGTGGGAATTGCCCGACGTGAACCGTTAGCTCCGCATGGCCAACCTGCGCATGCTCACGAGCGGTTTCGTTATGAGCTTGCCGACGCGGTGCGTGGCCGAGACCTTGATGCGAGAGATCTCCGTTTCAAGCTGGTTCATGTGACGGCGTTCGAGCACGAAGTAATAGAAAGCGATTTCAGCGGGTGACAGGTCTTTGATGGCCATACAGCAATCGTGACGGAGCGGCTGATAGACGCGTTCGCGGGGGAAGTCGGCGATGCCGAGCTCTTCTAGACCGCTTCGCTTCATCTCATCGACGATGGTCGAGAATGCCTCAAATGATGAACTGCGGTAGAGATTCATCGCGACGGCCTCCTCTGCCCAATTCACAAACGAGTCGCTGTAGAGCCCAAGCGTCTCCGATGCCTCAAGACGGCGTTTGAGCGCCAAGAACGCATCGTAGAAATCGAGGGGGTGCTCGTCGGCGGTGAATAAAGCGCTGCGCGGATTGTTCGTGCGATACAGATGGAGCTCCTTATCGAGGAGGGCGATACGCCGTGCTTCCACAAGGGCGCGGCAGGTGAAGAGGATGTCGGCCATGCGGTGGATATGCTGGAAGTGAATGTCGCTTTTTCGGATGAAGTCCGAGCGGTACAGCTTGTTGTGAACCCAGTTCTGAAATGAATTGAAGATGCGGGAGGGGTTTTGGCGAGGCGTGAAGACACCGGGCTCCACCCATTCGTCGATCCACGTAGTCTCGAAACACTCAGGGCAGGGGCGCTGTTCTCCCGTCTGGTTATCGAGGTATCTGGTTTTGAAGATGACAATGTCCGCGCCGGTTTGCTCACCTCGGTTGATTGCACGCTCCAACAGCTCGGGTTTCATGAGGTCGTCAGCGTCAAGGAAGTAAAGCCATTCGCCTGTTGCTGCATCGAGCCCCGCATCGCGCGCTGGTCCTTCGCCCGGCTCCGCCTCGGGTATCACGCGAATTCGAGCGTCCATGTGAGCTAGCTCGCTCAGGATTTTCGGCGTGTCGTCTGTTGAATTGTTGTCGATACAGATGAGCTCGAAGTCGCGAAACGATTGCGCAAGGACGCTTCGCACCGTGTTACGGATAAAGGTCTCGCAGTTAAAGCAGGGGATAATGACCGAGGCACGGGGCACGGGAACCTCCGATGAAACGATGGCGTACCGGTTCGAACGAAAAAGCGTCGCTGTTAGTATAGTATCGTTTGAATTTCTAAGCTGTATGGCTGCATTGAAAGGCGGTTCGGCATGCGAACTGACGCTGACTCGATGGTTTCCGTGATCGTTCCGATCTATAACGCCGAGCAATATCTTGTTGAATGCCTCGAGAGTATTCTTGCCCAAAGTCACCGCGCGCTTGAGGTGCTGTGCATCAACGATGGCAGCACCGATGGCTCACCCGACATCCTGGAGCGTTTCGCCGCGCGGGATGAGCGAATTCACGTCATTTCGAAAGAAAATGGAGGATATGGCGCCGCTTGCAACCTGGGAATTGATAAGGCGCGCGGGGAATGGATCTCCATCGTCGAGCCCGATGACTGGATCGAACCGGATATGTATGCCGACATGCTTGCGTTTGCCTCGCGTTTTGACGAGCAGATCGATATCGTGAAAACGCCTTGGTTCAACGTTCAGGATTGGGATGATCCCGAGAAACAGTACTCGACGGAGAGCCCCCTTGCGCGTCGCATCAAGACGTCGACGCATCCTTTCGTGCTGGCCGATGAGCCGATTCTCATCACTTTGCATCCGTCTATCTGGTCAGCGTTGTATCGTAGGGGCTTTCTTAATGAATGCTCGATACGGTTTCCCGAGTATTCCGGGGCGGGCTGGGCGGATAACCCCTTCCTGGTTGAAACGTTTTGCCAAGCGAAGGCTATCATCTACCTCGATCAACCGTACTACCAGTACCGCGCGGACCTTCCCGGCTCCACGTTGAACCATGGCTCCGTCGAGGCGATCAGACGGCCGTTTGACCGTTGGTGCGATATGACGGACATCATGGAGCGCCTTGCGGTTACGGATGGCGGGATATGGGATGCCCACTATATGAGGGCGTTCGCATACGCCGAGGGGGCAATTCACGATGACGGCTGGGATAATCCGGTCGTTCAGGAAGGCATGAAGCGCATGTTCTCGCGCATGGACGCTCAGCGCGTGTTCGCGTGTCCTGCAATCAGCCCGCGTCGCCGCGAGCTCTTCGCCAAGGTTATGGACTTGCCGATAGAGGATTTCAAAACGCCCAATCGCACGAGGTATCTGCTGGGCGAGGCATGGGGGCTGTTCCGCTCTGAGGGAATCGGCGGGATTATAGGGCGCCTTCGTACCGGGCGCGAACGAAGGAAAGAGATGACGGACGAGTAGGGGCGCGCCGCGCCTGAAATGTGAGAGTAGGAATCGAGTTCATGAGTGACCGTCCCACACCGCTGGTTTCCGTAGTTGTCCCCATTTGCAACGTCGAGGCGTTTCTAGACCAATGCCTGGACAGCATCGAGGGGCAGACGCTGCGCGATCTTGAGATCATATGTCTGAACGATGGCAGCAGCGATGCATCGCTCGATATCGTGAGAAGACACGCTGTCCGGGATAACCGCATCGTGGTTGTCGACAAAGAGAACGAAGGCTACGGCGCCACGTGCAACCGTGGGATTCAGCTGGCGCGCGGCACATGGGTTGCGATCGTTGAGCCGGACGACTGGATCGACGCCGCCATGTTTGCCGACATGGTCGCATTCGCGGATTCGTTCGATGCCGGCGTCGATGTGGTGAAAACGCCTTGGTTTGAAGTGGCGTTCTGGGATAATCCGGACACCATGGCAGAGAGGCCATGTCGGCTTCACCGAAGGATGAAGACCAGCTCGCGTCCGTTTGCGCTGGAAGATGCGCCGATGCTTCTCGAAACGCATCCTGCGATTTGGTCGTGCCTGTATCGACGTGAGTTTCTTTTGGAGCGAGATGTCCGATTCATTCCGTATCCTGGGGCGGGTTGGGCAGACAACCCATTTTTGATTGATTCACTTGCAAGCGCGCGGATCGTCTATCTCGATAGGGCCTACTACCACTACCGACTTGAGTTGCCCAAACAAGCGGGCTCTGCGCTTTCGGATGAGCGGGTCGCCATGCCATTCGAGCGATGGATGACCATGCTTGACCATATGAAGGAACGTGGTTTGGACTCGGACAAGCTCTTGTCCGCCCACTGCGTGCGTGGCTTCAATTACGCAACGCTCATGGGTGAAACGGTTGGATGGAATCATCCGGTTTTGCTTGAACACGTGCGGACGATGTTCTCTGCTATGCGCGGCGATTTGGTGCTGAAGCATCCCATGCTGAGCGCGAAGCGCAAGCGCTTCTACTTCCAAGTTCTCGGTCGCCCGTGCCCCCGTATTCCACGGGTGGGGCGTATGCTATATCTCATGCGCGAGGTTGCCTTTAGAGCAACAGCGGCCTTTGGCGACTAATGTGCGAGCTTTGGGGGTTGGGCTTGACTGAGGTGAGGGGTAATAGCGGGAGCGCTGATTTGGCTGGTGCAGATGCCGGCACTGCCTCCTATGAGCCGTCGCTCTCCATCATCATGCCCTGCTACAACGTCGAGCAGTACCTCGGTTCCGTGATCGAGAGCCTGCGGGCTCAGCCGTTCGGGGGCTGGGAGCTCATCGCGGTCGATGACGCATCGACCGATGGGACGGCTGAGGCTCTCACTCGCGCGGCGCAGCAAGATGCGCGCGTGAAACCTGTCCACCATGACCGCAATCGCGGCGCTGCCGCAGCGCGTAACACCGGCCTGGCGCACGCATGCGGCGAATACATCTGGTTTCTCGACCCCGATGACGACTTCGAACCCGCGCTGCTGCCCGAGGCGCTCGGCGCGCTCGAGGAATCAGGCGCTGACGTCGCGGTCTTCGGCTGCCGGGAGGAGACCTACGACGCCGCGGGTGCACTGCGCGCGACGCGGGACCTGCTGCCGCCGGCATCCGGTGTCCTCGCGGGCGACGCGCTCCATCGCGCCGTACTCGACCTGGAGGAATCCACCCTCTACGGCTACGCATGGAACAAGGTGTATCGCCGCGAGGCCATAGGGTC
This sequence comes from [Collinsella] massiliensis, assembly GCA_000333815.1. GTDB lineage: Bacteria > Actinomycetota > Coriobacteriia > Coriobacteriales > Coriobacteriaceae > Enorma. Next base: position 42,736 of record CAPI01000078.1, read on the forward strand.
CGCGCGGTTCCCAGATGTCATGCTGGCGGAGGACCTCCTGTTCAACGTCGAGGTGTTCGACCGCGTTGCCCGTGCCGTCTTCATCCAGCAGCCGCTCTATCACTACAAGAAGCGCCTGCGCGCCAACCTTACGAACCGCTTCGACAAGAACTATTATTCCGAGCATCGCATGCGCATCGAGGCGCTTTATTACCAGCAGGTTCGCTGGGGGCTCGACAGCGCGGAGACCCGCTCCCGTCTGGGTTCGCTCTACGGACGCTACATCATCTCGGCGCTCGAGCGCAACTGCGACAAGCGTGCCGAGATGTCCCATGCCGACCGCGTGGCCTGGTGCCGGGCGCTCGCGGACGATTCGCTCTTCACGACGCTCGTGCAGGGCGCCCACTCCCGGGGAGGCGTCGCGCTAGAGGCGTGCCTTGCCCTCATCAAGACCGGCCGCCCCGCGCCCATGCTCGTCCTGGGCAGGCTCGTGCATGTGGTACGCTCACGCTTGGGTTCGCTGTACGCAAAACTGAAGAGGCAAAGGTAAACCACATGGCTAAGGTGCTTTCCATCGTCGTTCCGTCGTACAACGTCGAGACGTATCTAGAGCGTGGGCTGCGTTCCCTGTGCGATGAGCGCTTGGCCGATGCGCTTGAGGTCATCGTCGTCGACGACGGTTCCACCGACGCCACGCCCGCGATCGCGCAGCGCTACGTGGACCGTGAGCCGCGCATCTTCAAGCTCGTCTCCAAGGAGAACGGCGGGCACGGTTCCACCATCAATACCGGGCTCGCCGTCGCGACCGGCACGTATTTCCGCGTCGTGGACGGCGACGATTGGGTGGATACCGAGGGGCTCGTGCGCCTGATCGAGCAGCTCCGCTCGCTCGATGCGGATCTGGTCGTCGACGAGAAGCGCGAGGTCGACATGAAGACCGGCGCAAGTAAGCTGTTCCCGCTGGTAGCAGGGACGGTCACCGGCCAGGTGCTGCCGTTCTCGACCGTATGCCGCGACCCCGCGATCTCGTCCCAGATCATGATTCACACGCTCACCGTGCGCACGCAGCTCATGCGCGACGCGAGCGTGCGCCTGCTCGAGCACACGTTCTACGAGGATTACGAGTACGTGGTGAAGGCTTCCGTCCCGGCGGAGAGTATCGTGTTCCTCGACCTCGAGGTCTACCAGTACCTCGTGGGCAACGCGAACCAGAGCGTGAGCCATGCGAACTACGTGAAGCGCTGGGACGACCACGAGCGCGTCGTGCTCGAGCTCCTGCGCTACCTGCGCGCATGTCGTGCCCATGCAGACGACTTCACGTCCGAGTCGCTTGCCTACCTCGCATACAAGGTGCACCTCATCATCGACACGCACTACAACATCGCCCTGCTCTTCGACGATGACCGCCGCCGCGGCCGCGCCCGAGCCCGGGCGTTCCGCGCCGAGCTCAAGCGAATCGACGAGGAGCAGTGGTGCTGGGGCAACCGGCGCTACCGGCAGGCGCTGGTGCTTAACCGGCTCGGCATCGGATACGATACCGTCGGTCGGCTGCACGGACGCCGGCACGTGTAGGGGTATTGCGTAGGCGGCGTGCGCGCGCCCGCGTTCCGATACAATGACGTTTTGAGATATATGGCACCGGGCTACAGGAAGGGGGAGAGATGCCGTCGCGAGGCCGTATAGCGGTGTTCAGCATCGATGCGAAGCTCGGAGACGAGGTCAGGGGCGCGACGCGCTACACCTTCCTTGCCCAGTTGCTGCACGAGCACGGCTACGAGGTCGACTTCATCACCTCGCGCTTCCAGCATTGGGATAAACGCCATCGCGACGCATCCTTCGACCCCGCGACCGACGCCTACGCCGTCCGTTTCATCGACGAGCCGGGCTACCCCGCGAACATGTGCCCCCAGCGCATCTGGTCGCACCGCATCGCCGCGAAGAACCTCACGGCGTACTTCGAGCAGCACCACGATTACGACCTCATCTACTGCCAGATCCCGCCCAACGACGCGACGCTCGCGGCGGGGCGAGCCGCCAAGCGCTACGGGATCCCGTTCGTGATCGACGTGAACGATCTCTGGCCGGAGGCGTTCCGCGTGGCGCTGGACGTCCCCGTGCTGTCGGACGTGCTCTTCGCTCCGTTTTACCGGCAGGCGAAGCAGGCCTATGCCCTGGCAGACGCTGTGGTGGGCACCTCCGATGAGTACGCGTCGCGCGCGTTCAAGGATCGCGGCCAGGACATCCCGAAGGTCGTCGTCTACGTTGGCAACGACATCGACGAATTTGACGAAGGTGCCCGGGAGTTCGCCGGCCAGATCGAAAAGCCCGCCGGCGAGCTCTGGGTGACTTACGCCGGCACGCTGAGCGCCTGCTACGACATCGACACGCTCATCCGCGCGATGGCGGAGGTGCAGCGCACGCACCCCGAGGCCAAGCTGAAACTGCTGGGCGATGGGGGAGAGCGAGCGCACCTCTTCGAGGCCGCGTCCGAGACCGGGTGCGATGTCGAGTTTTTGGGGTATCAGCCCTACCGGAAGATGGCGGCGTACCTCTGTGCCTCGGACATCCTGGTGAACTCGCTGGTGGGCAAGGCGGCGCAGAGCATCGTGACCAAGATTGGCGACTATCTCGCCGCGGGGAAGCCCCTCATCAACGCCGCAGTGGGCGCGGAGTTCCGCCACAAGGTCGAGGAGGACGGCTTCGGCGTCAACGTCCAGCCGGGCGACGCCTCGGCGCTGTCCGCCGCGCTCGTGCGCCTCATCGAGGACGCCGCGGCGCGCGAGCGCATGGGGAAGCGGGCGCGGGGCATCGCCGAGCAGCAGTTCGCGCGCAGGGTGGCGTACCAATCGACGGTGCAGCTCATCGACGATCTGGTGCGCGAGGGCAAGCATGGCAGATGAAATGTGTTGCCTGGTGCGTGCGCGGCGCTGCGCGAAGCAAAACAGGTATGATTATCCGATGTCTGAACCGACAGATTAGGTAGGGGAGCGATCGTGGCAGATAGCTCAGCGAATCATTCGAATTACGTCTCGGGCACGTTCTCGAAGGACGGCTTCATTCTTCGCCAGCTGGTTTCGACCGATTTCAAGCTCAAGTATCGCCGCAGCATCTTGGGTGTGGTGTGGAGCGTGCTCAACCCGCTGCTCATGATGATCGTCATGAGCGTCGTGTTCTCGTACATGTTCCGATACAACATCGAGAACTACCCGCTCTACCTCATCATCGGCAACATCACCTTCGCCTTCATGAGCGATTCCACGAATCAGGGCATGACCTCGATCATCAACGCCTCCTCGCTGCTGAAGAAGATCAAGGTCGACCGCTTCCTCTTCCCGGTGCAGAAGGTGCTCTTCGCGTTGGTGAACTTCGCCTTCTCGTTCGTCGCCGTCCTGGCGGTCATGCTGTGGTTCCGCGTGGTACCCACCTGGCATTTCATCTTGCTGCCCGTCTGCCTCCTGCTGCTCGTGGTGTTCTGCAGCGGGCTGGGTCTGCTGCTATCGGCCGCCGCGGTGTTCTTCCGCGACGTCATGCACCTGTGGGGCGTGGTCATCACCGCTTGGAACTACCTCACCCCGGTGTTCTGGGATGCGCAGATGCTCGTCGACAACCACGCGCCCTGGTTCGTGCTCGCGGTCGTCCGGCTGAACCCCATGTACAACTACATCCAGTTCATGCGCGACATCGTGCTGTGGCAGACGGTTCCGTCCTTCGAGACGGTCGCGCTCTGCGTGGTGTGGGCGGTTGTGATGATCGCGATCGGCATCTTCGTGTTCAAGAAGACCGAGCACAAGTTCATCCTCTACATCTAGGGCGGGGCCATGTCTGAGCAGATTGCGACAAACGAGCAGGAATATGCCATCGAGGTCAAAGATGTGACCATGGTGTTCAACATGGCGAGCGCCAAGTTGAACAGCCTGAAGGAGTACTTCATCGCGCTTGCGCGCCGCGAGCTCTTCTTCAAGGAATTCAAGGCGCTGAAGAACGTGAGCTTCAACGTGCCGAAGGGTTCCGTCGTCGGCTTGGTCGGCACGAACGGCTCGGGCAAATCGACCATGCTCAAGATCATCGCCGGGGTGCTCGAGCCCACCGAGGGCGAGTGCGTCGTGCGCGGGAACATCGCGCCCCTCATCGAGCTCGGCGCCGGCTTCGACATCGAGCTCACCGCGCGCGAGAACATCTACCTCAACGGTGCGCTCCTGGGATACACGAAGACGTTCATCGACGAGCACATCGACGACATCATCGATTTCGCCGAGCTGCACGACTTCATGGACATGCCGCTCAAGAACTACTCAAGCGGTATGGTGGCGCGCATCGCGTTCGCCATCGCGACGGTGACCGAGCCGGATATCCTGATCGTCGACGAGACACTTTCGGTGGGCGACGTGTTCTTCCAGGAGAAGTGCATGAACCGCATCCGGAGCTTCATCGACACCGGCAAGGTCACGGTGCTCTTCGTGAGCCACGACATCAACCAGGTTGAGAACCTGTGCCAGACCGCCGTGTGGATCGAGAAGGGCGTCAAGCGCATGGAGGGCCCCGTCGCCGAGGTCTGCGAGGCATACCGCAACCAGTAGTGGGGTGTAGCTGCTCCTGAGCTAGTCGCTCGCCTCGTCTCTCGCCTGCCCGCGGATATACTCTTTGAATCCGGGCAGGGCAAAACGGAACGCGCCGCCAGGTGTCTCCTCGATAATGCCCTGTTCGATGAGGCGCTTTTTGTAGACCGTGATATGACTTGAAGGTTTCTGCAGCCTCTGCATCAAATCGGAGCGTTTCGACTGCGCTTCATCTTCGGACATGGCGATGAGGAATGCCTTGTCATGTTCGGAGAGCTCCGAATACGTTGCGTCAAAGATGCGCGTCGCAAGCTCTTCGCGGGCGAGTTTCGCGCCTTGCTGCACATGTTCAAGCGAGATGGCTCCATGGTCGCTTGACGCATTCCATGAGCGATAGCCAACGAGCTGAAAGAGATAGGGAAAGCCCTCGATCGCGTCCGCTGCGTACGCAAGCGCCCCATCGTCGATCGTCTTGCCGCCGCTCTCAACGGTGAGGCGAAACGCCTCCACCACTTCATACCGAGGGATGGAGCCAAGCTGATAGCGCGCAGCGCGGCGGAGAAACGAGGTTGAATCTCCGGAGACGAGGGAATTGATGCGGTGGGGAAGGCCGGCCATGAAGAGGGCCACCTTTCGGTCTTCACGCACAAAGTGCTGGTATGTGGTGACGAGGCGCTCCATCGCCTCAAGGTCCGGATCGACCTCGTCAACGGTGATGAGCAGGCCGCAGTGCATCTCGCTGAGCTTTTCGAGCAGGTCACTCATTGTGATACGCCACGTTTCTGGTCGGTGATTTTCCTTAGACCACGAGATTCCCCCAATGCCAGCGATGTTCAAACCGGTAATGGTGCGTTGGTCCTCCTTGTAGATGAGGTGTTGCGCCGCGCGCTCTGCCTGTGCTCGGATTTCTTCGAGCATGTCATTCGAGGCGGTGACATCGGCGCAGATCCATCCGGATGCTTCGGCGATGCGGCCGAGGTGCGTGAGGAGTGCGGTCTTGCCCGTCCCGCGCGCTCCCACGAATAACGTGCACCGGTCTGGATTGTTGTCCGGATCTTGGAATACCGAGCTGATTTCGTCGATGATTGATTCACGGCCGGCGAAATAGGGGGGGACTTTGCCGAATATGGGGGTGAAGGGGTTTGACGGTTTGAGGATCGAGGTATCTGATGCCTGCATGCTTCGCTCCTTCGATGCTTTTATTTATTTTAGCAGCTTTTAACTTTTTTAGCATCTTTTATTTCTTTTAACGGTTTTAGTATACCCGCATCAGCAATAGCATAATTATGCTCGCAAGGTGTTGCATCATGGGAGCGGACGCCCATAACGAATGCGACCCGGATGCTGCCATCCGGGTCGCGCTCATGTGCGGTTGGTGCGCCCAGGGGGATTCGAACCCTCGACCTTGAGATTAGAAGTCTCCTGCTCTATCCAGCTGAGCTATGGGCGCATGTGACGGACTATGCTGCCGTGCCCCCGATTATAGACGAACCCCGCCGCGCCCGCACTTAAACATGAACGTGAACGGGCTCGTTGTTCTCGTTCGACCAGAAGAAGCTCCGGTATCCGCCGACAAGAAACAGGCTAGGCAACCTTCAGCCCTCCGTTTGACGCGTAGCGATACAGGAGGTGGGCGTTGTCGCGCAGGAACTCTTCGAACCGTTCGACTTCCGCGTCTGAGAACGCGCCCTCCCACGCGGTCCATGTATACGAGGGCAGCTCGCAGCGAGCGGAGTCGAACCCGTGCTCGTTCGGGCGCTCAAAATGGACAAGCACCTTGTCGAGGCCATCCTCGTGCAGGATCTGGGAATGGACGACTTCCGTCCCGTCTTCGAGGGTCATATACGGGTACATCACGGGAATCACCTTCTTGGCGCGTGCGTGAGCTGCATATCTCGGAACCGCTTATAGTTTACTTCGACGAGGCTTGTGCGACGGTTGCGGTGTAAGGCGTGTTTCCCCTAACTTTGCTTGTCGGCTTTCGTGAAAATGGGTACGATATATAGCGATGGGCCCGGGAATGACCTCTGCACGCAAGTCACCGGGCCTCAATCATATCTATTGGAGGTGTTCGATGGCATTCGCGTCCGAACAGTCTCTTCTCCATCAAGGCGACAACATTTCGGACTGCTCGACTAGGGCATGGGCGGAACGCTGGCTTTCGTCCGAGCGCCTTGCACCCTATCTTGCGGATTGCGAGGGCGACATCGATCGTGCACTTGCGCTCTATGAATGGAACGTTGCGCTCGGGCAAGTGCTCATGCGCGATATCTCCCACTTTGAGGTTGCGCTGCGCAACGCCTACGACAGGGTGATGTGTGAGGGCTGGCATGGTGATGCGCACTGGTTGCTGGACGACGCATCGCCTGCGCGCAGGCCTGTTATGCGGAGGTCGAAGCGCGGAGAACTCGACGCGAACCGGATTAACCGGAAGGCGATCGACGCGGTGATCGGGCGACTGCCAAGTGGCGCAACGTCCGGTTCGGTTGTATCTAACCTTACGCTGGGGTTTTGGGTTCATCTCTCGGATCGTTCCCGTGAAGCGGTTATCTGGAGAACCTTCCTCTATCGAGCATGGCCGAAGGGGACTAATCGCCGGAATCTTCAGCCGCGCCTGGACGGTATTCTTCGCGTGCGCAACCGGGTTGCTCACGCTGAGCGCCTGTTTGATCCACAAAATGGAAGGCCATCGCCGCTCGCTGCGGATGAAGATGCCGTTGCATTATTGCGCGCTCTTTGTCCGGAGGCCGCAGAGCGGTTGTATGGCGACGAGCCGACCCCTGTGGAACGGTTCCGCGAAGAGCACCCTGCTCCCGCCAAGGTGAGGCTATAAATAATGAGCCTGTAGTTGGTTCGTGTGGAGGGGGCGAGATGAATAGCGTTTCGTCAGCGGCTGCGACCAGGCATCTCGAACCGTATCCTATGTATGATTCCGGCATCGTACCTCGATACCGCCCCTCCACGCGGCCGCGGAGCGGCACCTCCGTTGCCGCATTCACTCCGCCCTCCGCCCGCTATGTTTCCGTCTCGTCCAAACACCTGCCATCATTCGTATTCTGTTACTTTTAGCACACGATTGAGGTACACTAAGCCTGTCGTATGTCAGCCTCGCGACGGGTCGGCCGTCGCTGGCGTGTAGAACAGAAGGAGACAAGCTATGGTTTCTGAGAAGGTCACCCTTATCAATCCCCAGGGTCTTCACATGCGTCCCGCGGGTCTGTTCGCGTCCACCATGGGCAAGTTCGCCTGCGACGTGACCGTCGTCACCCCCGAGAAGGAGGTCAACGGCAAGTCCCCCATGGCGCTCATGGCCGCCGGCATCCCCTGCGGCACCGAGGTCGAGATCCGCTGCGACGGTGCCGATGAGGCTGACGCCCTCACCACCGCCATCGACCTCATCAAGAGCGGCCTCGGCGAGTAGCACACTGCCCCGCCTGGCGTCGTGAGCAAGTAGTTCATCAGGTGAGCGCAGGTGCCTTTTGCGGGTGCCTGCGCTTTTTTGAGCTGCCCCTTGGCAGCAATGCACGGAGAGAGGACACGCAATGTTCGAGGGAGTCAACGCATCCGAGGGCATCGGCATCGGTACCGTCGTCGTGGCGGTCGAGCCCGATCTGACGTTCGAGCCGGTCACGATCCCCGAGGATCAGCGCACCGCCGAGCGTGAGCGCTATCAGTTCGCCCTGGGCGCCTTCTGCAAGAAGACCGAGGCCCAGGCCGAGCGCATGAAGGAGACCGTGGGCGAGAACGAGGCCGAGATCATGGTCGGCCATATCGCCATGGCGAAGGACCCCGGCCTCACGGATCAGATCAACAACCTCATCGATAGCGGCGTCTGCGCCGAGCAGGCCCTCGTCGAGGCGAGCACCATGTTCGAGAACATGTTCCTCGCCATGGATGACGAGATGTTCCGCCTGCGCGCGTCCGATATCGCCGACATCCGCACCGGCCTTCTGTGCGAGCTGCTCGGCAAGGAGGTCGTCGACCTCTCCACGCTCCCGCCCGAGTCCGTCATCGTGGTGCACGACCTCACCCCGTCCATGACCGCGACCATCGACAAGGACAACGTCGCCGGCATCGTGACCGAGGTCGGCGGCCGTACCTCGCACTCCGCGATCATCGCCCGCGCCCTCGAGATCCCGGCCGTCCTCTCCGTGGTGAACAGCTGCGCCGCCATGCGCCCCGGCGCCCGCGCCATCGTCGACGGCACGCATGGCCAGGTCATCCTCGACCCCGATGAGGCCACGCTCGCCGACTACACCGCCAAGGCCGAGACCATGGCGGCCGAGAAGGCCGCGCTCGAGGCCTTCCGCGGCAAGGAGACCACCACGGCCGACGGCGTGCACAAGGTGCTCGCCGTGAACATCGGCGGTCCGGGCGACGTTCCCGCCGCGCTCGAGCACGACGGCGAGGCCATCGGTCTCTTCCGTACCGAGTTCCTCTTCATGGACGCCACCTCGCTGCCCACCGAGGAGGAGCAGTTCCAGGCCTACCAGAACGTGGCGCTCGCCCTCAAGGGCGCCCCGGTGATCATCCGCACGCTCGACGTGGGCGGCGACAAGGAGATCCCGTACCTGAAGCTCCAGAAGGAGGACAACCCCTTCATGGGCTACCGCGCCGTGCGCTACTGCCTCGATAACCCCGATGAGTACAAGGTCCAGCTCCGCGCGCTCCTGCGTGCGAGCGCGTTCGGCGACATCAAGATCATGGTGCCGCTCGTTACCTGCATGGAGGAGCTCCGCCAGGTGAAGGCGCTCGTGGAGGAGTGCAAGGCCGAGCTCGACGCCGAGGGCGTGGACTACAACAAGGACATCGAGGTCGGCGTCATGATGGAGACGGCCGCCGCCGCCAACATCGCCGACCTGCTCGCCGACGAGGCCGCGTTCTTCTCCATCGGCACGAACGACCTCACCGGCTACACCATGGCCTCCGACCGCGGCAACGACAAGGTGGCCTACCTCTACAGCTGGTACTACCCGGCGGTGCTGCGCGCCATCAAGAAGATCATCGTGAGCGGTGTCGAGAAGGGCATCATGGTGGGCATGTGCGGCGAGGCCGCGGCCGACCCGCTGCTCACGCCGCTGCTCATCAGCTGGGGCATGGAGGAGTTCTCCGTCTCCGCCCCGAGCGTCCTGCGCACGCGCAAGACCATCTCGCAGTGGACGAAGGCCGACGCCGACGCCCTCGAGGAGAAGGTCATGCAGCTCAAGACCGCCGAAGAGGTCAAGGCTGCGCTCGAGGAGGCCGCGCGCAAGTAGGCGTTCAGCGCATTTCGCGACCGGGGCGCGGACAGGTTGTTCGGCCCGCGCCCCGGTTCTGAGCGAGGGCATTTCCTTTGTTAGCGAATGGAAAGCTCTCGCAACTTCGCTTGCATTCGCTGCACGGCGCGTCTATCCTTTGCGCCGTGCAGTTTTCTTGTGAAAGGAAGGTGGCTGTTCATGTTCTACACGCTCACCGCTAATCCCGCCGTCGACATGACCGTGTCCTGCCCTTCGCTCGTCCCGAACGAGAACGTCCGCTCGATGTCCGCGAGCTACACCGCCAACGGCAAGGGCCTCGACGTGTCGTTCGCCCTCAAGAAGTTCGGCGTCGACTCGGTGGCGCTCGGCTTCTTCGCGGGCTTTACCGGCAAGTACGTGGTCGATGAGACCATGAACTCCGGCTGCCTGTGCCGCCCCGTCTGGATCGACGGCGTCACGCGCATCAACTCCTACTTCAACGACGGCGAGAACGAGTACGGCATCCTGAACCCCGGTCCCGTGCTCACGCCCCAGGGCGAGCAGGAGCTCTACAAGATCCTCGACACCACGGGCGACCTCGAGTGCCTCATCGTCTCCGGCTCGCTGCCGCGCAAGGCCTCGAAGGACTTCCTCGACCAGGTCGTGAAGCACGCCCAGGATCGTGGCGCCGACGTGGTGCTCGACCTCTCGAGCGATAAGCTCAAGACGCTCTGCGCCACGCACCCGCTGCTCATCAAGCCGAACCACCACGAGATGCGCGAGATCTTCGGTGTGCAGATCGACACCGACGACGATGCCCGCCGCGCGCTCGCGCTCGCGCATGAGGCCGGCGTGCAGAACGTGCTGCTCACCATGGGCAGCCGCGGCAGCGCCTACTTCTCGAACGGCGAGGACATCTGGTACGCGAAGCGCGACTTCAACATCAAGCTCGTGTCCTCCGTGTGCGCCGGCGACTGCACGCTCGCCGCGTTCCTGCTCAAGTGGTACCACGACCGCGACAACGTCGAGGAGGCCATGAAGCTCGCCATGGCGACGGGCGCCAACGTGGCCGAGAGCGTCGGCCTGGGCGACTTCGCGCACGTCGACGAGTACAGCAAGCGCGTCACGGTGCGCAAGCTCTAGTTCCGCTGGGTAGCCTCGGCTCAATGCCGAAGACGGGCGCCGCGCTCCTCGATTCGGGGGCGCGGCGCTTTTTTGCTGTCGCTGTGCGCCCAATGAGGGTATGCTAGCGGGGTCGATATGTACGTTCGAGCAAGGAAGGGAACCAGCTCCTATGGATCAACGTGTTTCTCTGACGCCTGAGTTCACCGCCGATTGCCGCGAGGCGCTCGAGGCGGATGTTTGCGCCCGCATCGCCCGCAACGCCGTGACCTCCTCTGGCGTGCGCGCCGCAGCCCGCGACGCCGAGGTGGCGGCGCTTGCCACCACGACGTTCGACATTCAGCTCGAGCAGGGCGAGATCACCGATCAGAAGCGCTCGGGCCGCTGCTGGATGTTCGCGAGCCTGAACACCATGCGCTACCGCATCATGAAGAAGCTCGGCATCAAGACCTTCGAGCTCTCCCAGGCCTACCCGCTCTTCTGGGACAAGTACGAGCGCGCGAACTGGTTCTTCGAGAACATCATCGCCACGGCGGGGGAGGAGCTCACCTCGCGCGAGGTGGCCTACCTGCTCGCCGATCCGCTCTGCGACGGCGGCCAGTGGGACATGTTCCGCTCGCTCGTGAAGAAGTACGGCGTCGTGCCGAAGGAGGCCATGCCGGAGACCGTCTGCTCGAGCAACACGGGCGACATGAACAAGTACCTCACGCGCTACCTGCGCGCGGGCGCCAAGCGGCTGCGCGACGCCCTCGCCGCCGCCGCGACCGCCGACGAGGCGCGAGCGGTGAAGCAGGAGCTCATGGAGGGCGTCTACCGCATGCTCGCCATCTGCCTGGGCGAGCCGCCGGCGAGCTTCGAGGTGCGCATCCGCGACGAGAAGAACGAGCTCAAGGCGAGCGGCACCTACACGCCCCAGCAGTTCTTCGCGGAGTTCGTCGACATGAACCTCGACGACTACGTCTCCATCATCAGCGCGCCCACGGCCGATAAGCCCTACCTGCGCTCGTACACGGTCAAGTACCTGGGCAACGTGGTCGAGGACGGCACGGTGCGCTACGTGAACCTGCCCATCGACGCGCTCAAGCGCGTGGCGGTGGCTCAGCTGAAGGACGGGCTGCCCGTGTGGTTCGGCTCCGACGTGGACCAGGGCTTCCTCTCCGCCGACGGCGTGCTCGACCCCGCGGCGCTCGACGTGGATACGCTCTTCGGCCTGCCGATCGAGACGGGGCTCGACAAGGCCGCCCGCCTGGACTACGGCGAGTCCGTCATGACGCACGCCATGACGCTGCAGGGCGTGAACCTGAACGAGGCCGGCGTGCCCACGCGCTGGCGCATCGAGAACAGCTGGAGCGACGAGCACGGCAAGAAGGGCTACGACGTCGCGTCCGATGCCTGGTTCGACGAGTACGTCTACCAGGTCGTCGTCGATAAGAAGTACCTCACGGACGAGGAGCTGGCGGCCTATGAGGCCGAGCCCACCGTGCTCGCGCCGTGGGATCCGATGGGCACGCTCGCCTGCTAGCACGGGCGTGGCCGGCGGCCCGGACGCATGCCTGGCTGCCATCTTGCAGGTTGTGGAGGCGGCTGGCCGGCGCGGGTGCCAGGTCGCCGCGAGAGGTAAGGAGGCGCGCGATGGATGCGAAGCTCGAGCAGGCAGCCGGGGCCGCCTCCGTGCCGGCGCCCGCGCTGAACGGAACCCGTCCGAGCGCGGGCGCGCTCGCCGCGCTCGCCGCCCTCGAGGGCGCCGGGCTCGAGGCGTGGATCGTGGGCGGTTGGGTGCGCGACGCGCTCCTCGGCGCGCCGAGCCACGACGTCGACATCTGCTGCGCGGGCTCCTGGCAGGAGAACGAGGCGGCGCTCGAGGCGGCGGGCATCCGCGTGGTGGAGTCGGGCGTTCGGTTCGGCGGCATCACGGCCATCGCGGGCAGCGAGCGCATCGAGGTCACCTCGTACCGGCTGGACGGGTTCTATACGGACGGCCGGCACCCGGAGAGCGTGCAGCGGGCGCGCACCGTGGAGGAGGACCTCGCCCGCCGCGACTTCACCGTGAACGCGATGGCCTGGCATCCGGAGCGCGGGCTGCTCGACTGCTTCGACGGCGCGGGCGACCTCGCGCGCCGGCAGATCCGCGCGGTGGGGGAGCCGCGCCGGCGCTTCGAGGAGGATGCCCTGCGCATGCTCCGGGCGGTGCGCTTCGCCTGCCGGCTCGACTTCTCCATGGACCCGGCCACGGCCGAGGCGCTCGCGGCCTGCGCTCCGCTCCTCGACGCGGTCGCGCGCGAGCGCGTGGGCTGGGAGCTCGACGGCATCCTCGCCACCGGGCGCGGCGGCGACGCGCTCCTGCGCTACCCCGAGCTCATGTGCGCCGCCATTCCCGAGCTCGCCGCGTGCCGGGGCTTCGACCAGCATAGCCGCTACCACGCCTTCGACGTGTACGAGCACACCGCCCGCGTCCTCACGGTCGCCGGTGAGCTCTCGCTCTCGCGCGTGGACGGGGCGGGGCCGGACACCGCGCCGTCCCCGTCGCTCATGTGGGCGGCGCTTTTGCACGATGTGGAGAAGCCCGCGTGCTTCACCCTCGACGAGCGCGGCAACGGCCACTTCTACGGCCACCCCGAGCGCAGCGCCGAGGCCGCGCGCGCCATCATGGGCCGCCTGGCCTGCCCGGGGGCGCTCGTGCGCGACGCGTGCCTGCTCATCCGCTATCACGACCGCCCGCTCGAGGCCGAGCGCACCGACCTGCTGCGCATGATGGGGCTCCTCTCCGGGTCCGGGCTCGACACGATTCGCCTCATGAACGAGCTGCTCGACCTCAAGCGCGCGGACACCCTCGGCAAGGCGCCGTCGTGCTTCTACTATGTCGAGGACATCGAGCGGATGCGCGAGATGGTGCGCGAGCTCGTGGCGAACCGGGAGCCGTACAGCCTGTCGACGCTCGACCTGAGCGGGCGCGACCTCATCGAGGCGGGTGTCAAGCCCGGGAGGCAGGTGGGGGCGCTGCTCTCGCGCGCGCTCGATGCGGCGATTGACGGCGTGGTTCCCAACGTGCGCGCGGAGCTGCTCGCATATTTGGGGCTGTAGGCGCGCCGGGCGGCTGCGGGCGGCGGCCGGCGCTCGATGCGCCCATCCCGCCGCGGGCTTCTGCTATCATCCTTTCGGTAACACTTTTTCCTCTATTCGTAACACCGAAAGGACGATGCGGTGAGCGCAGACCAGCCGGGCACCATCACGCGCCGAAGCCTGCTTGCGGGTACCGCGGCCATCGCTGCAACCGCCGCCCTCGCGTCCGCGGGATGCGCGGGAGGCTCGGGGCAGGGGACTGCCGGCTCGAGCGGCTCTGCGGCTGCGGGCGACGTGGACCCCGCGCACCAGGTCATCGTCGCGATGAGCCCCACGAGCGAGCCCGCGGCGGGCTTCGACCCCCTCGTCTCGTGGGGGTGCGGCGAGCACATCCATGAGCCCCTCATCCAGTCCACCCTCATCACCACGGATGCCGACCTCGCCTTCCAAGGCGACCTCGCTACGTCCTGGGAGTGCTCCGAGGACGGCCTGACCTGGACGTTCTTGCTGCGCGACGACGTGGTCTTCTCGGACGGGGAGCCCCTCTCGGCCGAGGACGTCGCCTTCACGGTGAACTCCGCCGTGGCGAGCGACACGTTCGAGGCGGACCTCTCCATGGTGGACGAGGCCGTCGCGCTCGACGGCGCGACCGTCGAGCTGCACCTGAACAAGCCTTACAACGCCCTGCTCTACACGCTCGCGGTGCTCGGCATCGTGCCCGCGCACGCCTACGGCGAGGGGTACGGGGCGGCGCCCGTCGGGTCCGGCCGCTACCTGCTCGAGCGCTGGGATCGTGGCCAGCAGGCGATCTTCCGCGCGAACCCGTCGTACTACGGCGAGGCGCCGCGCATGGAGCGCGTCGTCGTCGTGTTCATGGACGAGGACGCGGCGCTCGCGGCGGTGCAGGCGGGCGAGGTCGACATCGCCTACACGTACGCGACCCATGCGCACCAGGCCTTCGACGGTTTCGAGCTCGTGAACTACGCGACGGTCGACTCGCGCGGGATCTCGCTGCCCGCCGTCCCCGCCGGCGCTACCAAAGCCGGGCAGGGCGATGTGGCTTATGCCGCCGGCAACGACGTGACCTGCGACGTCGCGGTCCGCCGCGCCATCATCATGGGGCTCGACCGCGACCGCGTGATCGAGCACGTGCTCGAGGGCTTCGGCGCGCCGGCATTTAGCGTGAGCGACGGCATGCCGTGGTCGAGCGCGGACATGGAGGTCGCCTGCGACCCTGAGGGCGCCTGCGCGCTGCTGGACGCCGCGGGCTGGGTTCCCGGCGAGGACGGCGTCCGCGCGAAGGACGGGCTGCGCGCCGCCTTCGACCTCTGGTACGCCTCGGACGATTCCGTGCGCCAGGCCATGGCCTACGAGGTGGCCGCCCAGCTCGCCCAGCTCGGCCTCGAGGTGAGCCCGCGCGGCGGCAGCTGGGATGAGATCTACCCGCATCAGTACGAAGCGCCCGTGCTCTGGGGCTGGGGCTCCAACTCGCCCGTCGAGGTTTACGCGCTCAACTACTCGACCGGCTGGGGCAACTACGCCTGCTACGAGAGCGCCGCCATCGACGGCCACCTGGACGACGCGCTCGCGCAGCAGGCCATCGAGGATTCCTATGTCCACTGGCAGCTCGCGGCCTGGGACGGCGAGGACGGCTTCGCGCCTGAGGGCGCCGCGACCTGGGCGTGGGTCGCCAACGTCGACCACCTCTATTTCAAGCGCACGGGGCTCGACGTGGCCGAGCAGAAGCCGCATCCCCATGGTCACGGCTGGTCGCTCGTGAACAACGTCGACCGCTGGAGCTGGGCATGACGCGTGCGGTCGTTCGTGCGGCGGCGCGCTTCGCCCTGCTCATGCTGGCGGTGAGCTTCCTCACGTTCTTCCTGGTGAGCGTTTCGCCCATCGACCCGGTCCAGGCGAACGTGGGACAGGCGGCCTATGCCGCGATGAGCCCGGAGCGGCGCGCGGAGCTCGCGGAGCGCTGGGATGCCGGGACGCCGCTCCTCGAGCGCTACGGCGCATGGCTCGCCGATGCGGTGCGGGGCGACCTGGGCGAGAGCCTGCGCTTCAACGCGCCGGTTGCCGAGGTGGTGGGCGAGCGGCTCGGGAACTCGGCGCTGCTGCTCGCGTCGTCCTGGCTCATCGCGGGCGCGGTGGGGCTGGCGCTCGGCGTCGCGGCCGGCGCGCGCCGGGGCGGCTGGGTTGACCGCGTCGTGTGCGCCTACTGCTACCTGCTCTCCGCAACGCCGACGTTTTGGATTGCGCTCGTCGCGCTCATGGTCTTCTCCGTGTACCTCGGATGGTTCCCGCTGGGCTTCTCGGTGCCCATCGGGGCGTCGGGCGCGGTGCCGCTTGCCGAGCGCCTCTACCACATGGTCCTGCCGGCGCTCGTGCTCTCGCTCACCGGCGTCGCCAACGTGGCGCTCCACACGCGCGAGAAGACCATCGACGTGCTGGGTAGCGAGTACGTGCGGTTCGCGCGCTCGCGCGGCGAGGGGACGGGCGAGGTCGTGCGCCGCCATGGCCTGCGCAACCTCGTGCTCCCGGCGCTCACGCTGCAATGCGCGCAGATCGGCGAGATCGTGGGCGGCTCGATCCTGGTGGAGCAGGTCTTCTCGTACCCCGGCCTCGGGCAGGCGGCGGTCACGGCGGCCCTCGGCGGGGACGCGCCCCTGCTCGTGGGCATCGCGCTCGCGACGGCGGCGCTCGTCTTCGCGGGCAACGCGCTCGCGGACGTGCTCAGCCGCTCGATCGACCCGCGGCTGCGCGGGGAGGTGCGATGAGGATGGCGGAACGGGTCCGGGATACCGGTGCGGCTTCGGGCGGGGATGCGCTGCGCATCGACGCTGCCGCGTGCGCGGCGCGGCCGCTCCTGCACGCCCCGGCGGCGGACGGCCCGCTGTCCGGGCGGCGCGCCCTCGCGACGGTGCTCGTGCTCGTCGCGGTGCTCATGGCCCTCATCGTCATCGCAGGGCGCCTGCTCGAGGG
>CAPI01000077.1 GCA_000333815.1 [Collinsella] massiliensis
CCTTCTACAAGGAACTCGGCAACGCCGGCCTGAAGGCCAAGGACGTGCCCGTGGTCGCCTTCTCGGTCGGCGAAGAAGAGCTGCGCGGCGTGGACACCAAGCCGCTGGTGGGTCACCTGGCCGCATGGAACTACTTCATGTCGATCAAGAACCCGACCAACACCGCCTTCATCAAGCAGTGGAGCGACTACGCCAAGGCCAAGAACATCGCCGGCCACAAGGACAAGCCGCTCACCAACGATCCGATGGAAGCCACCTGGATCGGCATCCACATGTGGAAGCAGGCGGTCGAGAAGGCCAAGTCGACGGACACCGACAAGGTGATCGCCGCCATGGCCGGTCAGACCTTCACGGCGCCCTCGGGCATCGTGTCGAAGATGGACGAGAAGAACCATCACCTGCACAAGAGCGTGTTCATCGGCGAGATCAAGGCCGATGGCCAGTTCAACGTGGTGTGGAAGACGCCGGGTCCGGTGAAGGCCAAGCCGTGGAGCCCGTACATCGAAGGCAACGACAAGAAGCCGGACTACCCCGCTGGCAAGTCGATGTAACTGGGCTCGCCCCCAGGCTCGCGCACTTCGTGTCGCTGCGCCAACCCCCTTACGGGGGGCAACACCAGCGGCCCGGCAAAGCCGGATCCGCGGTGTTCCTGGAAAAGTCCCTGGAAGCCTGAATCGGGCTGAAATCTGAAAAAAAGTGCAGCAGGCATTGACTTGCCTGTTTGCATGCAGCATGATGCATGTCATCGGAGCAAGAAAGTGCACTATCTTTCCTGTTCACGGTTTCCGAACACTGCCCCACAGGAGACTTCCGCATGACCGACACCACCACGCTCCAGGCGCCCCCGCGCGTCGACTACCGCACCGAACCCGGCCAGTACCGCCACTGGTCGCTGAGCTTCGACGGCGCCATCGCGCGCCTCGTGCTCGACATCGCGGAAGACGGCGGCATCCGCCCCGGCTACAAGCTCAAGCTCAACAGCTACGACCTGGGCGTGGACATCGAGCTGAACGACGCGCTCAACCGCGTGCGCTTCGAGCATCCCGAGGTGCGCAGCGTGATCGTCACCAGCGGCAAGGACCGCATCTTCTGTTCGGGCGCCAACATCTTCATGCTGGGTGTGTCCAGCCACGCCTGGA
>CAPI01000076.1 GCA_000333815.1 [Collinsella] massiliensis
GCAGCCCGCGCACGCCCGATATGCCCGACGACATCCGCCAGCATATCTGCACGAGCGCCGAATCCTCCGCCCCCGCGGCCGACGTGTCGCGCGCGAGCCGTCTCGCCATGAAGGAGCGCGCCATGAGCGGCCGGCCCTTCGGCGCGGGCAGCGGCACCGAGCACGAGGGCAAGACCATGACGGGCGCGCAGGCGGTCATCGCCTCGCTCGAGGCCGAGGGCGTGGACGTGCTCTTCGGCTACCCGGGCGGCCAGGCCATCAAGATCTACGACGCGCTCTACGACTCCACGAAGATTCGCCACATCCTCGCCCGACACGAGCAGGCCGCGGTGCACGAGGCCGACGGCTACGCGCGCGCCACGGGCAAGGTGGGCGTCGTGCTTGTGACGAGCGGCCCGGGCGCCACGAACACCGTGACGGGCATCGCCACCGCCTACATGGACTCCGTGCCGCTCGTGGTCATCACCGGCCAGGTCACGCGCGGGGTCATCGGCACGGACGCCTTCCAGGAGGCGGACATCGTGGGCATCACCATGCCCGTGGTGAAGCACAGCTTCCTGCTCCAGAGCACCGACGACCTCACGCGCACGTTCCGCGAGGCGTTCTACATCGCCTCGACCGGCCGCCCCGGCCCCGTGCTCATCGACATCCCGTCCGACCTCGCCGGCGCCGAGATGGTCTTCCACTACCCGGATTCCGTGAACATCCCCAGCTACCGGCCCACGTACCGCGGCAACGCCAAGCAGGTGAAGCAGGCGGTCGAGCTCATCCGCCAGGCGCGGCGGCCGCTCATCATGGCGGGCGGCGGCGTGGTCTCGAGCCACGCGTGCGACGAGGTGGTCGAGCTCGCCGAGAAGATGCAGATCCCCGTGGTCACGACGCTTCTGGGCAAGGCGGCCGTGCCCTGCTCCAACCCGCTGAACCTGGGGCCGGTGGGCATGCACGGGTCGAAGTACGCCAACATGGCCGTCACGGAGTGCGACCTGCTCATTGCCGTGGGCGCGCGCTTCTCGGACCGCGTGACGGGCAAGCTCTCGGAGTTCGCGCCGCACGCGACCGTCATCCACGTGGACATCGACCCGGCCGAGATCGGCAAGGTGCGCAACCCCCGCGTGCCCATCGTGGGCGACGCGCAGGTCATCGTCGCCGCCATCAACGAGCGCCTCGACCGCGCCGGCGCCGAGCCCCAGGACGCGGACTGGGTGCGGGCGGTCTTCGAGTGGCGCGAGCGCTGGCCGTTCTACACCGAGGACTTCGCCGACTACCCCGACCGCATCGCTCCCGAGCAGGTGCTCGAGCAGCTCTCGAACAAGCTCGACCCGCACGCGAGCGTCATCACCACCGAGGTAGGCCAGCACCAGATGTGGGCGCACCAGCACATCCACCGCGAGGAGTCGCGCACGTTCCTCTCCTCGGGCGGCCTGGGCACCATGGGCTTCGGCTTTCCGGCGGCCATCGGCGCGAAGATCGGCCGGCCGGACTGTCAGGTGGTGTGCATCGCCGGCGACGGCAGTCTGCAGATGAACATCCAGGAGATGGCGACGGCCATCGGCAATGGCGTGGCGGTGAAGGTGCTCGTCATCGACAATAACGCACTCGGCATGGTGCACCAGTGGCAGCGCCTGTTCTACCACGAGCGCTACAGCTGCACGGAGTTCACGGCGAACCCCGATTTCGTGAAGCTCGCCGAGGCCTACGGCTGGCAGGCGGAGCGCATCACGCACCCGGACCAGGTCCCGGGCGCGCTCGACCGCATGCTCGCCGCGGACACGCCCTACCTGCTCGACGTGGTGATCCCCACGGCGCAGACGGTCTACCCCATGGTGGCGCCCGGCGCGGCCATCGACGACATCATCGGCGCCATCGACCTCACGCTCGGCGGCGTGCGCGTGACGGAGAAGGGCATGAGCCCGGCGGGCGAGATGGCGGGCACGGTGGCCGAGCCGCTGCCGCTCGACGAGCGCGACCCGTCGCTGCGCGTGGGCACACCGCTTGCCGGCGATGCGCTGACGTCGGACGCTTCCGCATCAGCTGCGGACGATGTGAAGGGAGGCGAGTGAGATGCAGTACATCCTCTCGGTGCTCGTCGAGAACAAGCCCGGCGTGCTCAGCCGCGTGACCGGCATGATCAGCCGCCGCGGGTTCAACATCGACTCGCTCACCGTCGCGCCCACCGAGGACGTGACCATGAGCCGCATGACCATCATCGTCGAGGCGGACGAGATCGCCTACGAGCAGATCACCAAGCAGCTGCACAAGCTCGTCTCGGTGTACAAGATCTCCGACATGACGCATGAGGACGCCATCGAGCGCGAGCTCGTGCTGTTCAAGGTGAGCGCCCCGGCCGACCGCCGGCACGAGATCATCGAGATCGCGAACATCTTCCGCGCCAAGATCGTCGACGTGGGCAAGAACACGCTCACCGTCGAGGCGACGGGCACGGCGAGCAAGCTCGACGCGATGGAGGATCTGTTCCGCGGCTACGGCCTGCGCCAGATCACGCGCACGGGCAAGATCGCGATGTCGCGAAGCAGCTAGCAGCGCGGCGCCAGGGCCGGCATGTAAATTTACCCCAGCGACTTTTTTACATCGCCCGGCGTCCGCATCGAATCCAACGCCCACGTATGGGGGCATGTAAAAAAGTCGCTGGGGTAAATTTACATGCCCCACCGATGCATCAGGTACTGTCAGCCACGAAACCTAAGGAGAACGACATGGCTGTGACGATCTATTACGAGGCAGATTGCGACCCGCAGGTGATCCAGAACATGAAGATCGCCATCATCGGCTACGGCAGCCAGGGACACGCGCATGCGCTCAACCTGCTCGATTCCGGTTGCGACGTGCGCGTGGGCCTGCGCGAGGGCTCGAAGAGTTGGGCCAAGGCCGAGGAGGCGGGCCTCAAGGTGTGCGACATGGACACCGCGGCCGAGGAAGCCGACCTCATCATGATGCTCGTGCCCGACGAGACCCAGCCCAAGGTCTACGAGGAGCACATCAAGGCGCACCTCAAGCCCGGCAACACGCTCGCCTTCGCGCACGGCTTCAACATCCACTACGGCTACATCGTGCCGCCCGAGGACGTGAATGTCATCATGTGCGCGCCGAAGGGCCCCGGCCACATCGTGCGGCGCCAGTTCACCGAGGGTTCCGGCGTGCCGTGCCTGGCCTGCGTGGAGCAGGACGCCACGGGCAACGCGTGGGACATCGCGCTCGCGTACTGCTGGGGCGTGGGCGGCGCGCGCTCGGGCGTCATCAAGGCGACGTTCAAGGAGGAGACCGAGGAGGACCTCTTCGGCGAGCAGGCCGTGCTCTGCGGCGGCCTCGTCGAACTCGTGAAGGCCGGCTTCGAGACGCTCACCGAGGCCGGGTACCCGCCGGAGCTCGCGTACTTCGAGGTCTATCACGAGATGAAGATGATCGTGGACCTCATGTACGAGAGCGGCATCCACTTCATGAACTACTCCATCTCGAACACGGCCGAGTACGGCGAGTACTACGCCGGCCCCAAGGTCATCAACGAGGAGAGCCGCGCGGCCATGAAGCAGCTCCTGGCGCGCATCCAGGACGGCTCGTTCGCGCAGGAGTTCGTCGACGATTGCAACAACGGCCACAAGTGGCTGCTCGAGCAGCGCGAGAAGATCAACGAGCATCCCATCGAGAAGACGGGCGAGAAGATCCGTTCCATGTTCAGCTGGATCAAGAAGGACTAACCAGGGTAGATGAGATAGCTCTTTGCGGGGCGCGTTCGGCGGTGCGGTCGGGCGCGCCCGTTTTGTGCGCGGTGTTCGGGGGCTGACGTGCACGTGTCGGGTGCATTCGGGCTGCCCGCGGAAGGTTCGAGCGCCGATACTGTGTGGGAATTCGAACCCGGCGAGTACACCCATGCCATGGACTGCTCCGACCAGCGCTTTTCCTGAGCCCCGACCCGGCTCTACTCAGGGAATCCGGAATCCCACACAGTATCGGCGCTCGAACTGTTTCCGTTCGGTGCGCCGGCGGCGCGTCGCGCGCTCCTCCCGCCCGCGCGGCGCCGCTTTGCTATAATCCCCAACCGTTTGCAACGCACCCGGGTCCGGGTCCAGAGGCGGAAGGTAGTAAACATGGGCGAACGCACGGCCATGACGGCGCGCCAGTGGCTCGCGCTCGCGGGGCTCACCTGCTCCGCGTTCGTGTTCAATACCTCGGAATTCATGCCTATCGGCTTATTGAGCAGCATCTCCGGCAGCTTCGGCCTCACCGAGGCGCAGACCGGCATGATGACCTCGATCTACGCATGGGCGGTCATGGCGCTCTCGCTGCCGCTCATGGTGTTCGCCTCGCGGTTCGAGTTCAAGCGCCTCCTGCTCGGGGTGCTCGTGCTCTTCACCGCGGGTCAGGTCGCCTGCGCTGTCGCGCCCACGTTCGCGCTGCTCGTGGCCGCGCGCCTGCTCGTGGCCTGCGCGCACGCGATCTTCTGGTCGATCGCCTCGGTTATGGCGACGCGCGTGGTCGCGCCCGAGCACGGCTCGCTGGCGCTCAGCATGGTCGCGACGGGGACGTCGGTGGCCATGGTGTTCGGCCTGCCCCTGGGCCGCGCGATCGGGCTCGCGGTGGGCTGGCGCATGACCTTCGCCTGCGTAGGCGTGGTGGGCGCGGTGCTCGTGCTGTACACCGCCGTCGTCATGCCCACGATTCCAGCGGGCGAGCGCTTCACCATGCGGCAGCTGCCCGGGCTCTTCCGCAACCGCGTGCTCGTGGCGATCTACGTGAGCACGCTGCTCGTGGCGACGGGCTATTACACCGCGTATAGCTACATCGACCCGTTCCTGGCGCAGGTCGCGGGGCTTGACGCCGGCACCGCCACCATGGCGCTCACGGTCTTCGGCGCGGCGGGGCTCGCGGGGAGCTTTTTGTTCTCGCGTTCCTACGACGCGCATCGGCTCCCGTTCCTGGGCGCCGCGCTCGCGGGGCTTTCGGCCGCGCTTCTGCTGCTCGCCCCGGCGGCGACGCTCGTCCCGGGGACGTTCGGCGTGCTCGCGGTGTGGGGTGCCTGCAACACGGCGTTCGGCATCGCGTTCCAGGCCGAGATCATCCGCGCGGCGCGTGCGGACGAGGCGTCCGTGGCGATCGCGCTCTACTCCGGGATCTTCAACCTGGGCATCGGCACGGGGTCGTTCTTGGGCGGCGTGGTGAGCACGACGCTCTCGCTCGCGGCCATCGGGCTCGTGGGCGGCGTGCTCGCTGCCGTGGGCTCGGCCGTGTGCCTGCTCGGGCTCGCGCGCCGCGCCCGGTGATAATTTGGTGTCAGTCACCTTTTTATCATGCGTTGGCGCCCGGCGCCTGTTATCAGCGCGACGCTAGGCGGGGAGCTTGCAGACGTCCACCCAGGTGCAGGGCTGGCACAGATCTTCCAGCTCGGCGGGGGTGAGCTCGATGGCGCTGTTCGAGCTGCCGCAGGCGGGGAAGACCGTCTCGAAGCGGCGAAGCGTTGCGTCCAGGTAGACGTCGCAGCCGTCGTTCACGGCGAAGGGGCACACGCCGCCGACGGCATGGCCGATGAGCTGCTCGGCCTCCTCGGCCTTGAGCATCTTCGCCTTGGTGTGGAACTGCGCCTTGAACTTGGGGTTGTCGATGCGCGCGTCGCCGGCTGCCACCACGAGCGCCACGCGGTCGCCCACGTGGAACGAGAGCGTCTTGGCGATGCGCGCCGGCTCGCACCCCACGGCCTGCGCCGCGAGCTCGACCGTGGCGCTCGAGGTATCGAATTCGAGCACGCGCCCCTCCATGCCGCGCTCCGCGAAGAACGCCTTGACCCTATCGATTGCCATGCTGCCCCTCCGTTACCGGTCTATGTAAAACCACCCCAGGGGTATTGTTACATGTAGAAAAACCCCTGGGGTGTTTTTACATGCGGGGCGCGGAACCTTTCAAAACCGTAATCCAGGCGTAAGCGAAATCGATGGCACGGGGCGCGGCGGCGGCCGAGAATGTCCATGGTAGGCAATCGGGCGAGGACGAAAGGCGCCGCATGAGGCTCATCGAACGCTTCCTGGGAGGGTACAGCGACAACTTCCTGCTCGCGCTCGTGATGTGGCCGTTCGCGTCCGCGGCGTTCACCCTGCCCATCCTCGCGTACCTCTACCACCGCGACGGCCGGCTGCGCTTCGTCTCGGTCGCGTCCACCTACCTCACCGTGCTCTACGTGCTCGGCCTCGGCTGCTTCACGCTCTACCCGCTGCCGAGCGGAGACGCCGGCCCGGGCATCACGTACGGCATCCCGTGGCAGCTGAACCCGCTCGCGCCCATCGGCGACTTCATGCGCGAGGGCTTCTCCGTCATCCCGCAGATCGCGTTCAACGTGGTCTTCTTCGTGCCGCTGGGGTTCATCGGGGGACGGCTCTTCCGCTGGGGCTTCGCGAAGACCGTCGTCGTGGGGCTCCTGGCCTCGTTTGTCATCGAGGCGGCGCAGGGCACGGGGCTCTTCGGCATCTACCCGTACGCATACCGCACCGCGGACGTGGACGACCTCATCTACAACGCGTCCGGCGCGGCGATCGGCTGGTGGTGCGCGGCGCTGCTCGCGCGCGTGCTGCAGCCGGGCGCGCTCGCCCAGGAGGGCGAGGTGACGCACGAGCCCGGGTTCATCCGCCGCTGCGTGGCGTTCTGGCTCGATATGCTGCTCGTCGGGCTCGTGGGCTCGACGACGGTGGGTGTGCTGGCGCTCGTGGGGCGTTACGTGCCCGGCTTCGGCTGGCTGGATGGCCTGCTCACGGGGACGCCGCTGGCGCTCTACCTCCACATCGCCGCGTTCGTGCTGGTGGAGGGCATCTTGCCGTGGCTCCACGACGGCTCGACGCCGGGCGGGGGCTTCGTGCGCATGAGCTGCGAGACGCGCGGGCGCACGGGCGCGCGGCGGCTCGTCTTCTACGCGGCGCGGCTCGTCGTTATGGGCGGCGCGTTCCTGTTCTTCCCCTTCGCCTGGATGGTGCTCGCCCTGTTCTACCTGGTGGCGCGCCGCATGCCCTACGATTTCGTGTGATGCGGCTGCCGACGGGGGCGGGCGAGAGCCGCTGGCGGTCGGGCGGCTTCCGAGCAAGTGCGGCCGTCGCGCGCCCCGTGTCCCCGCGCCGGCGTACAATGTCCCCGGACAGGGCGGCGCGGGCGGCAAGGAGCGCATATGGCGGCGAAGCGGTATGGGTTCTCCCAGGTAAAAGAGCATATCGGGCAGCATGTCACGCGCGATGAGCTGCTCCGGCTCCTGGGCGAGGGCGACGCGACCATATCGATGACGGCGTTCGAGGGCCTGGAGCTCGCCGACGTTCGCGCGAATGGGGCGACGTTCGACCAGGTCATCTTCCGTTCGTGCCAGTTCGAGGGCGTCGACTTCTCGAATTGCTCGCTGGCGGACGTGCGCTTCGTGGGGTGCCGCTTCATCGCGTGCACGATGGAGCGCAGCTGGCTGAACCGCTGCGACTTCGAGGGCTGCTCCGCGCCGGGTCTGAGCTTCCAAAAAGGCCGCCTGACCAGCGTGTGCTTCGACGAGAGCCAGCTGCGGTACGCGGATTTCTCGGAGGCGGCGGCGAGTGTGCTCGCGGCGCGCAAGACCGCGCTCGCCGAGAGCGCCTGGCACCGCGCGCGGCTCAAGCACGTGCTCCTCGACGGCTGCGACCTTTCGCGCGCCGACATGTTCGGCACGTCGCTCGAAGGCATCGACCTCTCTACCTGCGACATCTCGGGCATCGTGGTGTCGAGCACCTTCCACGAGCTGCGCGGCTGCACGGTGAGTCCCACGCAGGCGGCCGAGCTCGTGACGCTTCTGGGCGTGCGCGTGAGCGACGAATGACCGGGCGGGCGCACGGCCCGGCGCCCCTCGTTGGTAGTGCGCCCGCCGCTCCCGGTATACTGCTGGAAGAAAGGGGCGCAGATGAGCGAACGGGATAGGACAGGGGAGCGGGGCGGCCAGCTCGCCATCGTGCTCGTGCCGGGCGGTGACGAGCAGGCGGCGGAGCGGCTTGCGCAGTGCGCGCAGGCGCCGCTGCTGCCTGCGGACGCCGACCTCGATGCGCCCGCCGTCCCCGCGTCCTTCGACATTACCGTCCGCTTCGATGCGTTGGGAACCTGTCTGCTTGGCGACGGCATGCTGCTGCGCCCCGACCTTTCCGCCATGGCGCCCCGGCTCAAGCCCGGGCGGCTGAACCGTGAGCTGCTCGTGCGCGCCGCGAAGGTCAAGCGCCCGGCGGACGCGTCCCCGGACGCCCGCCTCCCGCTCGCCGTGGACGCGACCGCGGGGCTCGGCGAGGACGCGCTGCTGCTCGCGGCCGCGGGCTTCTCCGTGCTGCTCTTCGAAAGCGATCCCGTCATCGCCGAGCTGTTGCGCGACAGCCTGCGCCGCGCCGCCGTCGCGCCCGAGCCCGAGCTGCGCGCCGCAGCCGGTCGCATGCGTGTCGCCGGCGAGGACAGCATCGCGGCGCTGCCCGGCCTCGCGCCCGCGCCCGACGTGGTCTACCTCGATCCGATGTTCCCTGAGCGGCGCAAGAGCGCGGCGGTGAAGAAGAAGTTCCAGCTCATCCACCGCCTGGAGCGCCCGTGCGACGACGAGGACGCGCTCGTGGCCGCCGCGCTCGCCGCGTGCCCGCGCAAGGTGGTCATCAAGCGCCCGGTCAAAGGGCCGCACCTCGCGGGCATCAAGCCGAGCTATTCGATCGCTGGCAAGTCGGTGCGCTACGACGTCCTCGCGCGCTAGGCGCGCCCTCCGCCCGCGTGCCCGCCCCGCACCCGCCGCGTGCCGCCCGCTGCCCGCGTGCCGCCCTGCGCCCGCCGCTACATGAGCCCCAAGCCCTTCGCCACGATGACGATGAAGTTCTGCACGTTGGCGATGAACGAGGTGGCCGAGACGCTCCCGCGGTCGAGTAGCTTGTTGGTCACGAATTCCGAGACGTCGACCGTGTAGAAGAACACCGGCCGGATGGCTCCCTGTTCGTCGAAGGTATACGACGGCGTCATGTTGCCGGTGGCGATGGTGTGCAGCATGGTGGCCATGCAGATGACCGTCGTGGCGTCGGAGACCATGGCGCGCATGGCGGCCTGCGCCTCGTACGCGTCGCCGATCACGCCCGGCAGCGGCCCGTCGTCGCGGATCGACCCCGCGAGCACGAGCGGCACGCCCTGGCGGACGCAGCCGGCGACGATGCCGTCCTCGATGCCCTCCGTGCGCACGAACGCCTCGATTGACCCGGCGCGTCGCACGCGGTTGATCACCTCGAGATGGTTATAGTGCCCGTTGCGCTGCGTCTGCTGCGTGTAGATGTCCTGGCCGAGCGCCGTGTGGAGCGTGGCGGCCTCGAGGTCGTGCGTGGCGAGCGCGTTTCCCGCCATGATGCCGTCGACGAAGCCGGCCTCGATGATGCGCTGCATGGCGCGGCGCGCGTCGGCGTCGAAGGCGAACGCCGGTCCCATCACCCATACGATCTTGCCGTGGTCGCGGTCGTGGCGCAGCCGCTCGTAGAGGCGGTCGTAGTCGCGGGCGAACGAGGTCTCGCGGCTGCGCGCCTGGCGGAACGCGAACTTGTCGGACCTGTCCGCCTGCTCCGCGCAGGGGTCGTCGAAGCAGTCCGCGTGCACGTAGATGCCCTCCTCGGCGTCCTCGGTGCGCCCGAGGACCACGAGGTCGCCCGCGCGCAGGTTGCGGTTCTCGACCACGCGCAGCATGCGCTCGCCCGCCTCGTTCCGCGCGACCACGATGCTTGCGTCCATACGGCTGTGGCGGGGGAGGAGCCAGGTGCCCCCGACCTTCACGTATTCGGGGAACACGGACGTGCTGTGAAACCCCTCGGGCCCGATGCCGTCCGCCTCCACCTCGGCGAGCGTCGCGTCGGGGGCGCTGGCGAACGGCTCCTGCGAGAAATCCGGTGTTCGGTAAACGGGCATCGCGAACATGGGCGGCTCCTTCGGTTCACGCGCCGCGCTCCCCGAGCTTGCGGGCGGACATCGACGGTCACGGCGCGCTACGTGCATGATGGTTTTCATCCAGCATAGAGAAGCCGCTGCGCCGCCGAGCGCGAGAACCGGCTATGTTGCGAGCGTGTTGCCATTGGTTTACGTGCCCGCCCCCACGCCGTGCCCCGCTCGCGCCTGCGCGTCCCCGTGAAACGCGCGCCGAAACGGTTGCTCCCGGGGATGACAGCGGGCGCTCGGCCGGATTTTCCGCGGAGCGATTCCCAAAATGCGCGAAAGGG
>CAPI01000075.1 GCA_000333815.1 [Collinsella] massiliensis
GATGAACCCGTCCCCAATGACTCAGCGAGTCAAACGAACCCGTCCCCAATGACTCACAATGACTCGCAGCGACCGTTCGCCGTGCGAAACCGACCGCTCGCGCGCGGGGCTGTTACGAGCGCGTTTCAGGGCCGTCTCACCTCCCTGTCCCGCGATGTGCGCGCGGCATACTTCTGTAACTCAGCAAATGCGATGACAGGGCGAGTACCGGCCTGCCGTCCCACAGCGAGCGGGGGAGCGTGAGAACCCGCGGCGGACGGTCGGGAACACACCCTCGAGCAGCTCGGCTGAACGCGCGCGCCCGCGCGGGAGACCCCCGACGCCCGGCTCGCGCAAGTACGCCGCGCCGGAGCCCCCGTCACGGGCATCGAGGACGAGCCATCCGCTCTGACCTCGCATTTCCTGGTATCGGTATCACCGAGCGCGCCGGCCTGAGCGCCTGCGCGGGAAAGCGAGGGAGCCCATGCAGCTGCGTAGCGATGCCGTGAAGAAGGGGCTGGCGCGCGCCCCGCACCGGAGCCTGCTCAAGGCGGACGGTCTCACCGACGAGGAGCTCGAGCGCCCGCTCGTCGCCGTCGTCTCCGCGCAAAACGAGGTCATTCCCGGCCACCTGCACCTCCAGCAGATCGCCGACGCCGTGAAGGCCGGCATCCGCATGGCCGGCGGCACCCCGCTCCAGATCAACACCATCGGCGTGTGCGACGGCATCGCCATGAACCACGAGGGCATGCACTACAGCCTGGTGAGCCGCGAGGTCATCGCGGACTCCGTCGAGTGCGCCATCCAGGGGCACCAGTTCGACGCCATGGTGCTCATCCCCAGCTGCGACAAGATCGTGCCGGGCATGCTCATCGCGGCCGCACGCCTGAACATTCCTACCATGCTCGTCTCTGGCGGCCCCATGCTCGCCGGCCGCGACAAGCATGGCTGCCAGACGGATCTGAACACGCTCTTTGACGCCGTCGGCCAGGTCACGGCCGGCACCATGACGCCGGAGGAGTGCGCGTGGCTCGAGAACACGGCGTGCCCCACCTGCGGCAGCTGTTCGGGCATGTTCACGGCGAACTCCATCTGCTGCCTGGCCGAGGCGCTCGGCCTCGCGCTTCCCGGCAACGGCACGGTGCCCGCGGTCTACTCGGAGCGCATCCGCCTGGCCAAGCGCACCGGCATGCAGGTGATGAAGCTCATCGAGCAGGGCACGACGGCGCTCGACATCCTGAACGAGCGCTCCATCTACAACGGCATGGTGCTCGACATGGCCTTCGGCGGCTCCACGAACACCATGCTCCACCTCACCGCCATCGCGCAGGCGGCGGGCTGCCCCGTCACCATGCAGGACTGGGACGAGGTCTCCGCGCGCACGCCGAACATCGTGCGCATCGCGCCGGCCGGCCCCCTGCACATCGAGGACCTGAACGCCGTGGGCGGCATCCCCGCCATCATCGGTGTGCTCGGCCGCGCGGGCCTGCTCGACGAGCGCGCGCTCACCTGCCACGGCACCATGGCGGACTGGGTCGCCGCCTGCCCGCCGGCGGACGGCGAGATCGTGCGCGAGGTGGAGAACGCCTACAGCGCGCAGGGCGGCCTCAAGGTCATGCGCGGCACGCTCGCGCCCGATTGCGGCGTGGTGAAGCGCAGCGCCTGCGACCCCGCCATGTACGTGCACTCCGGCCCCGCGCGCGTGTTCGATAGCGAGGAGGCGGCCTGCGAGGCCATCTTCGGCGGCGCCATCAAGCCCGGCGACGTGGTGGTCATCCGCTACGAGGGCCCGGCCGGCGGGCCGGGCATGCGCGAGATGCTCACGCCCACCTCGGCCATCTGCGGCATGGGGCTCGCGAGCTCCGTGGCGCTCATCACCGACGGCCGCTTCTCCGGCGCGAGCAAGGGCCCCTGCATCGGCCACGTCTCGCCCGAGGCTGCGGCCGGCGGCCCCATCGCGCTCGTGCAGGAGGGCGACATCATCGACATCGACATCAACGCGGGCACGCTCGATCTGCGCGTCTCCGAGGAGGAGCTCGCGCGCCGTCGCGCCGCGTGGCAGCCGCCCGCGCCGAAGTACACCGCGGGCGTGCTCAGCCGCTACGCGAAGCTCGTGACCAGCGCGGATAAGGGGGCGTATCTCTCATGACGGACATGAAGCCGAATACCCCGCCCGCGGCGGAGGCCCTGCGCGCGGCAGCCGCCCCCGCCGCCCAG
>CAPI01000074.1 GCA_000333815.1 [Collinsella] massiliensis
TCAAGGGCTCGGAGCTCACCATGGTTCCCACCACGCCGACGGCCGTCTCCGCCGCCGACGCCAAGAAGGTGCAGCGCCTCATCGACCGCCTCGAGGAGCTCGACGACGTGCAGGACGTGTACCACACCATGGACATGACCGACGAGGTGCTCGCCGCCCTCGAGGAGGAGTAGCGCCCGGCACAACCCGGCGTGTTGCCGAATAGTTGCTTTTGGAAGGAGCTCGCAGGTGCGGGCTCCTTTTTTCGTGCGCAGCGGGTGCGGCCGCTGTTGCCCCGCTGCTGCGGCGGAAGCATGGCGAAACCCGGGCAGGCGGGCTGGTTTTCGTTATGCCGGGCTCGGGCGGAACATATGGCGAACTCCTTAAGCCGCCCGCGCGGGGCGCCCGCGCCGCTGCATACGCCGTATAATCTTGCAGAAGCACGCGCCGGCGGCGCTGCGCGCTTGCGGCGCGCGGTGCGGAGGCGTGTGGGACGAGGCAAGGAAGGCGAGGAGGCGAGGATGCGGCTGTTCAAGAAATGCTGCGCGGTGCTCTACCTGGTCGCCGCCGTCGTGGTGGCGGGCGGGTTCGCGGCGCAGGAGTTCGGCAACCCGGGCCTCCGCCTGCGCGTGGGGCAGCTGCTCGATCATCCCGCGGGGCGCATCTCCCTCGTCATCTCGCTCGCGATCCTTGCCCTCGGCACGCTCATCGTGGTGGCTCGGGTGCTCCTCGAGCGCCGCCCGCCCGCGAGCGTCCACCCCGCCGGCAACCCGCACATCGAGGTCAGGCTCGCAGCGGTCTCGTCCGTGGCGCGCGCGGCGGTATCCGGCGAGGACGTGATGATCGAGCGCGTGCGGAGCCGCGTGGCCGGGCACGACGCATCCCAGGTGCGGATCGCGCTCGAGCTCATCGCCTTCACCGACATCGGCCTCGAGAGCCTGGGCAAGCGCATCCAGCTGCGGGTCCAGGAGGCATGCGAGCGCATGCTCGGCGTGCCCGGCGTGACCGTGCAGGTCACGTTCCTTCCCAGCACGACGACAACGGTGACCAAGGAGGTTCCCCGTGAGCAAGCATAGCGGGAGCGGATCGGCTCCGAAGTTGACCATCGAGCAAGACGACCAGCAGGCGCCCGACGCCGTCGTGGACGAGGCGGCCGCCGAGCAGTCCGCTTCGGGCGAGGCATCTGGCGGCGCGTCCACCAAGCGCGGCCGTCGCAAGAAGCGCCTGGACCACGAGGACCTCGAGGAGGCGGTCGGCTTCATCCAGGGGCTCGGCGCCGCCGCGTGGGCGTACGCGCGGAGCCATCCCTACACGGTGGGGTACGGCTTCACGGGGTTCGTGCTCGCGGTCCTCGTGCTCACCATCGGCCTGTGGAGCACCATCATCATCGCCGTCTTCGTGGTGGTGGGCGCCATGATCGGCCAGATCCGCGACGGCGACAACGGCATCGTGAACTTCTTCAGCGGGCTCATCGGCAGCCGCCGTTCCTAAGCCCACCACGCAACCCGGTAACGAAAGGGGATTGACCATGGCAAAGGCAAGCGACAAGCCCATGTCCGAGACAGTCGAGGTTGTGCAGGATGCAGCGCCGGCGGCGACCGAGGTCGCTCCGGAGACGGACGCTGTGGAGGCTGCGCAGGGCGACGCGGTTGAGCCCGTGGCTGCGCCTGCTGCGACCGACGCGCCTGCGCCCGCCGACGACGCCGACGGGGACGAGGCGTACGACGACGAGCTCGAGACCGACGACTCGCTCACCTATTCCAACGGCGTGATCGAGAAGATCGTCGCCATGGCCACGCGCGAGGTGCCGCACGTGCTGGGCATGAAGGGCAACATCGTCCACTTCTTCCAGGAGCAGCTCGGCGCGGAGAACCTCACCAAGGGCGTGACGGTCGAGGTCACCGACGACAACCGCATGATCATCAACATCTCGGTCATCATCGAGTACGGCTGCTACGCGCCGGACATCTTCGAGGACGTGAAGGAGCGCGTGACGGCGCGCCTGGACGAGATGACCGGGCTCGAGGTCGCGGGCATCAACCTGCGCATCGAGGACGTCCTGACGCGCGAGGAGTACGAGGCGAGCCGCAAAAAGCTCATCGACAACCTGAAGCACGACGACGCAGACGAAGCGTAAGCCTCGGCCGCGGGATGTAAAATAACCCCAGGGGTTTTTTAACATGATGTAAAATTACCCCGATGTAAAATAACCCCAGGGGTTTTTTAACATGACCCTTGGGGTTGTTATGTAACCTGGCTCGTCGGTCATGTTAAAAAACCCCTGGGGTTATTTTACATCCCGCGGCTCCTTGCGTTTCGGCTTGATTGCAGGCTTGCCATGCCGCGCGCACGCTGCTACGCTAAAGCACATGAATAGCGCCGTTGCACATATCGCGATGATGATGGTCATGGAGATGCCCTCGCCCGGGCACTTTGCCATGCCGCGCTTCCGTCGCGCGCATGGGGAGACCGGGCGCCTTCGTTAAGTCGTCCCCGGCGGGGGACGGCTCGCCTTCCTTCCAGACCAGAACATCGAGCGGAGCTTTCCCGTGATCGAAATCCAACATCTCACCAAGACCTTCAGCACGGCTGCCGGCCAGGCGCACGCGCTCGACGATGTGTCGCTCACCATCGAGGACGGCGACATCATGGGCATCATCGGCATGAGCGGCGCCGGCAAGTCGACGCTCGTGCGGTGCATCAACCTGCTGGAGCGCCCCACGTCGGGCAAGATCGTCGTCGACGGCCAGGACGTGACCGGCCTCACCGGCGCGGCGCTGCGCGCGTACCGCCGCCGCGTGGCCATGATCTTCCAGAACTTCGGCCTGCTCGCGCAGAAGACCGTGCTCGACAACGTGTGCTTCCCCTACAAGGCGGCATCCGGTCGCGTGACGGCCGAGAACCGCAAGCGCGCGCTCGAGCTGCTCGAGATGGTCGGTCTGGCCGAGAAGGCATCGTCGTATCCGTCCCAGCTCTCGGGCGGCCAGCAGCAGCGCGTGGCCATCGCCCGCGCGCTCGCCTGCGACCCGGAGTACATCCTGTGCGACGAGGCCACGAGCGCGCTCGACCCGGCGAGCACGAACTCGGTGCTCAAGCTGCTGCGCGACATCAACCGCACCACGGGCGTGACGATCATCGTGATCACGCACGCCATGGGCGTGGTCGAGAAGATCTGCCGCAACGTGGCCGTGCTCGAGCACGGGCGCGTCGTGGAGCAGGGGAGCGTGGCGGACGTGTTCGCCGCGCCGCAGAGCCAGGCGGCCAAGGTGCTGCTCGAAAGGGTTGATTGGGATGCCTAGCGTCGTGACCGAATTCATCGAGGAGTACGGCGAGCTGCTCGGCCAGGGCGTCGTCGACACCCTCGTCATGCTCATCGTCTCCACCGCCATCGCGTACGTGATCGGCACGGTGCTCGGCGTGGTGCTCTACCTCACCGCGCCGGGGTCGCTGCGCCCCATGCGCGCGCTCAACGCGGTGCTGGGGTGGGTGGTGAACATCGGCCGGTCGCTGCCGTTCATCATCCTGCTCATCTCGATCATGCCGTTTACCGACGCACTCGTGGGCACCACCTCGGGCGTGCGCGGCGTCATCCCGCCGCTCGTGGTCTCGACGGCGCCCTTCGTGGCGCGCATGATCGAGCAGTCGCTCGCTGAGGTTCCGCGCGCGAGCGTCGAGGCGGCCGAGGCCTGCGGCGCGAGCATCCCGCGCGTCGTCATCTCGGCGCTTTTGCCCGAGGCGCTGCCCTCCATCGTGCGCGGCGTGTCCATCACGCTCATCGCGGAGCTCGGCTATACGGCCATCGCGGGCGCGGTGGGCGCGGGCGGCCTGGGCGACATCGCCATCCGCTACGGTTATTACCGCTATGAGGATGAGGTGATGATCGTCACCGTGGTGCTGCTCATCGTGCTCGTCCAGATCATCCAGAGCGCGTGCGATTTCATCGCGCGCAAGATCGACCATCGTTCGCAGGCCGAGGCGTAAGGGCTGTGCCCGAGGCCCGCGGCTTGCCTGTCCCGTAACCAACCATCCCGCGCGGGGCCGTCCCGCCGGGAACCGAACAAACGAGGAGTTCATCATGTCTCAGGTATTCATTTCCCGTCGTTCCGTCCTTGCCGGTGCCGCCGCACTCGCGGCGACCGCCTCGCTTGCCGCATGCAGCGGCGGCTCCGATGCCGGTGAGGGTTCCGCCGCTGCCGCCACGCAGACGCTCACCGTGGGCGCGAGCCCGAGCCCGCACGCGGTGATCCTGAACGACTATGCGGTGCCGCTGCTGGCCGAACAGGGCATTGAGCTCGAGGTGAAGGAGTACACCGACTACATCCTTCCCAACAAGGACACCTCGAACGGCACGGTGGACGCGAACTACTTCCAGCACATCAACTACCTCAACAACTACAACGAGGAGAACGGCACCGACCTCGTGAACGTGGGCGAGATCCACTTCGAGCCCATGGGCGTGTTCGCGGGCAACTCGGACGACATCGATAACGTCGCCGACGGCGCCACCTTCGCCGTGCCGAACGATCCCACCAACGAGGGGCGCGCACTGCTGCTTCTGCAGAGCCTGGGGCTCATCACGCTCGCCGACGACGCCGGCATCACCGCGACGCCGAACGACATTGTGGATAACCCCAAAAACTTGCAGTTCTCCGAACAAGATGCCGCAGCGGTCGCCCGCACGCTGGGCGATGTGGACTTCGGGGTCATCAACGGCAACTACGCCATCGACGCCGGCCTCAAGCTCGAGGACGCCGTGGCGCAGGAGGACGCGAACTCCGACATCATTCAGAACGAGTACGCGAACGTCATCGTGACGACGCCCGAGCTCGAGGACGACGAGCGCATCGTCGCGCTCGTGGGTGTGCTGCAGACCGATGAGTTCAAGCAGTACCTCGCCGACACCTTCGGCGACGCCGTCCAGGCCGCCTTCTAATGGGTTGATTGGGGACGTGTTCCTTTCAACCCCTTTTTGCTAGCTGAACGCGCGCAGGAGCGCAGCGAGGCACCGATTCCCCAGGTAATCCTCGGGAATCGGCGCCTCGTTTTTTTGCATGGGTCATTTGGGGACGTGTTCCGTTCAACCCATTTTTGAGCGGAATGGGTTGAAAGGAACACGTCCCCAACCAACCCATTTTGGATCAGTACCGTCCTTGGAGGGCGTACCAGCCGTTGCGCTCGCTCACCTCGAGCGGCACGCCGAAGAGCTCGCTCATCGCGTCGCTCGTGAGCAGCTCCTCCTTGGGGCCGTCGGCAAAGACCTGCGCGTCCTTGATGAGTAGCACGCGCTCGATGGCGGGGATGATGTCTTCGGGGTAGTGCGTCACGAGCACCACGGAGCGGCCCTCGGCGGCGAGCAGGCTCATGGTGCTCCGCACGTGGTACATGCCCTCCGGGTCGAGGCCGGTGCACGGCTCGTCGAAGATGAGGACGCGCGGGTCGCTCATGAGCTCGCGCGCCACGAGCACGCGCCGCACCTGGCCGGTGGAGAGCGTCATGACGTCGCGGTCCGCGAGGTCGGCGATGCCCAGCCGCTCGAGGGCGTCGAGGGCCTGCGCACGCTGGTCGGGCGTCGCCTCCACGTGGTTCGGCAGCCCCAGCGTGCCGAAGATGCCGCCGCACACGATGTCGCTCACGGGCAGGTGCACGCGCACCTGGTCGTGCATGGTGGCCGACACGATGCCGAGCGCCTGCTTGATGTCGGTGAGGAGCGGCCGCGCCTGGCCGCGGAAGCGCACGGGCGGCTCGTCGCGGTGCAGGGGGAAGATCTCGCGCGTGAGTAGCTGGATAAACGTCGACTTGCCCGCGCCGTTGGGGCCGAGGAGCGCCACGTGCTCGCCTTCGGCCAGGTCGAACCGGTCGACGGAGAGGATCGTGCGCCCGGCGCGCACCACCTGCGCGTCGCGGAGCGAGAACAGCGGCGGGGCGGGCGTGGCGGATGAGACGGTATCGGGCATGGGGGCCTCGCTTCCACACGGATGATGCTCTGGTGTCGAACGCCATGTTACCACCCGGGGAGCGGCCGGGCTGGCGCTCCGCGCCCGAACACCGCGGTGATACCATGATGACTTATACCAGAGTATCATCGCAGTCCAGATGCCCGTACGGAAAGGATCGCCCATGCCCGACATGCTCACCCTCGACGCCTTCGAGTTGGCGTCCGAGAAGGTCAAGGAGGTCACGCAGAAGACCGAGCTCGTGGAGAGCCCGTATTTCAGCCAGGCGACGGGCAACCGGGTGTTCCTCAAACCGGAGAACATGCAGCGCACGGGCGCGTACAAGGTGCGCGGCGCGTACTTCAAGATCTCGACGCTCTCGGCCGAGGAGCTCGATCGCGGCCTCATCACCGCGAGCGCGGGAAACCACGCGCAGGGAGTGGCGTACGCGGCGAGCCGCGCGGGCGCGCGCTCCATCGTGGTCATGCCCACCACGACGCCGCTCATCAAGGTGGAGCGCACGAAGGGCTACGGCGCGGAGGTCGTGCTGCACGGCGACGTGTACGACGAGGCCTGCGACTACGCCCTCGAGCTCGCCGCGGAGCACGGCTACACCTTCGTCCATCCGTTCAACGACCCCGTGCTCGCCACGGGGCAGGGCACCATCGCGATGGAGATCGTGCAGGAGCTGCCGCTCGTGGACACGATCCTCGTCCCGGTGGGCGGCGGTGGCCTGGCCTGCGGCGTTTCGACCTTCGCGAAGCTCTACAATCCCAAGATCCGCGTGATCGGCGTGGAGCCCGCGGGCGCGCCGAGCCTCACGGCCGCGCTCGAGGCCGGGCACCCCGTGCGCCTGCCCGCGGCGAACACCATCGCCGACGGCACCGCCGTGCTCGAGGTGGGCGACCGCGTCTTCCCGTACCTGCGCGAGAACCTCGACGACGTCATCACCGTGCCGGACGAGGAGCTCATCGTGGCCTTCCTCGACATGGTGGAGAACCACAAGATGATCGTCGAGAACTCCGGGCTGCTCACGGTGGCGGCGCTCAAGCACCTGCCGGCCGAGAACCGGCGCGTGGCGGCGATCCTCTCCGGCGGCAACATGGACGTCATCACCATGAGCTCCGTGGTGCAGCACGGCCTCATCATGCGCGACCGCATCTTCACGGTGAGCGTGCTTCTGCCCGACCGCCCGGGCATGCTCGTGCGCGTGGCGCAGGTGATCGCCGAGCAGAACGGCAACGTCATCAAGCTCGAGCACAACCAGTTCGTGAGCACCAACCGCAACGCCGCCGTGGAGCTGCGCGTGACCATCGAGGCGTACGGCACCGAGCACAAGGAGCAGATCGTGGGCGCGCTCGAGGCGGCGGGGCTCTCGCCGAGCATCGTGCAGACGTCGCTCTAGGCGCAGGGCAGCGCGGGCGCGGGATGGGTATAAGCGACCCGACGACGAAGGGAGACCCATGCCGTACCTGTTCGAATATGTGGAACGCGAGCTCGCGACGTTCGACCAGAAACCGTTCGGGTCGGTCGACGCGGCGGTGCTTTCGCAGGCGTGCATGATCGACGGCGCGCGCGTGGTGCCCGAGCCGCCCACGCGCCCGGCGCTGCTCGACCGCGTGCTCGCCCGGCTTGCGCCCGACGCGCGCGGGGTGACGTTCGCCGAGCTCGCGCGGACGGAGTTCTTCGACGGCATGTTCACCGGGCTCGTGCCGGGCGACATCCAGCGGCTGCTTTTGCTGCTCGCGGCGAGTCCGCGCTACCGCAACCTGCGCATCCACGGGTACCAGGCGGTGTTCGACGAGGCCGTGCCCACGCAGTTCGCGGCGATGACGTTCAGCTGGAAGCGCGCGTTCTCGTTTGTGGGGTTCCGCGGCACGGACATCTCGGCGACCGGCTGGCGCGAGAACTTCGACATGGCCTATGAGGACGAGGTGCCGTCGCAGCGGCTTGCGCGGGAGTACCTGGAGCGCATGATGCCGCGGCTGAGCGGCGCGGTGCACGTGGGCGGCCATTCCAAGGGCGGGAACCTCGCGCTCTACGCGGCGCTCACGTGCCACGAGGACGTGCGCGAGCGTATCGAGCTCGTGTGGTGCCTCGATGCGCCGGGGTTCCGCGCGGGACGGTTCGGGACGGAGGCGTACGCGCACCTGGGCTGGCATGCGGACGCGGGCGGCGCGGGCGCGGGTGACGCTGCGGCGGCCGGAGCCGGGGTGCAGGGCGCGTGCAAGATCGAGCGGTTCGTGCCGCAGGATTCCATCGTGGGCATGCTGCTCGAGTGCCCGGTGCAGCCGCGCGTCGTGCGCAGCAGCGCGCAGGGGGCGATGCAGCACTCCCTGTTCAGCTGGGAGATAGCGGAGGATCGCGACGACTTCGTCACCGTCGAGCATCTGGGCGAAGGATCGCGGGCGCTCCATGACATCCTGATGGAATGGCTCGCCAGCATGGATCCTGAGCGCTGCGCGAAGGTGGTGGACGCGCTCTTCGCGGCGCTCGGCGCAAGCGGTGCGCGCGATGCCCGGGACGTGTTCCTCGGCGGGAAGCCGTTCCCGCAGCTCGTGAGCGATGCCATGCGGAACCTGGACGAGGGCTCGCGTGCCGTGCTCGGGGCTGCCCTCGGCGAGCTCGCCGCCATCACCGCCCGCCGCGTCGGCCGCGACCTCGCCGCCGCGGTGTTCGGCGGGTGAGCGACGGGCACGTGGCGCCCGGAATTGCCCCCGGCGAGACGTTCGGGCCTCGATACTGAGTGGGGTTTCAAATCCTCCGAGTAGACCCCTCGTTGCGTTCAGTGAATCCTGCGGTTTTGTTCGCTGAATCACCCGGCTACTCGGCGGGTCGGCAATCCCACACAGTATCGAGGCTCGAGTGTTTGGGCGAGGGTGCGGGAGCGCGCGAAGCCATCAGGCTCCATTGAACAGCATCTGAATATAGCGGCAATTGCCATATAATTTAAATGTTGACTCTCTGTCGATGGAGTAGACATGAATTTCGATTTTCTCAAAGAGGCCCCCGAACTCGAAGCGTTATTTGAGCGCTGCAATAAGGCAGAGCAGCTTGCCGTTCCATTTCCAGATATGAGCTGCGCGGCAGCTCGAACTGCGCTCGAATACATAGTGGCTCTTGTTTATAAATCCGTAGTCCGTCAAGACGCTTCATCGCAAACGCTGTTCGAAAGGGTCACTGATCCCGCTTTTGTTGAATACATCAACGATGAGACGATAATATCCGCGATTCACACGGTTAGGATAAACGGCAATTGTGGAGCGCATGGCAACGCGGTAACTCCGGCGGTTGCCTGCAAGACGTTGGA
Source organism: [Collinsella] massiliensis (assembly GCA_000333815.1). Taxonomy (GTDB): domain Bacteria; phylum Actinomycetota; class Coriobacteriia; order Coriobacteriales; family Coriobacteriaceae; genus Enorma. The sequence continues at coordinate 9,223 of CAPI01000074.1, forward strand.
ACAGCTCCAATATGTCGTTGGCGAAATATGCATGAATTTAAAGGTCATCAAGGATTATCCCGTATTTGTTTCCCCGCTGAAAAAGGCTGCTAAAACGCCAAATAAGTCTTGCGGAGGGCAAGGCGCTTCTGACATTAAACAAACATCTAGTAACGCGCCTATGCCTAAAACAGCTGCTCCGAAGCAGCCAGAACCGTCGATTACTCCAACTGAAGAGGTTGTTTCCCACTTCGCTCCAACCTTGCGTCGAACCAGGTTCAACGTTTTCCGTCGGAGAAACGAAGAAGAAAACAAGCGCTTATTTGTAGAGGCATCCCTTCGCGAGGCGCATTGGCTTATTGCTAACTCAGACAATCAAGCTTATCCTTCGACCGCCTCAATAAACATGACCTTGGGCGATGGCTCGACAATCGACTATGTCCTCTATGGCAAAGACGGTCGTCCTCTCGCCGTGATTGACTTTACGCATTCCGGTAGCAGCCCAATCGAGGGACGTGCAGCGGCGCAACACGCCGCTGAAGTGCTTAAACAGCAATACGGGTATACTCCGACCGCATACTATGTCTTCGGGTACCACATCTTCTGCCTGGATTGCTTGGGCTTCCCCGTTCGTCGCGTCTTCGGGTTCCACTCGCTCGATGAGCTCGAGCTACTTAAGCAACGCGCTGCGTCTCGCAAGCCGATCTTGCATCCCAACATCAGCGATGAAATAACCAACCGCGAGTATCAGAAAAAAGCAATCTCGGCAGTTTGCCAGGCATTTTCGAATAACCGCCGTCGTAGCCTTGTGGTTATGGCAACAGGAACTGGCAAGACGCGTGTCGCAATCTCCACGGTCGACGTTTTGATGCAGGCCGGTTGGGTCAAAAACGTTCTTTTCCTTGCCGATCGTACGAGCCTCGCCCGACAAGCCCATAAGAACTTTAATAAGCTGCTTCCTAATATCACCACATCCATATTCACTGGAACGAGCGACGGTAGGGATAAAAACGCCCGTATTATTTTTGCAACGTATCAAACTATGATTCGCCTTGTTGACGGCGACACAAGAGAGTTCGGAATCGGACGATTCGATCTGATTGTTGTCGACGAGGCGCACCGATCGCTCTTTTCAAAGTATGGAAGACTGTTCCACTACTTCGACGCGCTCATGATCGGTCTTACGGCAACGCCTCGTAGCGATCAGGATAAAAGCACCTATGATGTGTTTCAGCTTCCGAGCGGCGAGCCCGATTTCGCATATGAGCTCGAAGAGGCAATTCAAGATAAGTACCTCGTTGGTTTTGAAGTCTGCGATCGAACAACCGAAGCGCTTCGACGGGGAATCAACTATGACGACCTCTCTGATGAAGAGAAGGCGGCGGTCGAAGAGGAATTTGGAGAGGATCTCGACACGGCCCTCACGGCATCCGATGAGACAAGAAACATCGTTATCAAACCGGGTAGCAACATCATAAATGTGCGCACCATCGATCTCATGCTCGCGGACCTTATGCAAGAGGGGCTTAAGATCAATGCAAACGACACCTTAGGCAAAACCATAATCTTTGCTAAGAATCACAGAGAAGCTGAGATCATCACTAATCGTTTTCAGGCGCTCTATCCAAATCTTGGAACAGATTTCTGCAAGCTCATCGATAGCCAGGTAGAAGATGCGTTGCGACTTGTTGACGTCTTTGGCGAGCGGGGCAAGATGCCGCAAATCGCTGTGAGTGTTGATATGCTCGATACAGGAATAGACGTTCCCGATATTCTCAACCTCGTCTTTTTCAAAACGGTACGTTCTAAAATCAAATTCTTGCAAATGGTTGGCCGAGGCACGCGGTTATCAGAGGGAATCTTTGGTCCCGACGGTGATAAACAAGGGTTTCTTGCTTTTGATTATTTCGACAACTTCCGCTATTTCGGAGCGCGCGATACGTGGTCTACCGTGATGGGGAGCGGCAATGTCGGGAAGACCTCGTCGCAGAACCTTCTTCGAGATAAGCTCAGGCTAGAGATGCTTGTGCAGCTGCAAGAAAAGAAAACCCCCACTACATTTGAAGTTAAATATCGCGACGCCCTTAAACAATATTTTGAGGTGGGAGTTAGCTCGCTCAACAATGATGCGATCGAAGTTGACCGCAACATCGCTTTTGTCAACAAGTATCGGACGGAAGGGGCTTGGAATCGGCTAAATGAGGATAACGTCGCGGAGATTGAAGGCCGTATCCTGCCGCTTTTTTCCCATAGCCCAGAACCTGCCAAAGTCAAAAGTTTCGATATCCTCATGCTTACGGTAGAAGTCAAATGTGACGAGTACCTCGAAAGCGGTAAAGATCCTCGAGCTATTAAGCATGGTTTCAAGCGAGCCGGGGATGACTTTACCTGCCGTATGGAAGCGCTGCTCAAGCTCAAGAGCATCCCAGCTATTCAGAAGAAAGAGAAGCTCCTCATCGATATGATGGATGGTTCGTATCTCTTTGATTGCTACTCTCTTGAACGTGCAGAGTACGTTAGGAACGAGCTTCGAGACTTGATGCAGTACATTCCAGATCGGCAGGAGTACTACGTTGTTGATCTTCCGGATGTCCTGATCAAAGGCGAGGAGGTATACGGGCTTCAAGGAAAGACCTATGCAGACCGCTACGAAGAATACTTGAGGGATGACGATAACATCGCGCTCTCAAAACTGCGCTCGCTCGAGCCCCTTACCGAAGATGAAAAGAAAGAGCTCAAAGACACTTTCACCAAAAGGCTGGGTAGCGAAGCGGAGTATGCGGCATGGTCCAACAATGCGCCCCTCTTTGCGTTTCTAAGGAAAAAGACGGGCATATCCGACGAGGCCATTAAGGCAAAGCTGGGTCACATCCTCAATGCGCCAGAACTGAACGATGAGCAGCGCGCGTTCATGCGACAAGTTGTTGACTACGCTTGCGCCAACGGAGATGTCGAGGCTAGAACACTCTTGAACGAAAGCCCCTTCAATAACTATGATCTTAATGCGCTCTTTGGAGATAGGTTTCCCATGCTAAAAGAGTTGCTGGATTCACTTCATAAGCCGGTAGTTGGCTGATAATCATGGATGTCAAAGGCCTTCTTGAAAAACAGGGCTCCCAGCTCCTTGATATCGATTTAGATGTGCTTGAAGAAGAGCTTTGCACGGGCGAGTATGACTCCTCTTATGCTGGGGACTGCCTGGAGAGGATTTCTGATCTTAGGGCGGCGCGCAAGGCGGCTCGCGAAATGTCATCGAAGCCCTCTTCGACCATAATTCCGCAGCACGACATACCCCCTTGTAAAATAAGGCAAGCATCATCAACGGAAAGCCTTCCCGAAACGCAGCGCTCAGCATTCGCACGCAGGCTTCTGGCAGTAAGAGATGGCGGCAGCTCCGTGAAATCGCTCCGCGATCTACTGGCCATTTGTCCCTATGCCGATGAGAAGTTTATCGATGAAAACATTGATCTTTTTACGCCAGATGAACTCGACACACTCCTTAAAATAAAGCCTTTCAGCGAGGCGTTTCTAGAAAAGTACTTCACGACCCTAGATCATGAAACGCTCGCCAAAAGTCAGAAATTTTCCGAGGAGTTCTTCATCGCGCACTACGCTGATCTTGATGCTCAAACGGTTCTGCGCAAGGGAATTAACGAATGGCGTGACAGGGAGAAAAGATCCACCAAGCTTGACGTGTTTCTGCGCATCAAGGGGGTTCGGCTTTGATTTCGATTAATACCGCAAAGCGACTCGTTAAGAGAGCCCTGCTTGCCAACATAACTACAAATAAGAGCGGTCTTGCCATTACGCCGCTTATTTCGGGTAAGCACGGTATCGGCAAATCCGCCATAGTAAAAAGCATCGCTCAAGAACTAGGCGGCGTTTGTCTCACCATAGAGGGCGGAACGCTCAAAGAAGGGGAGATAACAGGGCTTCCCTATCAGTATGATGATGGCGAAGGCAATGTTGCTTTCCGCTTCCTGCCTTACTACGCAGTTGAGCGCATTCAAGAGGTCGAAAAAAGGCTTTTCGAACAGTCGCATCGCATCCCTCCTGCGGGCGATTCGAACACTCCGCTCGACGAAGCTCTTGCTGGTGATGTAAATCGATATGCCATGAATGACATTTTGCCTGAGGATAAGATACGGCTTCTATCTTCAGGTGAAATTACACCTGTTATTGTTTTTATTGATGAGATAAATCGTACGGAAAATACCGTCTATAAAGAGCTCATGAACATCCTGCTCACCAGAACGGTCAATGGCTATCGTTTTCCTTGGTGGGTGTTTTTCGTAGGTGCCATGAACCCGAGCACGCAGAACAGCATTTACGCAACTAATGAGATGGATCCTGCGCAACTCGACCGTTTTCTTAAGCTCAAGGTGACGAGCAGCGTGAGCGAATGGCTCCGCTACGGTAAACAGGAGGGTGTTTCCCCCTCCATCCTCCGCTTCATCAAAGAGCATCCCAAATGCTTATCGGAAACGTCCGCCGAACTTGAGGATGAAGAAAAGCCAACCCCGTCGCCCCGCGGCTGGGATATGGTCGACACCATCCTCTCAAGCGAGCCATTGCTCAGACCTTTCTTTACTGATGCAGAGAATTCAGAGAAGGTTGTCGCGAAGGACATGAAGACGCTCGTCGCATCGAAGCTCGGCTCCACCGTTGCCACCATGTACTTTGCAAGCCTTGTCGAAGAGGTTCCAGCTCTATCTGCGGAGCAGGTTCTTGGGATCGACAAGAAGCACCTCGATATTGCAGACAAAGTAAAGGGAATGTCTGTGGCGAAGCGCGTTCAGTCCTGTGATTCCGTCCTAACATATTTGACGGATAACATTGAGTTCCTCATGCTCAATAAATCGGGCTTTGAGAAGATGAGGTCGCGGCTTTCCACTTTTGTCGCAGCGCTTGATCCTTCAACAAAATTACTCTTTGCTCAAAAAATCGCCGCAACGACCACCTCAGATGGAAACAACCTAATTGAGTTCATCTTTGATATCTTCGAACAGGACCTCATTGAAATGCTTGACCTATCTGACGAGATTAGAGCGCAAATCGAGGCAAGCTAATATGACGAACAGCGAGGGAATCGTCGAGCTTCACCGTGAAATACGTGAAGCCGTTATCCGGTATGAAAAGACCTCCGACGAGGCGGTTTTAGCCTACATCAACGATGGATTTCGGCGTTTTGCCCAGCTTGTTACGTTGTTTCTCGTTTCGGAACGGGATACCTATTATGGATACTTCTTTATGGCTATGGTGTTTAGGCCAAACCCCAGCATGGATGCCATAGCAGGCATTCTCCTCGACGCTTATCCACCCATTTTTGAGGCGAACCCACTCCGTCTATTCAAGTTCTCGCTCAAAGAGATACTGTATGTGTTCTGCCACGAAGTTGACCATGTTGTCTTTAATCATCCAGCAGAAATGGTTCGATCTAACCCGGAAAAGCGTCCTGATCTATTTAGGCTTTTCAACTACGCTGCCGATGCGTCGGTGAACGACCAACTCAATTACGAGGCGGACCGTGGGAAAAAGTTCCTTTCACCTCCCAGGGGGATAATCACATCTCAATTCATTTCCGAGCAATTCGGCATTGCCCATGTAGCGCCGCGTCAGGACTATTTCTACTACTTCAATCTCATCAAAAATGTCACCCTTCCGGAAAAGGGGAGCGATGACGATGCGTCAGGATCTGAAAGAGGGCTTCTCATAGGTAAGCACAGCTGGGAATCTTCGAATGATGAGGACGAAGAGGCGGTCGACATGTCTGATGAGATGTTCGAATCCGCCACCAAGGCGTTTCTGAATAGCGTTAGCGAGCTTATGGGTGCCGAAACGCGAAGCATGATGCCAGCCCGCTTTACCGAGCGACTTGAACAAATCAATGCGCCGGCCAGGCTTAATTGGAAGCAGCTTCTTAAAAAATATGTCGGTACCATTTCTGCGGAGAAGACCAAAACGAAAACGCGGCTCAATCGTCGACAGCCGCTCCGTTTTGACTTATCCGGCACAAAGGAGAGTAAGACGCTCAAAATCGCTATCGCGATAGACACTTCCGCTTCAATGGATTGTGAGCAACTTCGTCAGATCTTTGCCGAAGTCTTCGCTATCGTTGCCCAACGCCGATGTGAAATCACGGTTATCGAATGCGATACAGAGGTACGAGATGTATACCGCATTACATCGCCTGATGATGCAAGTCTGGAAGTGTCGGGAAGAGGTGGCACGTGTTTTACTCCGGCGATTCGCTACATCAACGAGCACCGTTATTTTAGGGATGCCTTACTAATCTACTTTACGGATGGGTATGGCGAAAGGAGCATTCCTCGACCTCGCACCTATCGCAACCTATGGGTCATCTTAGGCGCTGCGACTCATTTATCTGTGGAACAGCCTTATGGCCTTGTACTTCCCCTGGAGGATGCATGACGGCAGGTAAGTCTCGAAACTATATCGAAAGAAAGCTGTATGTGACCGCAGCGAGAGAATGGTGTCATGAACGCGCTTCGGCCAACAAAGATGTTTCGTATGACGGATCTCAAGATGAGGGAGATCATCTGGTTCGCTGTCTTGTTCGCCCCTTGGGATGGCTGGATATTCAGGTTGGCTTTGATGGCGTGGTTGCTGCTTGCGGGGATGAAGCCTCAGCCATTGCTAACTACAGCTCTGAACGCTTTGATCAACTCGAGTTTCAGGCACGGCTCGATGCGTTTCTTGCCGGCATACTGAGTGGTAACTTCCAAAGCGTCGTTCAACATGAGCTTAGGGAAGGGTCGAGCTGCGAGGTCACGCTCGACCGCTATGAGCGAAGCGAAGTGGCCCGGAAAGCCTGCATAGCTGCCCATGGTGCTACCTGCGCTATTTGCGGCTTCGACTTTTCCCATACCTACGGGGCCGCCTTTGCTGGCATCATTCAAGTCCATCACATAGTTCCCCTACACGTCATCGGCGAAGAACATGAAGTCGATCCCGTGCGCGACCTCATCCCGGTTTGTCCAAATTGCCACGTGGCGCTTCATTCAAAACCGGGTGGCACATATCTTCCTGATGAGCTTCGGGCTCTCATGCAATAATTGGAACGCAAGGCGAAAACGAACGGAGCCCCCATGATCACTGGTGAACTCAAGACAAAGGTCGACGGTATCTGGGACATTTTCTGGTCCAATGGTGTAAGCAACCCCCTCACGGTGATCGAGCAGCTCACCTACCTTATGTTTATCAAGATCCTCGATGATAACGAGACACGCCGCGAGAGAAACGCGGAGCTTCTGGGTGAATCTGTTGCCGATCCCATCTTCGATGCCGACCACCAAAATTGTCGTTGGCACATCTTCCGCAACTACGAACCTGACGCTATGTACGAGAACATGGTTCAAAACGTGTTCCCCTTCATCAAGGACGGAATCGGCTCCAGCAAGGACACTGCCTTCGCAAAGTATATGAAGGACGCCATTCTCGTGGTGAGCAACGCGCGCACGCTTACCCGAATCGTGGACAAGCTCGAAGAGATCGACCTCTCCAACAAGGACATCATGGGTGACGTCTACGAGTACCTTCTTTCCAAGCTCGCCACCAGCGGGCAGAATGGCCAGTTCCGCACACCGCGCCACATCATCAAGATGATGGTCGAGCTCATGCAGCCCACCCCCGATGATGCTATTTGTGACCCGGCGATGGGCAGTGCCGGCTTCATTTGCATGGCAGCCCAATTCATCAAGGACAATTACGCGGCAGAGCTCATGCGCGCCGATGTCCAGGATCGCTTCCAAACGACCATGTTCACCGGGCACGACACGGATTCCACCATGATGCGCATCGGCGCCATGAACATGATGCTGCACGGCGTCGAGGCCCCCAATATCTCCCAACTAGATTCGCTCTCCGAAGACAACGAAGAGCGTGACGCCTACACGCTCATCATGGCCAACCCACCGTTCAAGGGCAGCCTCGATAAGGAAACCATTGCCAAGGACCTGCGCAATACGGTTTCAACAACCAAGACCGAGCTCCTGTTCCTCGCGCTCTTCCTTAAGAGCCTCGAGGTCGGAGGTCGCTGCGCCTCCATCGTCCCCGACGGCGTGCTCTTTGGTTCCCAGAAGGCCCACAAGGCAATCAGGAAGGAGCTCATCGAGAACAACCGTCTCGTTGCAGTGATTTCCATGCCCTCCGGCGTGTTCAAGCCCTATGCTGGCGTTTCCACCGCCATCCTTATCTTCACCCGAACCGACAACGGCGGGACGGACAACGTCTGGTTCTACGATATGCATGCGGATGGTTTTAGCCTGGACGATAAGCGCGAGCCCATCAAAGACAACGACATCCCCGACATCATCGAGCGTTTCCGCAACCTCGAGGCTGAGAAGGATCGTGCTCGTACTGAGAAGAGCTTCATGGTGCCGGTGCGGGAGATCATCGACAACGACTATGACCTCTCAATCAATAAGTACAAAGAGATTGTTTATGAGAAGATCGAGTATCCGCCCACCAGCGAGCTGATCGCGGAAATCAAAGATCTCAACGTGCAGATTGCCCAGGGCATTGCCGAGCTGGAGGCGATGCTGTGATGGCAACCACAAAAGAGATGGCAAGAAAATGGGGCTGCTCAGAAAGTACGGTAAGGAATTACTGCGCATCTGGAATAATCCCGCCAGCAGAGAAAAGCGCCTTTCCATCGAAATGGATTATTCCAGATGACTGGCCCAAGCCGCCAATGGGGCGCCATGGACTTTGCTTTCTACTGGATACGATATGCCAGCTCAACAACGGAGTGGAATATGAATCGATTAGATGGGGCTACAAGCCGAGCGACATACAAAAGGCGTATGCATATCTAATATCGGCAGCATTTATGTCGACAATCGATACGAATCATCTATCAACCGAGCTGCAGAAATCGATAATTACTCCTCGTGGTGCCGAGTTAATTGAGCGCGAAAATCGAGAAGGCAAAAGCAGCACGAAGTTCAGGGCAAATTTTAAGGTCGCTGGAGATGTCGGTGTTGCATCATTTGAAGTGGGCGGAGAGATGTTAAATGCCTGAGACTAGCAGTGCGCACACAACGCATCCAACATCAGCTTCCTCTGCAGGCCGCGTACCATTTTCTGAGGCTTTCAAGGACGTTTCTAAGGGCGTCGCTAAAATCAAAATGGGTGATTACCTTACCTCCGGCACGCATCCAATAATTGATCAGGGCAGGCAGCAAGTTGCTGGATATTCCAATAATGAAGATGGCCTCTTTAACGATGTTCCAGCAATCGTTTTCGGCGATCATACGAGATGCGTTAAGTATGTTAAAGACCCGTTCTTTGCAGGAGCGGACGGCGTGAAGATCCTTAAGCCTTGTTTGTCCAACAATGTTCGTTACTGGTATTACGCACTTAAGAGCCTGAAATTGGAGAACCTCGGATATAGCAGACATTTCAAATTGCTGAAGCAGTTCACTTTTATGCTTCCAGACAGTAATCGACAGAACTATATCTGTGGCGTGCTCGATTCTCTTGAGAACCTGTCAAGGCTTTCTCAGCGCTGTCTTGTTCGCCTTGATGATCTGGTCAAATCCCGGTTTATCGAGATGTTTGGAGACCTGTCTGTTAATGATAAAAACTGGCAGATGACGAAGCTTTCAGAGATTTGCGATGTTCGCGATGGAACCCATGCTTCTCCAAAGTATTGCAAAACTGGCTATCCGCTAATGACTTCTAAGAATTTCTCGCAGGGATTCGCTGACTTTTCTAGCGCTAGGCTTATTTCACAAGATGACTTTGAGGAAATAGATAGACGTTCGCGAGTTGATACGGGTGATATAGTTATGCCAATGATTGGCACCATTGGCCATCCCGTTATCATAAGATCCAATAGGAAATTCGCAATTAAGAACGTAGCGCTATTTAAAATGGAAAAATCACAAATTAATGCAGCATGTTTGAAGGCGCTGCTTGAATCCGATTATTTTTCTCGGGCTGTTAAGTCGGGCAACAGAGGTGCTACCCAAAAATTTATATCATTGGGAAATATAAGGGCTTTGCCTGTTCCGATTATTCCTGAGCATATTCAAGGTGCATTTGCTGAACTTGTGGCTCACGTCGACAAACTGAGGTTTGACGTCCAGCAGCAAATTGAAAAGCTTGAAACTTTAAAGGACTCTTTGATGCAGGAGTATTTCGGATGAGCATCCAGCTCCCTAAAGACACCAAGTCGCGTGTGACCGGCGCTAAAGCGAGGGCGGCCGTTCACAAGCTGTTTGATGCAGAATATTGGGAATACCACGAGGCGACCGGACAAGATGTTGGGATTGACTGCTACTTTGATCTGGTAGAAAACGACGAGGTAACACCTTATGGCATTGATTGCCAGGTAAAAGGTCGAACCAATCCCATGCTTGTAGAAAATGGAACAAGCATCTCAGTCTCTTTGAAGACTGGAACTGTCGGCTATGCCATCAAGCGACCGAGGCCATTCTTGCTCCTGCTCGTTCAAATAGAGCCTGAAACTATATACTATCTTGAGCTGCATGAGTATTTCTCCACTCACGAAGGTTTGATTAAGAAGCTCAAGGGACAGACAACAATCACTCTGAGAATACCCACCGGTAACGTCATCAGAGATAATGGTCGGGAACTAATTCACCTCGCAAAGAGGCAATTTAAGTACTCAAAGGACGTTATTACAATCGTAGACTAGCGTGCTACAGCTTGCAGTTCTCGCCAAAGGAGCTCATATGTGCACGATAGATACTCTTATCATTCAGGCCATGCTGCCCCATCTGGATAATGCGCAGATGAGGCAGCTTTCTTTTGTGTTGGATAGGGTGCTGGCCGAATACGACATTCAGCCAAGAAATCCAGAAAACGAAGTCGCCCTCGGGCCATCAAATCCCGAACTTATGGAGACGTTCCTTTCCGCAAAGCGACTTGAAGGTTGTAGCGAGAACACCCTCAGGTACTACAAAGCCGTCCTCTCTCGTATGATCAGCACCACAAATAAGCACGTAACCCATATGCGTACCGAGGATTTGCGACAGCACCTCTCCGATTACGAGCTACGCTCTCGCTGCAGCAAGGGGAACATCGACAACATCCGCCGCATCCTCTCAAGCTTCTTCTCGTGGCTTGAGGATGAGGACTACATTCTCAAGAGTCCCATTCGTCGCATCAAGAAAATCCGATCGACCAGAACCGTCAAGGACACTTACTCTGACGAGTCACTCGAGAAGATGCGCGACGGGGCGAAGACGCTCAGAGACCTAGCTATTATCGACCTCCTTGCCTCAACCGGCATGCGCGTCGGTGAGTTGGTCAACCTTGATATTGCCGATGTTGATTTTGAACGCCGCGAATGTGTTGTTCTTGGCAAGGGCAATAAGGAACGACCAGTTTATTTCGATGCACGCACGAAGATTCATCTTTGGAACTATGTCAAATCTAGAACCGATAACTCTCCCGCTTTGTTCGTCTCGCTAAGCAGTCCACACCGCAGGCTGCATATCAGCGGCGTAGAAAGTCGCCTGAGGGGGCTTGGCAGGGAGCTCGGAATGGATCGAGCGCATCCACACAAGTTCAGGCGCACTCTGGCAACTCGCGCCATAGACAAGGGGATGCCTATCGAGCAGGTACAGCGATTGCTTGGGCATGCCAAGATTGACACCACGCTTATGTACGCAATGGTCGATCAAAGCAACGTCCGGTCATCACACAGGAGATATATTGCGTGATGCGAGCAGCATCACAGATTGTGAATTAGAGGAAGCGAGCCATATACGTAGGTATGCAGGTTACTTCCCCATCTTTCCTCATGTCCTTGGTGTAAACGAGATACTGCTTTCCAACTCGAGAGGAGAACTTCTTACAAAAGGCGTCAAGCGATGCATGGGTTTTATACCTTGAAGCCTTCACCTCGATGGGGCAAATCTTCTTACCGTCCGGGAGAATGAAGTCAATCTCATAGTTATGGTTCGACCTTTCCTTCGGCCAAGTATGGTAAAAGAGGCCGTATCCCTTTGCGGTCAGCTCCTGGGCGACCACATTTTCATAGACCATTCCGAGATTAACAGGCAGCTTATCAGCAAGGAGCTTCTCATACACGAGATTATCGGTAAAGTTTGCGTCTTTGAACATAAGTGTGACGAAGAGCCCGGTATCTGCCAGATAGAGCTTGAACTTCTCCAAATCGACGCTCGAAGACATGCCGACATTGGGATCATTTGCATGATACGCCATCAATACCGTTTTAGACTCCCGGAGCTCGGCCAGTTCCTCCAGGATGTCTGAGGCTTGGCGATTGGCGAGCACGCTTGATACATGAAAGCGCGACGACTTGTTCGCGAGCTGGGCGGGGATGGCGTCAAATAGCATGGAGAGGGCGCCTGAAGGATTGAGCTTGTAGAAATCCTCCTCATAGAGATTGATGATCGTTCGCTTGACGTCATCGACTGCCTGCAAATTGTTCGTATTCAGATAGGCATTGACCGCTTGTGGCATCCCGCCGACAAGCATGTAAAGCCTGAAATCACGCATCAGCTTTCTATTGAGGTCGTCACCGAGCTTGGCGCCCGTCGCAAATGCGGATTGGAGAAGCGGGATGGTCGCCTCGTCTCCGCAAGCCCAGCGGAACTCTTCGAAGTCCATCGGTTGCATCTGCACGTGTTGCTCTTCGCTCGGTATGAGAATGCCTGCGGTATTCTTTCGGATTGAAATGAGCGAACCCGTCTCGATATAGTCGTAGCGTCCGTCCTTCACGAGTGTCTTTATCGCTTGCCTGGCAAGCGGGCACAGTTGAACCTCGTCAAAGATAATGAGCGACTCGCGTTCGTGGAGTTGCTGTTGGTATCGCAGCTGGAGTTGCAGGAACAGGTAATTGAGGTCGGACACGTCATCAAAGAGACGGTGTACATCGAGCGGAGCCTCCGCGAAATCGATGAGGATGTAGCTGCGGTACTCTTTCTTGGCGAACTCTTCGACTGTGGTCGACTTGCCTACTCGGCGGGCCCCTTCAACAAGTAGGGCGGTGCTGCCGCGGGATTGCTTTTTCCATGTGAGGAGCTTGTCGTAGATTTTTCTCCTGAACACCCCGTCCTCCGAAATCCGCACTTTTTATTTCATTCATTCTACCGATTTCCGCGTATTTTATTTTTATCAGTTTAGGGAATTCCCCACATTTTGTGAGTATAGCTGAAACGGATTCATGCTGACGCAGCGCGTCAAACCTCAGTTTGTCGATCTTAACAACGAAACTTTCAAACTGCTCCCGTTCGAACTGTTCGGGGAATGCGAACGGAATCTTTCGGAGCTGAGCCTGTGTCAACTTGGGGCGTGTTGTTCCGGAGATGAAACGGTTGATATCGAGGAGCTGAAAGTACGCTTGCGTATACTGAAGTGCGTGAACTGTTTTTGGAACGAGCAGATGCGCATGGTTGTTCACCCAGGCTCTTCCAGTAATGATGTATGCAGAACTTTCACCAGCGCCATATGATCCGCAGTCTTCAGCCAGACAAACGGCAGGGCAATCGGTCAGAAACTGATCAATGCGATCGACTACGCCGTTCGCTCCGTAATATGGATATTGCATTCCAGAATGCATCAGAGCACGCTCTTTGCTGCTGAGAGGTCTCCTTAAATCGTCCCTTATATCAAAAGCATCCTCAATACGCCCCGCCGTCCGTGTTTGGTTCGGGTCCCCGAACATCTCGATAAACCGGGATTTGACCAGGTTATCAAGCATAGTAAATTGCTTGTGAGACGTACGGATGCTTTCCGATAGGACATCGAGACGTCGACTCATCTCAAGCTGATCCCCGAGGCTATAAAGCCTGACTTCCAGTTTCGAGAGAGTTTTCTTTCCGATGGCGGTGAAGGTGCTGCCCGTACCCAACCGCTCAAGCTCCGGCCTCCTCGCAATTAAGTAGTACCTGAGAAACGCTGAGTCTAGCAAGCTTCTGTCTGGGCGTATCGCTGCCACCCCGCGGCCAATGCAGCACTCTTCGGTTGAGATATTCACAGCTCCAATAGGTGCTCTAACCGAGATGAGGATGTCCCCTCTCATCGCTTTCTTCTTTGGCTTCGAGCACCACGTGGACGGAGTTGGGTGTTCTTCACCGAAGTCGGCGTTTCCCTGAAAAAACGGCAGTCCGATTCTATCGGTGTTGTACGTGTCGGACGAGGGAGACTGACCCATTATCAGCTCGCAAGCGCTGCCCAGGTCAATTGTTGTATAGGTATTCACGCCGCCACCGCCGTTCGTGGAAACCGGGATTTGATCAGATCGTTGAGAGGGAAGCGACTGAATGGGGAATCGGTCTTCGTAATATCATCGCCGACCGTGCGCAATCCGATGGAATAGTTCGTGGGAGGATTGCTTTCGCACTTCGCGCGCTGGTGACGTTCGCTGTTGGCTGTTGTGCCCAACGGCTTAAATTGTCACGTAACAACGATTTTTCGACTAGCTGCCCGATGACTACCCGTGCATCTCAAGGGTTTCGGTTTCAATGGAACCCAGTAAGGTGCCCCGCATTATTAGGCGATATCGGCGGGAACTTACATGAGACTAGCTAAATCATCTTCGTAGCGCGACGAGCTATCGGAGGCACCCATGGACGAGCATATCGAAATCGATGTCGACCAGCTGCGCGAGGCGCTCATCGACGAGACGGGGCCGGCAGCGTTCGTCGGCTCGCCGTGGGCGATGGCGGATGTCGTGGCGCTCGAGGAGGCCGACCCGGAGGAGCTCGTTCGCGAGGCCGAGCGCCGCGGCTGGGATCTGCGCCGCTTCGAGGCCTGAGTCAATAGGGACGGGTTCAAATGACTCACTGAGTCAAACGAACCCGTCCCCAATGACTCGACGCCGCACTACTGTCGCGCGCCGCAGCTGCAGTACTGGTAGTCCACGTAGGACTCGGTCTCGTAATGACCCTGGTCCTCCTGGTGCGAGCCGACCTGCACCTGGACGGTCTTCGAGACGTTCTGGTAGTTGGCGTAGTACACGCCGTTGTACAGGCCGTTCTCGTCGGCGTTCTTGATGCCGGTGCGGATGATGTCCTGCAGGTCGGCTGTGGTGAAGCCGTTCTCGAACCAGTAGGTGGGGCCGTTCGCCACATAGGTGCCGTCGCCGCTCATCGTGTAGAAGCGCGCGCCGTAGACGGTCTGCGTCTCGTAGTCGGGGACGGTGACCATGTTGGAGACCCATACCTGGCGGGTGGCGGTGTGGTTCTTCCAGCTATGGGTATGCGAAGCGGACGAGCCGGAGCCCGCGGCGGAGGAGTCGGAGCTGTTGGAGCCGGTGCCGGCAGAGCCGGACGCGCCCGCGCTCGAGGATGAGCCGGATCCGGCAGTGGAGCTGCCCGCAGCAGAGGAGTCCCGCCCGTCGGAGGCTTTCGCCGAGGAATCGCCCTTGCCGGCCCCGTCGCTGGATCTGGCATTCCCGCTCGTGGGAGCGCTGCCGTTGGCGTCGGCCTTCGCGGCATCGTCGGCAAGGTCGCCCTGCGGCGTCTCAGCCGTGCTACTGGTGCGTGCGGCTTCGGTCGGGGCGGGCAGCGTGGCAGTGCCCGCCACCGTGAGCACGACAACGAGCGCTAGTACGGCCACGATGGCTCCGCCGGCGATGAGCTGTGCGCGATGGCACCTCACCCACGAACCGAGCTCGCGCGCCGTGGCGGTGAACCAGCTCTTGAATCGATTGAACATAGAAGGTCTCCTTTCATTACCTGCGCGAGACATGCGCGTCCCGCTGCACGCGCCCTTTGCGCGTCCTGAAAGGATCCGATCGATATTCGGTTTTCCGACGGTGAGCCCTCCGTGCCGGCGGGGATGCCGGGACTTCAACCATCCGATTCCAGCATCCCCGCGTGGCGGGGTTTTAGCGCTTGCGGAAGTTCGCGGCCGCCCGGTCGACGAGCGTGGGCTTGCCGGCCTTTGCGAGTTCGTCGTTCGCGCGACGGAGCTTCTGCACCTTGCCGTCGACCCGGTGGAAGACGAAGAGTGCGAGACCTGGCATGGCCCAGCAGGAAAGCGCGACGTTGAGGTCGGCCGCGACGAGCATGTCCGGCGTTGCGGCGCCGGAGGCGAGACCCTCGACCCCGCCGCATTGCAGCAGCGCGTAGGGGATGAACAGGATGAGGTAGCAGACGAGCAGCTTGAGCGCGTAGCCGCGGTGCCGCGCGAACGTGAGCACCAGCGCGATCAGCAGCGCGGCGAGGGAGAGCAGCATCGGGGCGGCGATGAGCAGCGTCTCTGGCGTGATGCCGAACTGGTCGAACAGCTGGGGCAGGAAGGTGTACGCGCGGCCCCAGGTGAACGCCACGGCGAAGGGAAGCGCCACGAGGCACGCGATGAACGCGACCTTGGTGAGCAGGCCCAGGCCGAAGAAGAACATGAGGAAGAACAGGATGGGCGTGAAGAGGTGCACCAGATGCACCCCAGCGGCAGCGCCGACGGCTCCACCCAGGAAGGTGGCGCAGAGATCGGCGAAGAAGGATTCATCGTTCCAGTTGTTCTGCATAAAAAGCTCCTTTCATCCGGCGTCGAGACATGCGAAACGTCTCGACCATGAAAATCCTGACGATGAAAGGGCGATATACGATTCCGCGGAGCGTCCCGCGTCTGTGCGAGCACAGTGTAGCCCCATTCAATCGCGCTGTCCACACCCTTTTTCATGAGTCATT
>CAPI01000073.1 GCA_000333815.1 [Collinsella] massiliensis
AATGACTCATGTGGACTCCTCGCGAGGGCGGCGGGGATTGGCCTTGCTATTTCACATGGTGTGCAATAATACTCACGAAGTGAAAGAGCGGGCGGTTGCTGCAGGGCGCCGCCGCATATGAGGGGCAGGGCATGCCAACAACCACCGTATGCACCCATGAACTGGGGAAATGCGATCGCCGCAGCCTGCGCTCGCAGCGGTTGCTGCGCCAGGCGCTCGCGGACGAGCTGAACAGCGGCCAGGATCTCTCCGGCGTGACCGTGGCGGCGCTCACGGAGCGCGCGGGTCTCACGCGCCGCACGTTCTACACGCACTACCGCGACATCCCCGATTTCATCGACCACGTCGAAGGCGAGATCCTCGATGAGCTGCGCACGCGCATCGCGCGCATCTCGGCGGCGGACCTGCCGTCGCTCTACCGCAATATCGACGCGCTCGAGCCCGCGCCCGGCTCGGTGGAGCTGCTCGCGTATCTCAAGCGCGACGGCGCGGTGATCGGTGCGCTGCTGAGCCCCCAGGGCGACGCGGCGTTCGTCCAGCGCATCCAGGCCATCGCCCGCGAGACGGTCGCCGAGCGCATGCGGAACGGCATCTTCCCCGGCGTGCTCGACACGTTCTTCGACTACTACCTGTCGTATGTGGTCGCCGCCGAGGTCGGCGTCGTGCAGCGCTGGTTCGCCGGTGGCCTGGCCGAGAGCCCGGAGACCATGGCGCGCATCATGACGGTCATCGCCTTCGTGCGCCCCGGCGACCTGTACGGCCAGCCGATCGACATCAACGTGCCCGCGTACGGCATGAAGCTTATGGGACTGAACGCGTGCGACCCCCGATAGGGGCCATGCGGTAAAGGAGGATTCGATGGTCAAGATTCCCGTGATGGGCGAGCAGGACATGCGCGCCGAGGATATGCAGAACGAGGCGGCTGCGCAGGCCGCCGCGCCCGAGGCACCCGCCGCCCCCGAGGCGACCGCCGTCGAGGGCGCGATCTGGAACCCCGAGGCCGCCACGGGTGCGCTGCACCTGGGCATCGACGTGGGCTCCACCACCGTCAAGCTCGCCGTGCTGAACGACGCCAACCAGATCGTCTACGCCAAGTACCAGCGCCACCACACCGACGTGCGCGCCTGCGCCCGCGACCTCTTCGTGCAGGCGGCCGCGGTGCTTCCCGAGGCGCAGATGACCTGCGCCATTACAGGCTCCGGCGGCTTGCTCCTTTCGCAGTGGCTCGGTCTTGAGTTCGTGCAGGAGGTCATCGCGAGCAAACGCGCCGTGGAGACGCTCATCCCCACCACGGACGTCGCGATCGAGCTCGGCGGCGAGGACGCGAAGATCATCTACTTCGACCAGGGCATCGAGCAGCGCATGAACGGCACGTGCGCCGGCGGCACAGGCGCGTTCATCGACCAGATGGCAACGCTTCTGCACACGGACGCGAGCGGCCTGAACGAGCTCGCGAAGGGCGCCACCACGATCTACCCCATCGCGAGCCGCTGCGGCGTGTTTGCGAAGTCCGACGTGCAGCCGCTGCTCAACGAGGGAGCGCGCCAGGAGGACGTCGCCGCCTCCATCTTCCAGGCCGTCGTGACGCAGACCATCTCCGGCCTTGCGTGTGGCCGTCCCATCCGCGGCAACGTCGCGTTCCTCGGCGGTCCCTTGCAGTACCTTTCTGAGCTGCGCGAGCGCTTCTACATCACGCTCGAGCTTGATGAGGCACATCGCATCGTGCCCCAGAACGCGCACCTGTTCGTGGCGAGCGGTGCCGCGATGGCGCACGAGTCGAACAAGCTCTCCACGTTCCCGCAGCTCATTGAGGCGATTGACGCGCTCGGCGACACGCAGGGCTCCGAGGTTGCCCGCCTCGAGCCGCTCTTCGCCACGCCCGAGGACTACCAGGAGTTCAAGACCCGCCACGACCGGGAAGTCGTGCCGCGCGGCGAGCTCGAGGGCTACGAGGGTCGCGTGTTCATCGGCCTGGACGCCGGTTCCACCACCATGAAAGCCGCAATGGTGGGCGAGGATGGCCAGCTCCTCTACACCTGGTATGGCAACAACAACGGTGACATCTTGGGCACGGCCAAGACCATCATGGCCGATTTCTACGCGCACATTCCCGCGGGCTGCACCATCGGCCATGTGACCACCACGGGTTACGGTGAGGCGCTCCTCATCGAGGCGCTCAAGGCCGACTCGGGCGAGATCGAGACCGTTGCTCACCTGCGCGGTGCGAAGGCCTTCCTGCCGGGCGTGCAGTTCATCTTGGACATCGGTGGTCAGGACATGAAGTGCCTGCGCGTGGCGGACGGCGTCATCGAGCACATCATGCTCAACGAAGCCTGCTCCTCGGGCTGCGGTTCCTTCATCGAGAGCTTCGCCGTGTCCATGGATATGGGTGTCGAGCAATTCGCTCGCGAAGCCATCGGCGCCCTGCAGCCCGTCGACCTGGGCAGCCGCTGCACCGTGTTCATGAACTCCCGCGTGAAGCAGGCGCAGAAGGAAGGCGCCACGGTAGGCGATATCGCCGCCGGCCTCTCGTACTCCGTTATCAAGAACGCGCTCTTCAAGGTTATCAAGCTGCGCGACTCCAAGGAGATCGGCGACCAGGTGATCGTCCAGGGCGGTACCTTCATGAGCGACGCCACCTTGCGCGCTTTCGAGCTCCTTACCGGCGTGAACGCTGTGCGCCCGGACATCGCCGGCTGCATGGGCGCCTATGGTGCGGCCCTGCTCGCGCGCGACCGTGCCGGCGCCGAGGGCACCTCGACCATCCTTTCCGCCGAAGAGATCGCCGCCCTTACCGTGACCCAGCGTCATGCACGCTGCGGTCGTTGCTCCAACAACTGCCAGCTCACCATCAACGACTTCGGTGGCGGCCGTCGTTTCATTACCGGCAACCGCTGCGAGAAGGGCGCGGGCAACCACGCCAAGAAGCAGGAGGTGCCGAACCTCTTCACCCGCAAGAACGAGCTCTTGTTCAACCGCCCCGTGCTCGCGGAGGAGGACGCGCCGCGCGGCACCGTCGGCATCCCGCGCGCGCTCAACATGTACGAGAACTACCCGTTCTGGCACGCGTTCTTCACCAAGCTCGGCTTCCGCGTGGTGCTCTCGGACAACTCGAGCAAGAAGACCTACGAGGCGGGCATCGAGTCCATGCCGAGCGAGAGCGTGTGCTACCCGGCCAAGCTCAGCCACGGGCACGTGATGAACCTCATCGACAAGGACGTCGACTTCATCTGGATGCCGTGCATCCGCTGGGAGCGCAAGGAGGACCCGGCGGCGGGCAACTGCTACAACTGCCCCATCGTCATGAGCTACCCCACGGCGCTCGGCCTGAACATCGACGAGATCGAGAGCAAGCACGTCGAGTTCATGTACCCGTTCGTGCCGTACCACGACAAGGTGGAGCTCAAGCGCCGCCTGTACGAGCTTATCGCCGTCGAGCGCGTGGCCGACGCCGAGGCCGGCCGCGGCCGCGTGCGCGGGCCCAAGATCACGCGCTCCGAGATCGACGTCGCCGTGAACGCGGCCTACGAGGAGGACGCGCGCTTCCACGAGCAGATCCAGACCATGGGCGAGGAGGCCCTCCACTGGATCGAGGAGCACGGTGGCCACGGCATCGTGCTCGCCGGCCGTCCCTACCACAACGACCCGGAGATCAACCACGCCCTGCCCGAGCTCATCACGAGCTTCGGCTTCGCGGTGCTCACGGAGGACTCGGTAGCGCACCTCGTGAAGCCCGACCGCCCCATCCGCGTCGTGGACCAGTGGATGTTCCACAGCCGCCTCTACCGCGCGGCGAAGCTCGTGACGCTCCGCAACGACCTCGACCTCATCCAGCTGAACTCCTTCGGCTGCGGCCTGGACGCGCTCACCACCGACCAGGTGCAGGAGATCCTCGAGGGCTCCGGCAAGATCTACACCGTGCTCAAGATCGACGAGGTGTCGAACCTGGGAGCGGCGCGCATCCGCGTGCGCTCGCTCATGGCCGCGCTCAAGGACCAGGAGGCCGAGCGCGCCGCCGAGGCCGCGGCTGCCGGCGAGGCGTACGAGCAGGGCGACGCCGCTCCCGTGGCGCCGAGCGCGGACGCGCCCGCCTTCGCCACGCATAAGTACGCGCTCGCGGCGCAGCGCCGGGCTGCCAGCGCGGCCTTCCCCAAGGTGCAGTTCACCGAGGAGATGCGCGACGCGGGCTACACCATCCTGTGCCCGCAGATGGCGCCCATCCACTTCGATCTGGTCAAGGAGGTCATGAAGGCGGCGGGCTACAACTTCGTGCTGCTGCCCTCCACCGACCGCGGCGCCGTCGAGGCCGGCCTGCGCTACGTGAACAACGACATCTGCTACCCGTCGATCCTCGTGACCGGCCAGATCATGGAGGCCATCGAGAGCGGCAAGTACGACCTCAACCGCACGGCCGTCATCATCTCGCAGACGGGCGGCGGCTGCCGCGCCACGAACTACATCGCGCTCATCCGCAAGGCGCTGCGCGAGAGCGGCAACCCCCAGGTGCCCGTCATCAGCCTCTCGGCCGTGAAGCTCGACGAGCAGAACCCCGGCTTCAAGCTCACCGTCCCGCTGCTCAAGGCCGCCGTGTACTGCGTGCTCTTCGGCGACGTCATGATGCAGATGCTCTACCGCACGCGTCCCTACGAGGCCGTCCCCGGCTCGGCGAACGCGCTCTTCGAGGAGTACATGGAGCGTGCCCGCGCACTCGCGCCCAACTTCACGCGCCGCTTGTTCACGAAGCTCTCGCGCGAGGCCATCAACGCGTTCGACACGCTGCCGCTCGAGGGCGAGGGCACGAAGCCGCGCGTGGGCGTGGTGGGCGAGATCCTCGTGAAGTTCCACCCCACGGCGAACAACCACGTGGTCGACGTCATCGAGGCCGAGGGCTGCGAGGCCGTGGTGCCGGGCCTTCTGGACTTCTTCCTTTACTCCATGAGCAACGCCAAGGTGCAAAAGGACGAGCTCGGCAGCTCGGCGGCGTCGCGCGGCGCGATGGACGCGGTGATCGGGCTCGTGGACTGGATGCGCAAGCCGGTGGACGAGCTCCTGGAGAAGAGCGCGCGCTTCGAGCGGCCCGAGCCCATCTCGGCCATGGCCGAGAAGGCCACGCGCGTGCTGAGCCTGTGCAACAACATGGGCGAGGGGTGGCTCCTCACGGCGGAGATGCTCGACCTCATCGATCACGGCGCGCCGAACATCATCTGCACGCAGCCGTTCGCGTGCCTGCCGAACCACGTGGTGGGCAAGGCCGTGATCAAGGAGCTGCGCCGCCAGCACCCGGAGAGCAACATCGTGGCCGTGGACTACGACCCGGGCGCGTCCGAGGTGAACCAGCTCAACCGCATCAAGCTCATGATCTCGGTGGCGAAGGAGAACCTGCGCGCCGGCAAGGGCTTCGTGATGGAGAGTGTGAAGCCGCTCGCGATGGATATGGACGACAGCAAGTTCCGCCCGTTCCACGGCGATGACGCGGCGAGCGCGGGCAGCGGTTCCTGCTCGGCCTGCGGCGCGGTGAGCGATGATGCCGTAGCGGCCGTCGCCGAGCGCCTCGGCCACAATGTAAAATAACCCCAGGGGTTATTTTACATTCGCGCGCCAGATGAGCGCGAGGCCGCGCAGCGTGAGCGTGTCGTCGACCGTGACGTCGTGGTGCAGGAGCGCCGCGAGGCTCGAGGCGCCGTCGCCGGTGAGTGCGATCGGCGCCTCATAGCCCAGCTCGGAGAAGATGGCGTCGATGAGCCCGTCGATGCGCACGGCCTCGCCGAGCACCACGCCGGACTGCATGGCGGCGCGCGTGCTGCGCCCGATGACGCGTCTCGGCGCGCGCAGCTCGATGACGGGCAGCCGTGCGGCAGCCTGCTCGAGCGCGCGGGCGCCGAGCGCCACGCCCGGGGCGATGATGCCGCCCGCGAACGCGCCCTGCTCGTCTATGACTTCGAAGTTCGTCGTGGTTCCGAGGTCGATGGCCACGACGGGCGCGCCGTACGTAGCCCGCGCCGCCACCGCGTCGGCGATGCGGTCCGGCCCCACTTCGGCGGGGTCGTCGTAGCTCATGCGGATGCCGGTCTTGATGCCCGGTCCCACGACGAGCACGCGCACGTCGCAGGCGGTTCCGAGCGCGGCGCGCCATGCGCTGGTGAGCGTGGGCACCACGCAGGAGAGCACAACGCCGTCGGGCTCGACGCGCGGCATGAGGGAGCGCGCCTGATTGAGCTGGATGCGCGCCTCGTCGGCCGTGATGCGCTCGCGCGTCGTGAGCGCGCAGGATCCGAGGAGTTCGACGGTGCCGGCTTGGGTCCCCGTGCCCTCGACCGAGAACAGGCCGATATGCGTCATGGTGTTGCCGACGTCGACGGTGAGAACGTGGGACATGGGGGCTCCTTCGCATCGTGTGATGGGGACACTGTACCACGGTCGTTCTGGGTGGCTGGCTGCGCGATGGGGGGCGTCAGGGGAGCGGATGGGGGTGCCAACCGTTCGCGATGGCGCCTTCGGCCGTGCTTCGAGGGGAATTTCACGGCGATCATCGAAAAATGGTGGTGTAGTTCAGATATGCACGATTGCGCGGCGCGATGGCGGGCTACGCGGCCGCATTTCGCATGCCTTCGGCACGTCACATGCTCATTTTCCCAGGATTTCCTCGTCCGATAGGGTTCGAGGGGACGCAGACGGACGCGCAGGGCGTGCCCCCATCGTGCATATCTGAATTTCATCACCACATTTTCGGTTCCGCGCGTGAAAAACGAGGCGGCGCGCGTTTCGTTGGACGTTCGAAGCATGTGCGCGGCTCTGCTGCACCGCCGCCGGAGCACGTTTCATGCATCGTGCATATCTGAACTAACGTGCTAGAAAACGCGTCAGCTTGAGAAAAACGCCTTCGCAGGGCATGCCGCGGGCTATAATCGACCGCATCCGGTCCGTAACCCGACTCCCCGCCGAGGGGGAGCGGATATACGAAGGGACGCATATGAGCGAAACGGGTACCCGCGCGGGGCTGCGCGGGCAGCTGAGCGCTGCCGGCATCGTTATCGGCTGCGTCGGCTGCGTCATCATCACGGCGTCGTCGGTTTACACCGCCCTCAAGATGGGCGCGCTGCCGTGGCCGACCATCTTCACATCCATCACCGCGCTCGTGCTGCTGCGCGCGATGGGGCGAACAAGCCTGAATGAAGCGAATATCACGCAGGTCATCATGTCCGCGGGCTCCATGGTGGCGGGGGGCATCGCGTTCACGGTGCCGGGCATCTGGATCTTGGGGCTCGGCGTGGAGGTGAGCTGGTGGGAGCTGCTCGCGGTGGCGCTTGTGGGCACGCTGCTGGGGCTCGTGTGCACGGCGCTCATACGCAGGCGCTTCGTGGAGGAGAGCGACCTGGAGTACCCCATCGGCACCGCTGCCGCCGAGACCCTGCTCGCGAGCACGGCGGGCGGCTCCACCGGTCGCAAGCTGTTCGGTTCCATGGCGTTCGCGGGCGCGTGGTGCGTGGCGCGCGACGTGCTCGGGTGGATTCCGGCGTTGGTGGCCACGCTGCCGATCCCCGGCGTGAGCTTCGGCATCCAGGCGTCGCCCATGCGCCTCTCCGTGGGGTTCCTCGTGGGCGGCCGCTCCGTTGCCTGGTGGATGGCGGGCGCGGTGCTCGCGGCGTTCGGGATCACCGTGGGCGGAACCGCGCTGGGGCTGTGGGACGTCGCGACGGCGCAGGGCATCGTGAGTAGCCTGGGCATGGGGCTCATGATGGGTTCCGGCCTCGGTGTGGTGGCGAAGGACATCGTTTGGCCGCTTGTGCGCGGCGCGCGGGATCGCGGCGGTCGCGCGGGCGACGCGGCGGAGGGCGCAACCGGGCGTGCGGCGGCGGACGCAACCAGGTGCACGGGCATGCTCGCCGGCGCCCTGCGGCACCTCTCGCGCCTCGATGCGGGCGCGCTCGCGTGTTTCGTCGCCGCAGCTGCGCTCATCTGCTGCATGGGGCTCGGGCTCTCGCCCCTTGTCTCCGTGGCGATCGTTGCGCTCTCGTTCGTGACGGCCATCATGAGCGCGCAGTCCGTGGGCCAGTCCGGCATCGACCCCATGGAGATCTTCGGCCTCATCGTGCTGCTGTTCGTAGCGGCATTCTCGCGAACCACCCAGGTGCAGCTCTTCTTCGTCGCGGGCATTATCGCCGTGGCGTGCGGCCTCGCGGGCGACGTGATGAGCGATTTCAAGACCGGGCAGATCATCGGGACCGACCCGCGCACGCTGTGGATCGGCCAGGCCATCGGCGCGCTCCTGGGCGCCGTGGTGGCGGTCGCGGTGATGCTCGCCATCGTGGCGGCGTACGGCACGGACGCGTTCGGCGCCGATGCGGAGTTCATCGCGGCGCAGGCGAACGTCGTGGCCACGATGGTCGCCGGTATCCCGAGCGTGCCCGCGTTCGTGATCGGCTTGGTGGGAGGGACGCTCCTGTACTGCGCGGGGATTCCCGCCATGATGCTCGGCCTGGGCGTGTACCTGCCGTTTTACATGTCGCTCACCACCGCGGTGGGAGCGCTCGTCCGCGTGGCGTTCGACCGCGTGCGCGCGGCGCGGGCGCAGCGCGCGGGTGCCGCGGCGGCGAAGGAGCTCGACGAGACCGGCGCGGTCGTGGCTTCCGGCGTGCTCGGCGGCGAGTCCATCGTCGGCGTCATCATCGCGTTCGCGAGCGTGGCGAGCGGGCTCGCAGGGTAGGTGTGCGCGCGGGCGCGCTCGGGCGTACCAATGTAAAAATACCCCTGGGGTTATTTTACATGTGGACGTTTCATCGGATGCGCCATCGCGTGGTACCCTAACGCGGTTGCTCCTGTTGCTGCACGGGGGCGTCGGTCTGGCTTGATTCCGTTCTGGTGGTCTTTCCAAGGGGGGAGGATCGACCGGGGGGGGGGTTATGTCAAAAGGGTATTCCGCCCGGGAGCTCCTGCTTCCCGGCGTGCTTGCGGCGTTCTGCGCGCTCGGGGTCTTCACCGACCTCGCGGGCGCGTCATCCTTGGAGATTCGCAACCTGTTCGGTGACGTCCACGGCGCGGCGCGCGTCGTCGCGGAGGTGCTGTGCTCGCTGCCCTCCCGTGACGAGGCGCTCGTCACCGTGCTCTTCGCTGCCCTGCTGTTCATGCCGCTGCGCGCGGTGCATGGCGCGCGCGATGCTGCCGCGCGGCGTGCCGGCGGGCGCGCGGCGTGGGTCGTGGCAGCGCTCTTCGCGGCTGCCATGCTCTTCGGCCGGAGTTTCGACGAAGTGGGTTCGAGTGCCTACGTCACCGGCGGCGTCGCGGAGGCGCTTCGGTCGGCCATCTTCTTCCTGGGCTGGCTCGTGCTGGCGCATGCCGGGATCTGCCTGCTGTTTTCCTGGCTCGATCGCGTGCGGGGGAGCGTCGCTGCCGCCCGGGGGAGCGTTGCGCCCGCACGGGGGAGCGTTGCGCCCGCAGCGGACGCGCAGTCCACGCCGGCCCCGTCCTCCCGCCGCGGCATATGCGCCCGCATCCTCGCCGCCCTCGACCGGCACCCCTTCGCCGTTCCCGTGGCCGTGCTCGCCGCGGCCTGGCTACCGGTGCTCATCGGGTACGCGCCCGCGCTCTTCATGTGGGACACGAACACCCAGATCCTCCAATGGTTCGGCCTGCCCAACCATATCAGCGAATCGGTCGCGCTCATCGACCCCGCCGTCCTCCTCACCCAGCACCATCCGCCGCTGCACACCGCGATGGTCGGCCTCTGCGTGCAGGCGGGGATGGCGCTCTTCGGCAACGAGAACGCAGGCATCTTCCTCTACGCCCTGCTCCAATGGGCGCTCGACATCGCCGCCATCGCGTGGGCGCTCCGCCTGCTCGCGCTCATGGGCGTCCGCTCGCGCGTGCGCCTTGTCGTGCTCGCGTTCATCGCGCTCGTCCCGGCGTTCTCGAACTACAGCGTGATCGTGACGAAGGACGTGTCCTTCGCGGCCGTCCTACTCGTGTTCGCGATGGAGCTCGCGTACCTCGTGTGGCGCGCGCGGGCGTGTGCCGGCCGGTCGGACGGGCAGCAAGGGGAGCCGGCAGGGGAGATGCCCGCGCCCGCAAGCTCGCCTGCGCGAGCCGCCGCATCGTGCCCGCCGCCCTTCGCGCTCCCGCCCCACCACGTCACGCTGCTTCTGCTCTCCGCCCTCGGCACGGCGCTGCTGCGGAGCGGCATGCTCGTGACGGTCGCCCTCGCGTGCCTGGTGGCACTGGTGCTGGTGCGGAGGCAGCCGGGTGCGCGGCGCTACCCGGCGGTCGCCCTCATGGTCGCGGTGCTCGTGTCGCTCGCGCTCTCGAACGTGGTCTACCCGGCGCTCGGCATCTCGCCCTCGAGCAAGCGCGAGGTGCTCTCGATCCCCTTCCAGCAGGTCGCCCGCTTCATGCGCGACCACCCCGGAAGCGTCTCGGCCGAGGAGTTCCGCACGGTCGACGCGGTGCTCGACGCGAACGAGCTCGCCGCCATCTACACCCCCTCGAAGTCCGATCCCGTGAAGGCGACCTTCCGCGAGGATGCGACGCCGGAGGACCTCGCTCGGTTCATGCGGCTCTGGGCACAGTGGTTCGCCGAGGAGCCCGGCTGCTTCCTCGAGGCGCTCGCCGAGAACTACTACGGGTACTTCTACGCGGGGAGGGCGATGGGCTGGATCTACACGCCCGCTTCCAGCGCGGAGGTGATGGCGAGCACCAAGATCGACTGGTTCAGCTCGGGCATCGCACCCTACTTCGATTTCGCCCCCGCGGCGAACCCCGTCTCGCGCGTCCTGAGCGGCGCGTGCGAAGGGTATCGCCTGCTCTTCCAGAGCATCCCCTTCACCACGCTCACCATGCAGGCGGCGCTCTACGACTGGGTGCTCGCGCTCGCGACGGCCTACGCCGCGACGCGCCGGGTGCGCCCGCTCGCCCCGGTGCTCGCCGCCGCGTGGGTGGTGCTCGCGGTGGCGCTCGTGGGGCCGTGCAACGCGACGACCTATTTCCGCTACGCGTATCCGGTGGCGCTTCTGGTGCCGTTCATGTGCGCGCTGCTGTTCACCCGAAGCAACAAGGAGGCCATCGATGCCTGAATGTGCTGCCAACCCCGCCGCGGCCGCCGGGGGCTCCGCTGCCTGCCCGCGCGTCGCGGTGCTCATACCCTGCTATAACGAGGCCGTCACCATCGGGAAGGTCGTGGACGATTTCCGCCGCGTGCTGCCCGATGCCGCGATCTGGGTCTACGACAACAACTCCACGGACGACACCGCGCGCATCGCCCGCGAGCACGGCGCGCTCGTGCGCTTCGAGCCGCGTCAGGGCAAGGGCGTGACGGTGCGCCAGATGCTGCGCGACATCGACGCGGACTGCTACCTGCTCGTGGACGGCGACGACACGTACCCCGCCGAGGCCGCGCCCGCGCTCATCGAGCCCGTGCTCGCCAGCGAAGCGGACATGACCGTGGGCGACCGCCTCTCGAACGGCAGCTACGCGCACGAGAACGACCGCGCCTTCCACGGCTTCGGCAACGACCTGGTGCGCTGGCTCATCCGCCTCATCTACGGCTACGGGTTCCACGACGTCATGAGCGGCTACCGCGCGTTCAGTCGGGTGTTCGCCCGCAGCTTCCCCGTGGTATCGCGCGGTTTCCAGCTCGAATGCGAGATCTCGATCCATGCGGTCGACATGGACTGGCGCATCCGCGAGGTGCCCATCACCTACCGCGACCGCCCCGCGGGCTCGACGTCGAAGCTCTCGACGGTCTCGGACGGCCTGCGCGTGCTCATGGCCATCGGCGCGCTGTTCAAGGACTGCCATCCGTTCAAGTTTTTCTCGCTCGCGGCGCTCGTGTTCATCGTGCTCGGCATCGCCGTGGGCGTGCCGGTGGTGGCCGAGTTCGCCGCCACGGGGTTCGTCTCGAAGCTGCCGTCGGCCGTGCTCGCCACGGGGCTCGTCTTCTGCGGCGCGCTTTCGTTCTGCACAGGCTGCATCCTGGACACGGTGGCGAAGAACCGGCGCAAGCAGTGGGAGCTCGAGGTCTACCGCATCGAGGACGAGAGCCGGCACGACCGCTGACCGGGTGCGGCGCGGGCGAGCAGGGGGTGCGCGGCGGCGTGCGAGGGGGCATTTCGCCGTCGGAGGCGCGTGCCGGGAAGTTCGAGCCTCGATACTGTGTGGGATTTTGAAACAGGCGAGTAGACAAGGCGTTTGCCTCTCGAAATCCTGCGCTTTTGCTGCCGCTCGGGCGCCGCTACTCGAGGCGTCGCGATTCCCACACAGTATCGAGGCTCGAACCCCCGCGCCACGCGCCTCCAGCCCGGTTTTCCCGTGCGCAGCGGCAGCGTACGGCCGTCCGACCCCAGCCCGCGCCGTGCGGCCGCCACATCGCTCGTGCTTGGAGCGGAAAATGCGGGTATACTTCGTGCAGTCAACGCAACGAATGCGAGCCCGCCGCGCGCCGTGCGGGCGTGAAGGGAATCCTCATGGCAGTGAATGAAGACCTCTTGAAGCAGGTGCTCGAGCAGATCCGCCCGAACCTGCAGGCCGATGGCGGCGACATGGAGTACGTGGGCGTCGACGACGACGGCGTCGTCTCGCTCGAGCTGCTCGGCCACTGCGCCGGCTGCCCCATGAGCCAGCTCACCCTCTCCATGGGCATCGAGCGCATCCTGAAGGAGCACGTCCCTGGCGTGACGCGCGTCGTGGCGGTGAACGAGCTGGGCGGCGACGGCATGTCCGACCTGTTCGACGAGTACACCCCGTTCTAACGGCCCGTCTGCTAGCGAGACCCTATGCTCACGGAACTCTATCAAAGCCTCGACCCCGTCGCGCTCTCGGTGGGCCCCATCACCATCTATTGGTACGGTATCGCCTACGTGGTTGGCGCGCTCATCTGCGGCGTCATGATGTGGCGCACGCAGCGGCGCTGGGGGCTCAACATCTCCCAGGACGACCTCATGATGGTCGTGTTCGGCGCGGTGATCGGCCTCGTGGTGGGCGCGCGCCTGTTCTACGTCGTCTTTTATGGCGACGGGTACTACTGGGCGCACCCGCTCGAGATCTTCATGACGAACCACGGCGGCATGAGCTTCCACGGCGGGCTCGTGGGCGGGCTGCTCGGCGGCTACATCGTGTGCCGCATCTACAAGCTCTCCGCGTGGACGATGGCAGACCTCGCGATCATCGGGGTGCCCATCGCGCTCTGCCTGGGGCGCTGCGCGAACTTCGTGAACGGCGAGCTGTGGGGCAAGCCGACCGACCTGCCCTGGGGCGTGGTCTTCGGCGGCGCGGCGGGCGACATGCCGCGGCACCCCTCGCAGCTCTACGAGGCCTTCCTCGAGGGCGTCGTGCTCTTCGCAGTGCTCTACGTGCTGAGCCGCCGCAAGCCGCCGCTGTCGCAGGGCGCCTACCTGGGCGTCTTCGTGCTCGGGTACGGCATCGTGCGCTTCCTCGTGGAGTTCGTGCGCGTGCCGGACGCGCAGCTGGGCTACATTTTCGGCGGTGTCATCACCATGGGCCAGCTGCTGTCGCTACCGCTCATCTTCATCGGCGCGGGGCTCATCGCCTACGCCCTGCATGCCAAGCGCCCGCAGCGCGACTACGTGCGCTAGGTAAAATCATGTAAAAATACCCCAGCGACTTTTTTACATGCCATGCCGAAAAAAGCTATTGAGCTGGAGGGCTGTCAAAGCATGTAAAAAAGTCGCTGGGGTATTTTTACATGGGGTAATTTTGCATGCGCGCGGCGCTGTCCGTAGTTCTCGTGTAAGACGGCCGACTGGTATGGCGCGAGCGTACCATGGTCATGGAACGACACCCGGTTTCTTCCGCAAAGGAGCGACGATGAAATACTTCGGCACCGACGGCTTCCGCGGTGAGGCGAACGTCGGCCTCACGGTCGACCACGCGTTCAAGATCGGCAAGTTCGTGGGCTGGTACTACGGCCTGCGCCAGGGTCGCAAGGCCAAGGCGGTCATCGGCAAGGACACGCGGCGCTCGAGCTACATGTACGAGAACGCCCTGGTCGCCGGCCTCGTGTCGAGCGGCGCGGACGCGTACGTGCTGCGCGTGACTACCACACCGTCGGTGAGCTACGTGGTGCGCCACGGCGATTTCGACTGCGGCATCATGATCACCGCGAGCCACAACCCCTACTGCGACAACGGCATCAAGCTCATCGACTCGGGTGGCTACAAGATGAACCCGGAGGTGCTCCAGAAGGTCGAGGACTACATCGACGGCAAGATCGACGTGCCGCTCGCCACGGGCGAGCACATCGGCCGCGCGGTGGACTACGTTGAGGGGCGCAACCGCTACATCGCCTCGCTCATCGGCTCCGCGAAGTTCTCGCTCAAGGGCTACCGCATCGCGCTCGACTGCGCGAACGGCGCCTCCACGCCCGTCGCGCCCGGCGTGTTCAACGCGCTCGGCGCCGAGGCGCACGTGATCTCGGACGAGCCGGACGGCTTCAACATCAACAAGGGCTGCGGCTCCACGCACATCGAGCGCCTGCAGGCGTACGTGCGCGAGGAGGGGCTCGACGTGGGCTTCGCCTTCGACGGCGACGCGGACCGCTGCATCGCGGTGGACGAGTACGGCAACGTGTGCGACGGCGACACCATCATGTACGTGTGCGGCGCGCACCTGGCCCGCCAGGGCAAGCTCGCCGGCAACACCGTCGTCGCGACCGTCATGAGCAACCTCGGCCTGTTCAAGGCCCTCGACAAGCTGGGCATCTCCTACGAGAAGACCGATGTGGGTGACAAGTACGTGAGCGCGTGCATGACCGAGCACGGCTACTCGCTCGGCGGCGAGCAAAGCGGCCACATCATCTTCTCCGAGTACAGCGCCACGGGCGACGGCGTGAACACGAGCCTGCGCATCATGCAGACCATGATCGAGACGGGCAAGACCCTCGCCGAGCTGGCCGAGCCGCTCACCATCTACCCGCAGCTGCTCAAGAACGTGCGCGTCGAGGACAAGCACGCCGTCATGGAGAACGAGGCCGTGAAGGCCGCGGCGGAAAGCGTCGAGGCGGCGCTCGAGGGCGACGGCCGCGCGCTCATCCGCGCGAGCGGTACCGAGCCGCTCGTGCGCGTGATGGTCGAGGCGCCCACCATGGAGCAGTGCGAGCACTACGTGGACGAGGTCGTGCGCGTCATCGAGTCCCTGTAGCGGCGGCGACCGGGCAGGCTGGTTTCATAGCTCGCGCGGCGGAGGGCGACGTTCGCGGCCGCGGGCGGTATGCTGTAGGTGCTGTCGTTCAAGGGAGGGGCCATGTCAGATACCAAGCCCACGATGCTCACCTATATCGAGCAGACGCCGGAGCAGCTCAAGCGCAACGTCGAGCGCGCCGAGGAGCTGACGGGTGCGCTCGTCGACCTGTACGCCCTAAAGCCGCGCCACGCCATCTGGATCGTGGCGTGCGGCTCGAGCTTCAACGGTGCCCTTTGCGCGCGCTACTTCATGATGAAGTACCTCAAGCGCGAGGTGAAGATCGTGCCGTCCGCCACGTTCATCTTCGGCGAGCACGACCTGCGCGAGGACGACTTCGTGTTCGTGATCTCGCAGAGCGGCTGTTCCACGAACTCGATCCAGGCGCTCGACCTGCTCCGCGAGCTCGGCATCACGGCGATCGGCCTCACGGGCAACGTCGAGTCCGACTTCAAAGACCACGCCGACCTCGTGGTCGATTACGGCGTGGGCGAGGAGACGGTCGGCTACGTCACGAAGGGCGTGGCCACGCTCGCGCAGTTCCTGATGCTCTTCGCCATCGAGGTCGGCGTGCGCACCGGCACCGTCACGCCCGAGCAGCGCACCGCGCTCCTGGACGAG
Source organism: [Collinsella] massiliensis (assembly GCA_000333815.1). Classification (GTDB taxonomy): domain Bacteria; phylum Actinomycetota; class Coriobacteriia; order Coriobacteriales; family Coriobacteriaceae; genus Enorma. The sequence continues at coordinate 15,805 of CAPI01000073.1, forward strand.
ATGGCGGACGCGCCGCGCCGTCACGAGGCCGTCCAGCAGGCAACCTGGGACCTCTACCGCCGCCACATCGCGGACTTTACCTCGATGAGCGTGGTGAACCACGTCGGCTTCCTCCAGGCCTACGGCATCGCCAGTGAGGGCGCGCTCAAGTTCGGCGAGACGATCCAGATCCCGAGCTTCGCGTACGAGGGCGAGGAGTGGATCCACGGCCCGAACCTGCAGCTCACGCCCAGCTACACGGTGGTGTGCGTCGACGACTTCGGCCCCGGCTCCGAGCGCGCCGTCGACATCTACCTGGCCGCGCGCACGGTGACCGACCATGCGTTCATCATCTCGAACTCCGACCGCGTGGACGACGACCACGCCGTCCGCCTGCCGTTCGACATCGCCGAGCCGCTCATGATGCCGCTCTACGTGCTGCCGTTCTACCAGATCATCGCGCACCAGGCGACGACCGACCTGCATCGCTGGGAGAAGCATCCGCTGTTCGAGGAGCGCTTCCGCAAGGCGATCAGCACGAAGACGGACGCGATTGACAAGATCATGCCCAACTAGGTGAAGCCCGGCGCGGGCGAGCCGGCCCGGCGGGTTTCTATCATTTTTACGAGCTCTGTACCGGCGAGCTGCGACGGTATATCATATTGTCGTTTATGGGAACGTGGGCTGATGCGGCGGGACGCTCCGCTGCCGGCCAGAAGCACATAGAAGGGGTCTCGCATGTCCGGACATTCTAAATGGGCAACAACCAAGCATCGCAAGGGCGCGCAGGACGCGAAGCGCTCGGCGCTCTTCTCGAAGCTCAGCCGTAACATCACCGTCGCCGCCCGCCTGGGCAACGACCCGAATCCCGACAACAACGCGTCGCTCGCCGCCGCGGTCGCGAAGGCCAAGGCGCAGTCCATGCCGAAGGACAAGATCAAGAGCGCCATCGACAAGGCGTTCGGCGCCGGTGCCGACGCCGCCGTGTACGAGAACATCGTCTACGAGGGCTACGGCCCGGCGGGCGTGGCCGTGTACGTCGAGTGCCTCACCGACAACCGCAACCGCACCGCGGCCGACGTGCGCTCCGCCTTCAGCCACTCCGGCGGCAGCCTGGGCACCACCGGCTCCGTGTCCTTCCAGTTCGAGCGCAAGGGCCAGATCGTCGTGGCCAAGCAGATCGTCGACCCGAACGACAAGAAGGAGAACCTCATGGCCAACGGCGCTGCCGGCGATGAGGAGGAGTTCATGATGGCCGTGGCCGAGGCCGGCGGCGAGGACTACGAGGACGCCGGCGAGGAGTGGGTCGTGTGGACGAACCCCACCGAGCTCATGGCCGTCTCCAAGGGCCTCGAGGAGCAGGGCATCGAGG
>CAPI01000072.1 GCA_000333815.1 [Collinsella] massiliensis
TCGGGCAGCAGCGCGGGCTCGGCGGCGACATCGGGCGGCGACCTCCTCACCCAGGTCCGCGACTGCGGCGAGCTCGTCTTCGCCACCGAGGGCACCTGGAGCCCGTGGACCTTCCACAACGAGGCGGACGAGCTCACCGGCTACGACATCGAGGTGGCGCGTGCCATCGCGGGCGAGCTCGGCGTCGAGGCGACTTTCGCCGAGGGCCGCTGGGACAGCCTGCTCGCCGGCCTCGATGCCGAGCGCTTCGACACCATGGCCAACGGCGTGTCCGTCACGCCGGAGCGCGAGGAGCAGTACGACTTCACCGAGCCCTACGCTTACAACCGCATCGTGGTCATCACCACGGAGGACTCCGACATCGCGCGCATGGAGGACCTCGACGGCAAGCGCACGGCCAACACGCTCGGCTCGAGCTACGCGACGCTCGCCGAGAGCTTCGGCGCGACGAACTCCGGCGTGGACGATTTCAACCAGACGATCGAGCTTCTGCAGCAGGGGCGCATCGATGCGACCCTGAACGACGAGGTGGTCTTCTTCGACTACATGGACGCGCACCCGGACGCGCCGCTCAAGATCGCGGCGGAGAACAGCGAGGCGACCCCCGTCGCCTTCCCGCTGCGCAAGGGCGCGGAGACGGCGAGCCTGCGCGCGGCCATGAACGAGGCCATCGACGCCCTGCGCGCGGACGGCACGCTCGCCGCGCTCTCGAACGAGTTCTTCGGCATCGACATCTCGAGCGAGGATTGAGGGTCGGCGGCAGCCGGGGAAGCCGGTCTGGAAGGAGGAGATGCCATGAGGCACATCACGGTCACGGCGCAGGGCGAGGCGTTCCAGGCGACGCTCGACGATGCCTCCGGCCTGGCGCGGGCCGTGGGCGCGGGCTCCGTCTCGGTGGCTTGGGAGCGCGCGTAACAGACCAGCTCACAACCGATATGGATTCATATGAGAAAGGATTGCACCATGGAAAACGAGCAGCTGAACCTCACGCGGGAATGGGACAAGACGTTCCCGAAGTCCGATCTGGTGGACCACGAGAAGGTGACCTTCCATAACCGCTACGGCGTCACGCTGGCGGCGGACCTCTACCGGCCCCGCAGCGCCGAGCCGGGTGCCAGGCTCGCCGCCATCGCCGTCTCGGGCCCCTTCGGCGCCGTGAAGGAGCAGGCGAGCGGCCTCTATGCGCAGACCATGGCGGAGCGCGGCTTCCTCACCCTCGCCTTCGACCCGTCGTTCACCGGCGAGTCCGGCGGCGAGCCGCGCTACATGGCGAGCCCGGACATCAACACCGAGGACTTCCTCGCGGCGGTGGACTACCTCAGCTGCCGCGACGACGTGGACGCGTCGCGCATCGGCATCATCGGCATCTGCGGCTGGGGCGGCCTGGCGCTCAACGCCGCCGCGCTCGACCCGCGCATCAAGGCCACGGTGGCGAGCACCATGTACGATATGGCGCGCGTCGCCGCGAAGGGCTATTTCGACGAGGCCGATAGCCCCGAGGCGCGCATGGAGCAGCGCCGGGCGCTCGCCGAGCAGCGCACGCGCGACTACGCGTCCGGTACGTACGAGCGCGCGGGCGGCGTGGTCGACCCGCTGCCCGAGGACGCGCCCTGGTTCGTGCGCGACTACTACGATTACTACAAGACGCCGCGCGGCTACCACCCGCGTTCGCTCAACTCCAACGAGGGCTGGAACGTGATCGGCACCCAGAGCTTCCTCAACCAGCCCATCCTCGCCTACGCGGGCGAGATCGAGAACGCCGTCATGGTGCTCCACGGCGACGCGGCGCACTCCTGCTACATGGGCAGGGACGCGTTCGCGCTGCTCAAGGGCGAGAACAAGGAGCTCGTGCTCGTGCCGGGCGCCGTGCACACCGACCTGTACGACGGCGGCGGCAAGGACGCTATCCCCCGGGACACCATCCAGGCGTTCTTCGAGCGGTACCTGGCGTAGACGCGAGGCGGGGCGCCCGCGCGGTGTGGCGCCGACGTGAAACGGCTATCCCGCCGGACGCGCCGCCTGCTCATGCCCTGCGCCCGCGCCGCCCGTCCGCTACCCCCACAGCTCGCGGATGCGCTGCAGAAACGCGGCCGCTGCGGGCGAGAACACCTGGTAGCGCTTCCAGGCGATGAACACATCGGCGGTGAGCGCCGGCTCGAGCGGGCGGAACGCCAGGCCGCTCTCCGGCGAGGTGTCCACGATGCCCTCGAGGCTCACGACGTAGCCGATGCCGCGCCGAGCGAGCAGCGCGGCGTTGTAGAGCAGGTTGTAGGTCGCCACGACGTCCAGGTCCTCGAAATCCCGCCGGAACCAGCTGCGCATCTCGCGGCTCGACTGCTGCGAGAAGATGAGCGGGCGCCCCTCGATGTCCTCGGGGCGGATCGCGGCGCGCGCGGTGAGCGGGTCGTCCGCGCGCATGAACACGCCCCAGGTGTCGTGCGCGGGCAGGGGCAGGACCTCGTATTTGTCGAGGTCGGTGTGGCCGATGAACAGGCCGAAGTCGATGCGCCCCGAGTCGAGGCGGTCGGAGATGTCCTCGGCGTTGCCGCTGTGCAGGCTGAAGCGCACGAGCGGATAGGCCTCCTGCAGCTCGGCGATCACGTTCGCCACGAGCGACATCGCGGGCGTCTCGCCGCCGCCGATGCGCACCTCGCCCGCGAGCGCGTCGCCCGTGACGCGGAACTCGGCCTCGGTGCGGTCGGCGAGGTCGACGATCTCCTCGGCGCGCGTGCGCAGCCGCATGCCCGCCTCGGTGAGCTCGATGCGCCTCTTGCCGCGCAGGAAGAGGGTGCTGCCCAGCTCGCGCTCGAGGTCCTGCATCTGGCGCGAGAGCGAGGGCTGCGAGATGTGCAGCGCCGCGGCGGCGCCGGAGATGGTGCCCTCGCGGGCGATCATGAGGAAGCGCCGTAGCGCGGTGATCTCCATTTCGCTTCTTCCATACACGCTGCGTCTCGAAGGTGTTCCGCCGCTTATTGTACCTGGTGAGCGCGCCATCGCGGGCGGGGGAGGAGGGCGGCGTCTTAAACCTGTCCCCAAATGTAGCAAAAGGTAACGTTTTGAACCCGTCCCTAAACGTATCATGGGTGAGGTGAGTTGACGGTCAGGGGGAGATTCGATGATCAAGATGTTCGCGAGCGACCTGGACGGGACGCTGCTCAACTACTTCCACCGCGCCGACCGCGTGATCCGCGCCGCCGTGCGCGAGGTCACGGAGTCGGGCGCGCACATGGTGATCGCCACGGGCCGCACGGCGCGCACCGGCGCGTCGCAGGGGTTCGGCGACCTTCCCATCGAGGTGGTGGGCTCGAACGGCTCCATCATCCGCGGCACGCGCGGCGAGCTGCTCAAGGCGTTCGTCATCGATCCCGCGCTCGTCGAGGAGCTGCTGTGCGCCTTCCCGCAGCTCGTGTTCGAGTGCGTCGCGCCCGACGGCTCCTTCCTCACGGGCACGCTCGAGGCATGGATGGCGTCGTTCGCGGGCAGCAGCGGCGTCACGCGCCGCGCCATGATGCGCCGCAACCGCCGCCGCGCCCTCGCGGACGAGACCATGCACTTCGAGCAGACGCCCGCGCAGGCGCTCGCGCACGACATCTGCAAGCTCAACGTGCGCACGCAGGACGAGGGGCTCAAGCGCGAGCTCTCGGCGTACCTCGCCGACCATGCGGACGCGCTCGTGAACGCGCCGTTCAAGCCCGTGATGTTCGAGATCTCGAGCGCCGGCGTGAACAAGGGCGAGGGCCTCGCGTGGCTCGCGTCCTATCTGGGCATCTCCGAGGACGAGGTCGCGGTGTACGGCGACGGCGGCAACGACATCCAGATGCTCGAGCGCTTCGCGCACGCCTACGCGCCTGCGAACGCCGACGAGGAGGCGAAGCGCGCGGCGGGCACCGTCCTCGGGCAGAGCGCGCTCTATTCCGTGTCTCGGCACATGGTGCGTACCGTCCGGCGGCAACGTGGGTACTATTCCATTGGCTGACATTCGACCAGTCTGATGGGAATGATAAAAACCAGACAGGCTGGATTTTATCATTTCGGGAAGGACGCGCATGTTCGATGCTTCTACCCTGCAAGCGCTCGCCTGGGCGGCGGCGGGTTGCGGGTTCACCTGGCTCATGACGACGGCGGGCTCGGCGGTGGTGCTCTTCACGGGGAAGGACCCCGAGCGCGGCAAGCTCGCCCACCACATCTTCCTGGGGTTCGCGGCCGGCGTCATGATCGCCGCAAGCGTGTGGTCGCTGCTGAACCCCGCTATCGAGCAAGCGGAGGAGCTGGGGCAGATCGGGTGGATCCCGGCGGCGGGCGGCTTTCTGCTCGGCGTCGCGTTCCTCATCGCGCTCGATTCGCTCCTGCCGCACCTCCATGCCGACGAGGCCGAGCCCGAGGGCATCCACACGAGCTGGAAGCGCACGACGCTGCTCGTCTCGGCCGTGACGCTGCATAACATCCCCGAGGGCATGAGCGTGGGCCTGCTCTTCGCGATGGCCTCGCAGACGGCCGGCGCGGCGGGCGAGGCGTACCTGGGCATGGCCGTCGCGCTGGCGCTCGGCATCGGGCTGCAGAACTTCCCCGAGGGCGCGGCCGTGTCGCTGCCGCTGCGGCGCGAGGGCTTCAGCCGGTGGAAAGCGTTCGTGGTGGGGAGCCTGTCGGGCATCGTCGAGCCCCTGTTCGGCGTGGTCGTGGTGCTCGCGGCGGGGTGGATCGCGCCCTACATGCCGTGGCTGCTCTCGTTCGCGGCCGGCGCCATGGTCTACGTGGTGGTGGAGGAGCTCATCCCCGAGGCGCACCTGGGCGAGCACTCCAACGTGGGCACGCTCGGCGTCATCGCGGGCTTCGTGATCATGATGGTCCTGGACGTGGCCCTCGGCTAGGAGTCAAT
>CAPI01000071.1 GCA_000333815.1 [Collinsella] massiliensis
AGTTTGGGAATCGGCTCTGTCCCCGATGGCCTGAAGCCGCCCCGCCGTAGTGGCGCATGCGGCTACAGTGCGATGAGAACGACGAGGTAGAGCGCACATACCGCGATCGCCATGGCGTCGTGCGGGGCGAGCCGCAGCTCGTGGTAGTGCGTGCGCCCCGCGCCGCCTGTGTAGCAGCGCGCCTCCATAGCGCAGGCGAGGCGGTCGGCGTGGCGCACCGCGGCGGAGAAGAGCGGCACCGCGAGCGGGATGAACGCGTGGATGCGATCGCGGAACCGCGCACCCTCGAGCTTCGCACCGCGCGCGATCTGGGCATTGGCGATGGCGCGCGCGTCCTCGCCCAAGATGGGCACGAAGCGCAGGGCGATGGAGAGCACGAGCATGCCCTCGCTCACGGGAACGCCCAGGCGCGCGAGGGGCGCGAGCAGCCGCTCCGCCGCATCGGTGAGCGCCATCGGTTGGGTGGTGAGCATGAGCAGCGACCCCATGAGCAGCAGGAAGAGGAAGCGCAGGGTGTAGAGGGCGGCCGCCTGCACGCCGCCCGTGGTGATGCGGAGCACGCCGAGGGCGACGAGCTCGGTTCCCGTTCCCACGAAGAGCAGGTTGAAGAGCGAGGTCACCACCAGGAAGAACACGACGGGCTTGAGCTGCGCAAGCAGGCGGCTCACGGGCACGCGGGCAAGGGCGATCGCGGCGAGCACGAAGGCGCCGGCGAGCGCGAGCTCGAGGGCGTTCGTGACGATGAGGCAGCTCACCATGTAGCCGATGGTCGCCACGATCTTGACGCGCGGATCGAGCGCATGGATGGGCGACGCGGCCGAGTAGTACCGGCCGATGCTAATGCGCGCGGACACGGCGCACCTCCTTCACGAGCTCATCGAGGGTGAGCGGGTCGCCTGCGATCGGGATGCCCTGCGCGCGCAGGCGGCGGGCAGCGGCAAGCGCACTCGGCACGCCGGGGAGCAGCTGCTCGTCGACGGAGAAGACCTCGCGCGGGCTGCCCTCGGCCACCACCGCGCCCCGGTCGAGGGCGATGACGTGGTCGGCGAGCTCAGCGACGTCGTCCATGTCGTGCGTGATGGTGAAAAGCGTGGTGCCCCGCGCCTTGAGGCTGCGCATGAGGGCGCGCATGCGGCGGCGGGCCTGGGGGTCGAGGCCAGCCATGGGCTCATCGAGGATGAGGATGCCCGGGCGCATGGCGAGCACGCCGGCGATGGCGACGGCGCGGCGCTGACCGCCGGAGAGGGCGAACGGGGAGCGGTCGAGGAGACCCGGTTCCGCGGGCAGGCCGACCGCGTCGAGCGCCTCCGCGATGCGCCGCGCCACCTCCTCCTCGTCGAGTCCGAGGTTTCGGGGGCCGAACGCGACGTCGTCGAAGACGGTCTCGGCGAAGAGCTGGCGCTCGGGCAGCTGCGCCACGAAGCCCACGCGGGCGCGGAGCTCGTCGCGGCGGGAGGCGTCCGCGCTGTCGATGCCCGCTACGAGCACCCGCCCGGTGTTGGGCAGCTTGAGCGCGCAGGCAAGCTCGGCGGTGGTGGACTTGCCCGACCCGGTTCGTCCGATGAGCGCGGTGAGCGAGCCCGCCGGGACGGATGCGGTGAGGTCGCGCAGGGTGTCCGCCGTGCGCGGCATGCGGCGAAGGCGGATGCCCAGGCGCGCGAGCAGGCCGGTGCGCCTATGCGGGTGGCGCTCGTCCGCATAGGAGAACGAGACGTGCTCGAGCGCGATGGCGGGGGCGGGGGAGCTGCCGGGCGCGGGGCCGGGCGCGTGATCGCTGGCGGGCGCGGGCGTGCGCGGCGTTGCTGCCGCGGGCTCTATGCCGGGTTCGTGCGTCGCTTCGGTCGCATCGCATGTCGCGAGCGCGTCCTCGAGGCGCAGCTCGAACGGAAGCTCGAGCCCGAGCCGCTCGATGGCGTCGCGCCGGGCGAACACCTCGGCGGGTGTGCCGTCGAGGGCGACCGTGCCCCGGTCGAGCACGATGACGCGATCCGCGTCGAGGGCGTTGTCCATGAAGTGCGTGATGTGGACGATGGTGATGCCGCGCGCGGCGAGGTCGCGGAGCACGCGCTGGATGGCATGGCGACCGCGGGCGTCGAGCATCGCGGCGGGCTCGTCGAGCACGAGCACCTCGGGCTCCATGGCGAGCGCGCCCGCGATGGCCACGCGCTGGCGCTGGCCGCCCGAGAGGTCAGCGGGGTCTGCCTGCGCGAACGCCGTCATGTCCACGGCTTCGAGCGCCGCATCGACGCGGCGGCCGATCTCGGCCGTCGGCACGCCGAGGTTCTCGGGGCCGAAGGCGACGTCGTCGGCCACGATGCTCGTCACCATCTGGTCATCCGGGTATTGGAAGACCATCGCCACGCGCCGGCGGATGTCGAGCGCCTGCTCCGGGCTGCCGTCGACGTCGCGGCCCACCACGCGCACCCGCCCCTCCGTGGGGACGAGCAGGGCGTTCATCAGGCGTGCGAGCGTCGACTTCCCCGACCCGTTGCCGCCGAGGATGCACACGTGCTCGCCGCGCGCGATGGAGAGCGTCACGCCGCGTAGCGCCTCGGTGCCGTCGGGGTAGGTGAGGCGGACGTCGGCGAAGTCGATGACGGGCTCGGCGGCTGCGGCTGCCGCGTTGTGTGCGGCGGCGGGGGTGGCTGCGCCCGCGGGGGCGGCACCGGCGGCTGCAGTGGAGGTGGCGCCGGCGGTCATGCCGTCAGAGGCGCGCGCCATGCTACCGCGACCCCGAGCCCTCGGGCGCGAGCACGGCCATGCAGGGCGCGAGCAGCGCCTGCCCCGCCACCACGTTGATGACCATCTTGAGCGCGTTGAACGGCAGGAGGATCGGCAGGATCATCGCGGCCACATCGGCCACGGTGACCGCGGTGTAGAGCGGCGTCACCACGAGGTTGAGCGCGCACGACACGATCACCGAGAGCACGGCGCCCACGACCATACCCGCGATCGAGCCCGCGCGCGTACGACGGCGCGCGTAGATGAGCGCGGCGGGGATGATGAGCGCGCAGGTCGAGACCATGCCCATGGGCGCGCCGAAGGGGTCGAGGAACACGCGCGGCAGCCACGAGATGATAGCGACCGCGGCGCCCAGCTTGGGACCGAAGGCCAGCGCGGCGATGAGGCAGACGATGCCCGACGGGTCGTACATGAGCCATGGGGCCGCGGGGAAGATGGGGATCTGGATGAAGCTCAGGATGAGCGACGCGGCGGTGAAGAGCGCGGTGAGCGCGACCTTCCTGGTGTTGACGTGCGAGGTGCGCTCGGTAGCGCGCGTGGGACTGCTCATGGCAGCGCCTCCGTTTCTTCCATCCGGACTGTACCGTCGGCTCCGGAATCTCACCGGATCGGCCGCATGTGCGGCTCGCGGGCTCCTGGCGCGGCGCGCGGCTTCCTTTCACTGCACGCGGGATGTTGGCCAGTTACCGCCGGTAGGGAATCTCACCCAACCCTGAAACTATGCGAGACCACTATACCCGTTCGGGGCCGCTTGACGCCGGAACGTAACAAATCCCTGCAGAACCACGACACATCCGGGTCGCGGGAGCGGTGGCTGGTGCGGCGGCCGGAGGCTGCAGCGGCAGCGTCCCCGCGCGCAGACAGTCGCGTTTTATGTGGTTCGAGCGCGCGTGGGTGGCGGGAAGGCGGGGCGGGTCGGCCAGTCAGGGTATAGTGGGTGCGAAGAAACCACGAGATAGCGCGGCTCGCGCCGTGAGAGGGCGGTCCCCATGCACGAATACAGCACGATGAGCGACGAGGTCATCTGCGCGCTCGGCGCGGCGGTGGGCGAGGACAACGTGCTCCTCGCCGAGCCCATGAGCGCGCACACCACGTTCAAGATCGGCGGGTCGGCGGACGCGGTCGTCCTGCCGCGCACGCCCGAGGCGGCGGCGCGGGCGCTCGACGTGTGCGCGATCGCCGATGTGCCGGTGACGGTGGTTGGCAACGGCTCCGACCTGCTCGTGGGCGACCGCGGCATCCGCGGCGTCGTGGTGCTGCTGCGCGAGAACCTCTCGGACGTGCGCATCGAGGGCACGCGGGTGCACGCCCAAGCGGGGGCGCTCCTGCGCGACGTGGCGCTCGCGGCGGCAGATGCGGGCCTGTCCGGCATGGAGCCGCTCTGGGGCATCCCCGCTGCGGTGGGCGGTGCCTGCCATCAGAACGCCGGTGCCTACGATGCCTGCATCGCGGACGTGCTCGAGACGCTCACGGCCTACGTGCCGGGCGCCGTCCTGCCGGATGGTTCGCGCGGCAAGGGCTCGGTGCGCACGTTCGGCCGCGATGAGCTCGCGTTCGGATACCGCGAGAGCCGCGTGGCGACGGATGGGCTCGTGGTGCTCGAGGCCGTGTTCGCCCTCGTGCCGGACATGGAGGCATCCATCCGCGCCCGCATGGACGACTACCAGCGCCGTCGCGAGGAGAAGCAGCCGCTCGAGCTTCCCTCCGCCGGTTCCACCTTCAAGCGGCCTGCGGGCTATTTCGCCGGGAAGCTCATCATGGACGCCGGGCTGCGCGGGTGCCGCGTGGGCGGGGCGCAGGTCTCGGAGAAGCACTGCGGGTTCGTGGTGAACACGGGCGGGGCGACGGCTGCCGACGTCAACGCCCTCATCGAGCACGTGCAGGCCGAGGTGCGCGAGCAGTTCGGCGTGGAACTCGAGCCCGAGGTGCACCGCATCGGCGAGTTCTAGGCCATCCGGCGCCTCGCGTCGGCGTTTTTCACGCGCCAAGCGCCCAAAGTGGTGTTCAAATTCAGATATGCGCGATTGCGGAGCCCGTTCAGCCGGGCTCGTCGTGGCGCGCACAGGAAAACCCCAGGATTGCCTTGCGCCGATAGGGTCGTTCGGGGCGTTTCGGCCCCGTTTGACGCCCCGCGCGGCGATCGAATCGCGCATATCTGAATTCTGCCACCACATGAGGCGCCTTCGATGTCGAAAACGCCCCGCCGTCCGGCGATAGCCCCCTCGCCAAACGGCCGCGGGGGGCGTATCGTGGAGCCGCGTCGCCGTCGCACAAGGAGGTTCCATGACCTACGACCACGTTGCCCAATCGGATCCGGCCGTCGCCGCCGCGCTCGCGCAGGAGCTCGACCGCCAGCGCCGCACCATCGAGCTCATCGCCTCGGAGAACATCGTCTCGCCGGCCGTGCTCGAAGCCGTGGGCAGCGTGCTCACCAACAAATATGCCGAGGGGTACCCGCGGCATCGCTATTACGGCGGCTGCGAGAAGGTCGACCTCGTCGAGGACCTGGCGCGCGACCGCGCCTGCGAGCTCTTCGGCTGCGCGCACGCCAACGTGCAGCCGCATTCCGGCGCGAACGCCAACCTCGCCGCGTACATGGCGCTGCTTGAGCCCGGCGACACGGTCATCGGCATGAGCCTCGACCAGGGCGGTCACCTCACGCACGGCTCGCCGGTGAACTTCTCGGGACGGCTGTACCGCTTCCTGTCCTACGGGTTGGATCCCAAGACCGAGACCATCGACTACGACGGCCTCGAGCGCCTGGCGCGGGAGGAGCGGCCGAAGCTCATCGTGGGCGGCGCGTCGGCGTATCCGCGCGTCATCGATTTCGAGCGCCTCGCCGCCATCGCGCACGGCGTGGGCGCGAAGCTCATGATCGACATGGCGCACATCGCCGGCCTCGTGGCGACGGGCGCGCACCCGAGCCCCTTCCCGCATGCGGACGTGGTGACCTCGACCACGCACAAGACCCTGCGCGGGCCGCGCGGCGGGCTCATCCTCACGAACGACGACGCCCTCGCGAAGGCCATCGACAAGGCGGTCTTCCCCGGTACGCAGGGCGGCCCGCTCATGCACGTGATCGCGGGCAAGGCGGTCGCGTTCGGCGAGGCGCTCCAGCCGGAGTTCGCAGCCTACATCGCGCATGTGGTGGAGAACGCCGCGGCGTTGGGCGAGGGGCTCGTCGCGGGCGGCCTGCGCCTCGTGTCCGGCGGCACGGACAACCACCTCTGCCTCGTGGACCTCACGGCGTCGGACGTGACCGGCCGCGACGCCGAGCGCCTGCTCGACAGCGTGGGGCTCACCGTGAACAAGAACGCCATCCCGGGCGAGCCACGGTCGCCCTTCGTGACGAGCGGCATCCGCGTGGGTTCCGCGGCAGGCACGACGCGCGGCTTCACGGCCGACGAGTTCCGCGAGATCGGCTGGCTCATCGCGCGCGCCGTGTTCGGCAAGGATGATGAGGCGGAGCTCGCGGCGATCCGCGCCCGCACCGCCGAGCTGCTCGCCGCTCACCCGCTCTATCCGGAGCTATAGCCGCGCCGGGGTGCGCCCGGCCCATTCGGGACGGCCCTCGATGCGCCCCGGGAGCGTCCGAACCGCCTAGTCGCGCATGCTATGGACGAACTTCTCGACCGCCTCGACGATGAGGTCGATGGGCGAGGCGCACGTCCGCATCGACGAGGCGTCGCTGTACGGCCGCCGCGCGCAGAAGCTCACCGCCTGAGCCAGGGGCGTCGCTTCCGAGAGGTTGGTGCGGCCGTCCGCGATGAGCTGCTCGGCGAGGTCGGATGCGAGGTCGCGCCGGTCGAGGGCGATGAGCGCCGCCACCAGGTCGACCGCCTCGTCGTCCGAGAGGCTGTCGATGCGCCCTTCGCACCCCCTCAGGGCAATCTCCGCCCACCGGACGTTGGCTGCCGCCCGTCCCAGGATGCGCGCCCCCTCGGGCATGAGCCGGGTGCCCATGTCGACGAGCAGGGCGCGCGCCACGAACGCGGCGATGAGGAGGGCGACCGTTCCGTAGGCGAGCGCGCCGTCGATGTCGGCGGTCACGGGCAGGGCGATGCCCAGGATTGTGACGAGCATCATGACCGGCATGCTGAAGAGGATCCGCGGAATCAGGCCCGGGTGTTCGACGAGCTCCGCGCGGCAGAGGTCGTCGGTGTAGCGCCCGAGGTAGCCGCCCAGCCGGGTATACCGCTCGCGTACGCGATCGGTGAAGGTGCAGAGCTCCTCGACGGTCGCGCTCACGGTGCCTGGCGGCATCACGAGGCCGACCGCCCCGCAATCGATGTCGTCGAGCGCCGTCGTCCGCACGCTGAGTACGAGCCTGCCGCCGTATGCGTGCAGCGGCTGGCTCGAGGCCGCGCGCCGCCCGCGCCGTCGCTCCCTTCGCCGTGCGCGCTGATCGGAGACGATGGGGCCGGCTTGCAGCTCGTCGGCCTCGTCTTCCGCCCGCTCGCGTCGCTCCGCCTGCGCGGGGCTCAGCTCGATGAACGAGAGGTCCGCTCGGGCGATGAGCTGCACAATGCGGGCGAGAGCGGCCTGCACGGCGTCGGTCTCGCTGCGCGTCTTGAACTCGCTGTGGCAGCGCAGCGCCGCGAGGAGCGTCGGGTGCAAGGCGGGCACGCGGGGCGACGGGGCCTCGTCCTGGGGAATGGGGATGTCGCCGTGCGCGCTTAGCCGATGCTCGATACCGCAGCAGACGATGTAGGCGATGGGGATTCCCCAAGCGGTGATGAACGGGTGGACGGCGGCGAGCACGTCGGTAAGGGTAGCTGGAAGCACGGTGCGCCTCCTTTGGGCGATGCGGTGGCGCGCATGCCGCGCGCCGTCTCCAGTTTACGTGCCCCCGGGTACGCGCTGCTCGCGCGGGCGCAGCCCTTACCAAGCCTTTACCGGTGCAGGGTGGCGAGGGGGTCGAACCGCCGCGACGGCAAATTAACCATGCCCTATTTGCATGGTAAAGCATGCAATATAGGTCTTTTACATGATATGGGGCGACCCATACCATAGGTTTCGAAAGGAGCTGATGGTATGAGCGACCTGTCTGAAGACCTCGAGCGCTGCCTCTGCGACTGCGCCTGTGACGTCCGGGCCGCGGCGCGCGCGAAGACCTCGTGCACGGAGGGCCGCGTGCGCGAGACCAAGCGCGTCCTTTTGGGCGAGCGCCAGCGCCTCCTCGATGAGCTGCACGCCTCGCAGCGCGGCATCGACGCGATCGATCACATCCTGCATCGGGTGAGCTGCGAGTGCGTGCCCGCCAGCCAGCGCGGCACCGACGCGCCCCGGCACGACGGCGAGGTGAGCGCCCATGGATAGCGGCCTTGTCACGCTGCTCGTCGATTCATTCCCCAAGATCCTCATCCCCGGCCTCATGGTGACGCTGCCGCTCGCGCTTGTCTCGTTCGCCTTCGCGCTCGTCATCGCGGTGGCGACGGCGCTCGTGCAGTACGCGAACGTGCCCGTGCTCAAGCACGTCGCGCGCCTCTACATTTGGATCGTGCGCGGCACGCCGCTCTTCGTCCAGCTGTACCTCGTCTACTTCGGCCTGCCCGACCTGGGCATCATGCTCGATTCGCTCCCGACGGCCGTCATCGTGCTCTCCGTCAACACGGGGGCGTACGCGGCCGAGACGATGCGCGCGGCGCTCGAGAGCGTGCCGGCGGGCCAGCTGGAGGCGGGCTTTTGCGTGGGGATGAGCTATCTGCAGGTCATCCGCCGCATCGTGCTGCCGCAGGCGTTCCGCACGGCGTTCCCGCCGCTTTCGAACGAGCTCATCTCGCTCGTGAAGGACACGTCGCTCGTGGCGAGCATCCTCGTGGCGGAGATGTTTCGCGCGGCGCAGGAGATCGTCTCGCGCGAATGGGTCACCATGCCCATCTACCTCGAGGTCGCGGCGATCTACCTGCTGTTCTCGACGGTGCTCACCTGGCTGCAGCGCATGGGCGAGCGGGCGCTCGCGCGGCATGGCATGGAGCGGGGGTAAGCTATGGCGGAGATGCTGAACCATGGCGCGGAATCGCGGGCGGTCGGGCGCGGAGACGCGCCGGCCCAGCCGCCCATGCTCGCGCTCACGGGCGTGCGGAAGTCGTTCGGCGGCACCGAGGTGCTGCACGGGGTCGACCTCTCGGTGCGCAAAGGCGAGGTCGTGGCGGTGCTCGGGCCGTCCGGCTCCGGCAAGACGACGCTCCTGCGCTGCGCGAACCTCCTCGAGCGCGCGGACGCGGGCACGCTCGAGCTCGCGGGGGAGCGCCTCGACCTCGCGTCCGCCACGCCGCGGCAGGCGGCCGGGGTGCGCCGGCGCACGGGGTTCGTCTTCCAGGGCTACAACCTCTTCCGCAACCGCACGGTGCTCGGCAACGTGACCGAGGGGCTCGTCGTGGCGCGCAAGGTGCCGCGCGCGGAGGCGGAGGAGCGCGCCCGCGCGTGCCTGGCGCGCGTGGGGATGGACGACCGCTGCGATGCCTATCCGGAGGAGCTCTCCGGCGGGCAGCAGCAGCGCGTCGCCATCGCCCGCGCCATGGCGACCGACCCCGAGATCATCTTCTTCGACGAGCCCACCTCGGCGCTCGACCCGGAGCTCACGGGCGAGGTGCTCGGCGTGATGCGGCAGCTCGCGGAGGACGGCATGACCATGCTCGTGGTCACGCACGAGATGGGCTTCGCGCGGAACGTCGCCGACCGCGTCGTGTTCATGGAGGACGGCGCGGTGGTGGCCGAGGCGTCGGCGCGGACGTTCTTCGACCAGCCGGCGAACGACCGCGTGCGCGCGTTCCTGCACCACACGATGGGTCATTTGGGGACGTGTTCCTTTTGACCCCTTATGGGTTGGTTGGGGACGTGTTCCTTTCAACCCATTCCTTTCAACCCCTCGGCGCGCTACGCCCATGCGAGGCGCGCGACCGTTTGAGAACAACAGCGTAAGAAAGGCGGAATCACGATGATGGGCAACATGACACGCAGGGGTTTCCTCGCCGCGACGGCGGGAGCGGCCGGTGCGGCGGCGCTCGGGCTCGCGGGCTGCGGCGGCACGGGCGCGTCG
>CAPI01000070.1 GCA_000333815.1 [Collinsella] massiliensis
GCGGTCGGGGCAGGCGCCGGGGTCGTCGGTGCAGCCGTAGCCGCGGGCGAGACATCGGCCGCGGCCTTCGGCTCCGCCGCGGGCTGCTGGGTCAGCGGCCTTCCGCAACTGCCGCAGAAGGCGGCGCCGTCCGGCAACTTGGTGCCGCAATACGGGCAAAACATGAGAACCTCCTCGTCCTCGCTCGACGCGGCCAAAGCAGAGCCCGAACCGACGGGCATCCATGCGACCGCCGCCGCGCGAATCGCTTGCGACCTGCGATGCCTACAGTGTAGCGACGTCCGCGCACATCACGCGGGTCATTTCCGCTAGCGCCCGAGAAGAAACCTATCTGCGGCGCGCGGCGACGCGCACGAGGGAGCGGGCGCGCAGGACGACCAGCGCGGCGAACGCGACGAGGCACGCACCGAACACCGCCAGGGGCGCCCAGCCGTTGTCCACGGGTTTCGCCTCCTCGTTCACGCCCGCGCGGTACGCCGCGTCCACCACGCCGTCGCCGTCCTCGTCCACCTCGAGCAGCGTCTCGGGTGCATATTCGGCCACCGTCTCGACCTTCGTGCCATCGGCGACGTCGATCCCGCTGAATGTGCGGAAATCCGCGTAATCGCCGTGCTCGTCCACGAAGGCGATGGTGTAGTCCATCGTGCCCGACCCGGTGCCCTCGATCTCGACCGTGTACGGCACACCCTCGCGCAGACGCAGGATCTTGATGGTGTCCGCCTCCTCGGCCGACGCCGCCGACGCGTCGTCCGCGTCCTCGACCTCCTCGAACGCGAGCGAGCCGAAGGATGCCAGCGTGCTCGGGTCCTCGCCGGCGCTCGACAGCGTCTCGCCGTTGTAGCTCACCGTCACCTCGACCGGGCACGCCACGCGCACGTACATGTAGGGCACGCCGCTGATCTCGGTGGCGATCTGGGCGAAGAACGCGTTCAGGCTGTCGGCGTCCACCGAGTAGTAGCAGCCCTCGCTCGCCATGGCGCGCAGCAGCGCCTCGCCCGACGCGCCCTGCTCGACGCCCACCGTATAGATCTTGAAGCCGGCGTCCTTGAGCTCGTCCGCGATGGCGATGAGGTCGTCACCCTGCGCGCCGTCCGTGGGCTCGCCGTCGGACATGAGCACGATGATCTTGCGGTCGGCTGTCCCGGTCTCGAGCTGCGAGCGCGCCGTCTGCAGGGCGAGCTCGATGTTCGTGCTGCCGCTCGCGCCGAGCGACGCGATCTCGCTCTCGAGGCTCCCCGGCTCCACCGCGAGCGGCACGCGCACGCTCACCTCGTGGTTGTAGGCGACCATGCCCACGCGCACCTGGCTCGTCGCGTCCTCGAACGCCGTGTCCACGAAGCCCTGCGCCGCGCTCCGCAGCTGCTCGATGCGGCTGCCGCTCATGCTGCTCGACACGTCGAGCACGAGCGAGATGTCCTGCTCGCCCGTCACGACGCGCGTGTGCTCCGCCTGCTCGGAACCCTGGTCGACGCCGCCGAAGTTCGTCTGGATCTCGCACGTGGCATCGCCCTTGTCGGACACGCCCACGCTGAACTCCTCCGACCGCGACGGATTCGCGGCGTCGGTCACGGTCATGCGGTAGATGCCGTCAGCGGGGAACGCGAGCGCGAGCGGCTCCGTCGAGGTCGCGGTGCGCATGGTGTCCCCGCTCTCGTTGAACGCGACGGGGTCGCCGGGCGTGCGCATGACAACGGCCTCGAGCGTGACGGTGAAGTTGTCGTACGGCTCGCCGTTCACGTCGAGCACCGTGAGCGTAGCATCGCGCGTGAGGTCGATCCCTCGGTCGTACCCGTACAGCCCGACGCCGACGAATGCCGATTCCACGCGCTCGACCTGGGCCTCCGTGAGCGTGCCCTGCGAGGCGAAGGTCTCCGCGACGTTCTGCATGATGGTCGCGAACTCGTTGAACGTGCAGTCGCTCGGCATCGTGAAGAACGAGACGAACACGAGCTTCGCGAGCTCCTCGGTGCTGAGCGCGTCGCCGTCGACCGTCGCCGCCTCGGAGCCCTCCGCGCACATGAGGTAGCCCGCGTGCCCGATGACCGTCGCGTTGTGGTGCTCGTCGTACTGGTCGTTGCCCTCGGAGTCCTTCTCCGGGCTGCGGTTCTCGTCCCACCAGTAGGTTCCATCAACGCGATTAGGGCTTTTCGACTTTACTGGGTCTTCCAGGTTTCGGCTGATCTCGTCCAAGTTCCACGTCGCCGAGTTGTTGGCGAGGCCATCATCACCCATATCGGTCGCCGCGATGCCCATGAGATCGGAAACAGCCTCATTGAGGGCGTCGGAGTCCTCCGTTTTATCGCCCGATAGGTTGCACGTCGCCCTGACCACCGCATGCGTGTACTCATGCCCGACCACGACGCGGCTCGAGAAGTACTCGGATCCGCCCGCCGCTACGTGCGCGAACTCGCCTGTGGGCGCCCATGCGAACGCGTTGTTCTCCGGCAAATCCGCGACGACGTAGACAGGGCCTCCCGCCCCGTCATAGCTCTTCCAGCCCAGTACCTCGTTGTAGTAGTCGTACACGTTCACGACTGAATCCATGGCCGAAACCGCTGCGCGGTTGTCCCATGTCTCGTTGTCGTCGCTCGTAACCAAGTGATCGAAGTAGCCATAATTCGAACCCAGAATGCGCTCGGTGCTGCCGTCGTCATGCGTGATGTACCACGAGCTCACCGCGCCCTCGTTGGTCACATCCGCCCGGGTGCTTCCGTCAGCAGACCACACATAGCCCCCTTCGTCCTTATCAGGGTTCGGAATGAAGCGCAGAGTCGTACCGCGGTCCCCCATGAGCTCGATATGCGAGATGATCTCCGCGCGGTCGTCGCCTTCCGCATCGAAGACGGTGATGCTGCGGCCTTCGTCGACCATCGCATACCCGCCACCAACGTTCGGCGTGGTCTCAAAGGTGTACGTCTTGCCATCGAGCCCCTTGCCCGAAGCGGTGTTGAGCGCGGTCTCGGTCGCAACAACCTTACCCGTATCCGAAGCAACGAAGCAGCGGTACGCCCCGTCGTCCGCGACCACGAGCACCTGCCACGCGGTCGTCGGGTCAGTGTCGTACAGTGAGTAGATGGTAAGCCCCTCGGGCAGCGTCCAGAGCGCTCCATCGACTTCTGCCATGGCAGCATCTTCTGCCGACGCCGCATCGATCGTAGGCTCCGTCTCGATGTCGCCCACGGCGGCGTAGTTGCTCGTGAGACTGAGCGGGGCGCCCGTGCCGTCGGCGCTCACCACGACGCTGCGGCCGTAGACGGGAATGCCGTCGTACTGCTGGGCGAAGCGGTAGTAGCTGTTGCCGAGCACCTCGTTTGCGGCGCATTCCCCCAGCTCGGAGGCGGGATCGTCCATGCCGAGGGCGCGCGCCGCATCCGCCGCCGCGGCGCGCGCGTCGTCCTCGCCCGTGATGGTGCGGTCGGTGAACGCGCTGCCGAGCAGCAGGAAGTCTGCGTCCTGCCCGGAGCCGTCTCCGCCGGAAGGCGTGCCGCCCGAGCCGGATGCGTCCTCCTGTTCGCTACCCGGCACGAGCCCGAGGCGCGCGGGCAGCCCCGTGATGAGGTCGCCGTGCCCCATGGCGAAGAGCGCGCCCACGGCTCCGCCCACGACCAGGGCGAACGCCGCGAGCGCGATGAGCAGCTTATGGCGCAGGCGCATGCGGCGCACAGGAGTTCCGCACTGCGGGCACACGCGCGCGTGCTTGTCGAGCTTGGCCTTGCAATTCCGGCAGCGTTTCATGGGGCCTCATTTCGTCGGGTCGGTCGGGCGGGGAGCGGAAGCGCCCGTAGCAGGAGCCGGCGCCGTGGGCGCGGCGGAAGCACTCGGCTTCTGATCGCGCGCGACGAGGACGCGGAGCCCCATGAGCAGCGCGGCTTCGGCCGCGAGCGCCGGCAGCATGCCGGACAGTATCGGCCACATATAGGTAACGAGCAGGTAGCAGCCCTTCCCAGCACCCGATGAGGTGCCCAAGAGGAAGCCCGCGAGCGGATGCCGCAGCGTGGGGTCGTCGAGCGCGGGCGCGACGAGGAGCATCCCCGCAGCGATGATGGCGATGACAAGCACCGCGCGGACGAGCGGGACGACGAATGAGCCCAACCTGAGCGGGCGCCCCGCAAGATGGCGGCGGAGGAGCCCCGTGCCCAGGCTGCCGATGAGGTAGATGAGCGCGAGCGAGACCAGGGCGTAGATGCCCGCGCCGAGCGCCGCCTGCGGAAGCGCGTAGACCGAGAGCTCGGCCGCCGCTTGCGAGAGCGAGCCCAGAAAGCTGACGAGCGCGACGGCGGCGCAGACAATCCCCACGCCCGCGACGACCCACACGCCGAGTGAGGCGAACGACGAGGAGCCGAGGCGCTGCGACGCGCGCACGGGCGTCCGCGCCGGGTCGAACACGCGCGTGCGCGTGCCCGAGGAAACGGTAGGCGCCTCTTTCGCAGGAGGCTGGTCGGCGGGCGTCGGCATCGCGACGCGCTCGCCGCAGTACGGGCAGAATGCGGCATCGGGCTTCAATTGCTTGCCGCATGCCCTGCAGAACAGCACATCTCCAGCCATAGAACCACCATCCCCCGACAGCGCCCATCCCTAATGACGCCAACCAGCACTATTCTGTTGTATCGCGAAAGGACGCATGCCTCAAGAACGCTCCGGTAAGCGAAAGATTAACGCGGCGCCCGGCTCAAACCCCATCCAGCATGCCCGCCGCGGCCGATTTGGGGCTCTCCTCATCCCAAAGTGCGCGAAACGAACGGTTTATAGGGGATAGGCAAAGTAGCCGGGAAATCGGCAACCCTGCTACCTGCGCATTCGTTAGCGCGCAACCCCTCGCTACTCGGGCGCCCCCTCATAAACCGCTCGTTTCGCTTCATTTGGGATCGCGTACATTTACCCCAGGGGTATTTTTACATGAAACGGCGACCCTCCGCCTTGGATGCAGAGGGCCGCCTACTCAGCAGACAATGTGTTGCGCGAGAACCTTACGCGTCGACGATGCGCGTGCCGGAGAGGCCGGCCATGGTCTCGGCGGCCTTGTCGAGGGCGCCGATGATGCACACGCGGCCCTTGCGGCTGCGGGCGAACTTGATCGCGGCGCGCACCTTCGGCTCCATGGAGCCCTTGCCGAACTGGCCCTCGTCGGCGAGCTTCTCGGCCTCGTCGGCGGTGATCTCCTCAAGGTCCTTCTGATCGGGCTTGCCGAAGTTGATGGCCACGTGCTCAACGGCGGTGAGCAGGAACAGCACGTCAGCGTCGCAGTCCTCGGCGAGCAGCTCGCCGCCCAGGTCCTTGTCGATGACGGCCGCGACGCCCTTGTAGCAACCCTTGTCGCTGTAGTCGCGGACGACCGGGATACCGCCGCCGCCGCAGGCGATGACGATGAACTCGTTGTCGAGCAGGTTCAGGATCGAGTCGGCCTCGACGATCTTCTTGGGCTCGGGCGAGGCGACGACGCGACGCCAGCCGCGGCCGGAGTCCTCGACGAAGGTCATCTCGGGGTGCTCGGCCTTCTGCTCGTCGGCCTGCTCCTTGGTGAGGAAGGGGCCGATGGGCTTCGTGGGGTTCTGGAACGCCGGGTCGTCCGGGTCGCACTCGATCTGGGTCACGACCGTGGCGGCGTGCCAGCGCTTGTAACGGCGGTGCATCTCGCGGCCGATGCCCTGCTGCAGGTGGTAGCCGATGTAGCCCTGGCTCATGGCGCCGCACTCGGGCAGGTCCATGGCGGGGGTGCCGATGGCCTCGTGGGCGGCGGCGAACGCGTTCTGGATCATGCCGACCTGCGGGCCGTTGCCGTGGGTGATGATGATCTCGTTGCCCTGCTCGATGAGGCCGAGGAGCGCCTTCGCGGTGTTGTTCACGCGCTCGATCTGCTCTTCGGGGGTGTTGCCGAGGGCGTTGCCGCCCAGGGCGACGACGATGCGGTCGGGCTTGCCAAGGGGCTTGGACATGGCGGTTCCTTTCTATATCTGGTGCGGAAACTGGAAGCTTCCCACGCGCCATCGCGTGAGTAGGCTAGTGATTATATTCTCTATTAAGGCGATTTCATTCATTTTTAGCCCGTGGATTTCGGCTAATCGGGCGAACGGTCGATTCTCGCCGCCCAGCGCGATGCACTGTGAATGTTTCTTGTATCGCACGTCATCGCGGTAAAGTAGCCACGCTCGCCCGGCAATTCGCCGTCGGGCTGCCCTCATGCAAATAATAGAACATCACAAAACGATTTATGCAATTTGAGCAATGGGTTCGTTGGGGACGTGTTCCTTTCAACCCATTTTCCGGAGCGCTGCAAATGGGTTGAAAGGAACACGTCCCCAACCAACCCATTTGAGTGAGAAGGGGCTCCGGGCTGTGCCCGAAACCCCTTCCGCGTTCATCTCCGTTCCGCCGCTTCGGCGCACGGACGCCCTAGCAGTGGATGCGCGTGCCGGAGAGGCCGGCCATGGTCTCGGCCGCCTTGTCGAGCGCGCCGATGATGCACACGCGGCCCTTGCGGCTGCGGGCGAACTTGATGGCGGCGCGCACCTTCGGCTCCATGGAGCCCTTGCCGAACTGGCCCTCGTCGGCCAGGCGCTCGGCCTCGTCGGCGGTGATCTCCTCGAGATCCTTCTGGTCGGGCTTGCCGAAGTTGATGGCCACGTGCTCCACCGCGGTGAGCAGGAACAGCACGTCCGCCTGGCAGTCCTCGGCCAGAAGCTCGCCGCCGGCGTCCTTGTCGATCACGGCAGCGACGCCCTTGTAGCAACCCTTGTCGTCATAGTCGCGCACCACGGGGATCCCGCCGCCGCCGCAGGCGATGACGATGAACTCGTTGTCGAGCAGGTTCAGGATCGAGGGCGCCTCGACGATCTTCTTGGGCTCGGGGCTCGCCACCACGCGACGCCAGCCGCGGCCGGAATCGTCCACGAACACCTTGTCGGGCTCGGCGGCCATGATCTCCTTGGCCTGCTCCTCGGTGTAGAACGACCCGATGGGCTTCGTGGGGTTCTGGAAGCTCGGGTCGTCCGGGTCGACCTCGATCTGGGTCACCACGGTGGCGACGTGCCAGCGCTTGTAGCGCTTGTGCATCTCGCGGCCGATTCCCTGCTGCAGGTGGTAGCCGATGTAGCCCTGGCTCATGGCGCCGCACTCGGGCAGGTCCATCGCCGGGGTCCCGATCGCGTCGTGCGCCGCCGCGAACGCGTTCTGGATCATGCCGACCTGCGGGCCGTTGCCGTGGGTGATGATGATCTCGTTGCCCTGCTCGATGAGGCCGAGGAGCGCATGGGCCGCGTTGTTCACGCGCTCGATCTGCTCTTCGGGGGTGTTGCCGAGGGCGTTGCCGCCCAGCGCGACGACGATGCGCTCGGGCTTGCCAAGGGGCTTGGACATGGGTGTGGTTTCCTTTCCGATACGTTTGCGTCCGCGGCGCCGGCACCGGAGCGCACGGCGCCGCGGGATGGTCGCGTCTTACTCCGCGAAGCGGTTCTTGTGATCCCAGCTGTTGCGATACAGGTCGTCGGAGACGAGGTAGTCGTAGATGTCGTCCACGATCTCGATGCCGCCGGCGTCCCGCGAGGCCTGGATGCGCAGCTGCGCGCGCTCGCCCGGCCAGTACACCTTATCGAAGCCAACGCCCGGCTTCACGGCGTTGAGCTCGTCGAGCACCTCGGACATGTGCGCGCGGAAGGCGTCGGCGCCGCAGAAGAACTCGGGGTTAATGGCCACGTTCAGGTGCCCCAGGCGACGGCCCTCGGAGAGGTCGTGGTACATGGAGGACACATGCTTGCCCGCGGGCACGCCTAGCAGCACGCCGGAGAGGATGTCGACCATCATCATGAGGCCGTAGCCCTTGGGGCCGGCGATGGCCACGAGCGCGTTCACCTTGTGCGGGTCGGTGACGGGACGCCCCTCCTCGTCGACCGCCCAGCCCTCGGGGATGGAGCGGCCGGCGCTCTTCGCGTCGAGGATCTTGCCCCAGGCCTGCACGGTCGTGGCCATGTCGAAGCTCACGATGCGGCCGTCGGCCGTGGGCGCGGCGAGCGCGATGGGGTTCGTGCCGTAGAAGGGCTCGGCGCCGCCGTAGGGGATGACCATGGGGTCGGACTGGGTGCAGGAGAGGCCGATCATGCCCTGCTTGGCCGCCATCTCGGTGTAGTAGCCGATGGCGCCCGTGTGCGAGACGTTCGCCACGCCCACGAAGCCGATGCCGTTCTCCTTGGCCATGTCGATAGCCTTCTGCATGCCCTGGATGGCGAACGGGTAGCCGCAGCCGTTATCGGCGTCGAGGATGCCGGAGCACGGGCCGGTCTGCGTCCAGGTGACCTTGGGGTCGATGGTCATGCCGCCCTTGGAGATGCGCTCGGTGTAGTATTCCACGCGCACCTCGCCGTGGCTGTGCAGGCCGCGCTCGCTCGACCAGGCAAGCACCTCGGCCATGTCGTCGGCATGGTCCTCGTGCATGCCGGCGGCCATGAACTTCTTCTTCATGAGCTGCTTGAGTTCGTCACGTGAAACGAGCATGAAAACCTCCTTCTACCAAGCGCCGGCGCACTATGCGTCGAGCGCCTTCTTCCCATAGAACACATCGCGGTCGATGCCGTCCTTCTCGCCCGCGGCGACCATCATGGCGCAGAACACATCGGAATCCACGTTCAGGATGGTGCGGATGGCGCCCACCGGGTACGTGAGCCCCGCGAAGATGCCGATGCTCGAGAGCGGCAGCCCCAGCTGGGGCACGATCATCGTGAGCGACACGATGTCCGCGCCCGGCGCCACCGCGTTCGCCAGCGACAGCAGCGTCGAGATGACGGTCAGGTACACGAAATCGAATCCACCGAACGACATGCCGTAGATCTGGGCGATCGTGATGGCCGTCACGGCGAGGTGGATGGATGCGCCGTTGGAGTTGAGCGGCATGCCGAGCGGCAGCACGAGGTCGGCGATGTCGTCGCGCACGCCGATCTTGTTCTTGGCGTCGTCCATCTCGACGGGCAGCGTCACCGCCGAGGAGATGGTCGCGATCGCCATGAACGACATGCGCCAGATGTGCCGGATGAGCACGATCGGGCTGAGCGCGCAGCGCACGCACACCACGACGATCCACAGCACGAGGAACGCGAACACCGTGCCGCCGAGCACGAGCAAGTACTTGAGGAGCGGGATGAGCACCTCGGGGCCGAGCTGGCCCACCATCGACGAGACGTAGCAGAAGATGCCGATGGGCGCGACGGTCATGACGCCGCGGATCACGATGAGCAGCAGCTCGCCGAGATGCTTCGTCACGTCGAGCACGGGGCAGGGCTCGCCCTCGTGCGTGGTGCGCCAGAAGCTGATGGCCAGGCCGAGCGCGATGGAGAACACGATGCAGGGCACCATGGCGCCCGCCGCCATGGACGAGACGATGTTGCTGCTGAAGAAGTTGGTGAGCGTGTCCTGGACGGTCACGGCCGTGGTCCCGGTGGCGTCGTAGGCGGCCTCCTGGACGAGGGCGGTCCCCGCAAGGCCGGCGCCCGGCTGGAAGATCGTCGCCGCCGCGACGCCGCAGGCCGAGGCCAGGACCGACGAGCCCGCGAACCAGGCGATGCCCTTGAGCCCGATGCCCGAGAGGTCGCGCGCCGTGAGCCCGCCCACGGCCTCGATGATGGTGCACATCACGAAGGGCACGATGCCCATCTGCACCAGGCGGAAGAAGATGTCGCCGATGAACTGGATCTGGGCGAGCGGCTTGCCGCCGATGGCGCCGACGATATAGCCTGCCACCATCGCGATCACGATGGCGAGCGTCGCGTTGTACGTGAACTTACGGGTGCGTAGCGTACCTTCATTGCTCATGATTGATCACTGATTCCCCCGGGGAAACCACTCTTCCCCTCGTAGGTGGATGAGACACACCCCGCGCGGCGGGGCGGCTGCGGCCCGTGGGCGCGCAGCACAAGGCTTTTAGGTCCGAGTGGGGACCCGCCTGAGAGCGAACTGGTTGCGAGCGCGAGCTCGCGATATGAGGGGAGCCGCCGCCCAAGAGGAGACAGATGGTTGCAAGCGGCGGCTCCCGAAGGGAGATGCTACGGCGACGGGCGCACGGCCCGCGCCATGCGGTTAGACAGCTTCCTGGTATTGCTTCTTACCGTCGAAGATGTCGTGGTCGATGCCGTTGGGGCCTGCGACGAGCATGGCCGCGAACACGTCACCGCACACGTTGAGCGGGGTGCGGGAGGCGCCGGTGGGATACTCGAGGCCGCCGAAGATGCCGATGGCGGACATGGGCAGGCCGAGCGCCGGGACCATCATGGTGAGGGACACGAGCGAGGCGCCCGGGGTGGCGGCGTTCACGAACGAGATCATGGTGCAGATGACCCACACGGTGAGCAGCTCGTTCATGCCGAAGTGCACGCCGAACATCTGGGAGATGCACAGGGCGTCGACGGTCATGTGGATGGCCACGCCGTTGGAGTTGAGCGGCATGCCGAGCGGCAGGAGCACGTCCACGACGTCCTCGCGGATGCCGATCTTGCCCTTGGCGTCCTCCATGGCGGTGGGCAGCGTCACCGCAGAGGAGATGGTGGTGAAGGCGGTCACGAACGTGCGGGCGAGCTTGGCGGCGAGCTTGAAGGGGCTCACGCGGCAGTACGCGCCGCACACGATGAAGTACGCCACGAACATGATGACCATGCCGAGGATCATGACGCCGAAGTACTTGGCCAGCGGCACGAGCACGGGGATGCCGAGGGTGCCCACCATGGCGGAAACGTAGCAGAAGATGCCGATGGGCGCGATCTGCATGACGCCGCGGATGATGTTGAGCAGCAGCTCGGAGACCTCGCAGCACACGTCGTAGACGAGGCACTCACCGTTGTGGCTGTGGCGCCAGTAGCTGATGACCAGGCCGAACGCCACGGCGAAGATGATGATCTGGATCATGGTGCCGTTGGCGAGCGAGTTCATGATGTTCGTGCCGAAGAAGCCCTTGATGGTCTCGGTGATGCTCATCATGGCCGTGGCCTCGCCCTCGTAGGTGGCGTTCGCCACGATCGAGGAGCCCTCGAGGCCGGCGCCCGGCTGGAGCAGCACGCCGAGCGAGATGCCCAGCGCGGCGGCGAGGCCGGTGGTCACCATGAAGACGACGAGGCCCTTGAGGCCGATGCCCGTGAGCATCTGCGGCGTGAGGCCGCCCACCGACTTCACCACGGTGCACAGCACGAAGACCGGGATGCACATCTGGATGAGCGCGAAGAAGATGTCGCCGATGAACTGGATGTTCGACATCACGGGGCCGGCGATGAGGCCGACGATGACGGCGAGCACCATCGAGACGAGCAGCAGGATGGTAATATCCGGCCCCTTCTTCTTTGTTACTTCAGCAGTTGCCATGTGCCCTTTTCCTTTCTGTGTTCTGGGACATTACATAAGGCAGCAGAATGCCGCCGCGAACCCGAAGAGCCCGTCCGCGCCCGAGGTGTGGCCGACCTCGAGCACGCGGGAAAGCCGGGTGGGCAGCATCGCCACCTCATGGCTTCGCAGGGTCTCGCAGAGCTCGAGGTAGTCCGCGTTGGCATACCCCTCGCATATCGCCGCGAGGTAGGCCTCCGAGACCGCCGTGGTCTTCCCCCGACCGAGCACCGCGGCGGCCACGTCGTCGAAGAAGCGCTGCGCGAGCGGGTCCACCCCGTAGAGGAAGCGCAGGCCGCAGCCGAAGCCGCAGAGCACGTCGTCCCCCGAGGGCGTGAGGCCGAGCCCCCGTCCCACGAGGTAGCCCACGGCCCCGCTCATGGCGCGGCTCGCCGCCTCGACGCGCACGGGGTTCTCGTAGCCCAGCGCGTGGGCGAGGCACATCGAGGAGAACCGGGCGAGGCTCATGAGCGCCGTGTGCGAGCGCTCCTCCCCCTCCCAGGGCAGCCCGATGCGCTCCGCCAGGTGCAGGCTGTCGAGCGCGCGGTAGAGCTCGGCGTCGAGGCCCATGCCCTCCGCCGCGAGCGCGTGCGGGACGCGCATGCCGCGCCGCGGCGCGTGCGCGAGGTCGAACGCGAGCGTGCGGGCGCGGCCGTGCACCACGAGGCTCCGGCCGTCCCACTCCGCGGAATCGCCCGCCTCGATCGCGCGCACGGCAAGCGAAGCCTCCCCCGCCGCGACCGTGGCGCCCAGGCACGAGAGCGGCGCGTCCTCGGAGCCGATGTGGATCAGCTCGCCCGCGAGCTCCACGTTGAAGCTCGTGGCAAAGACGCTGTGCACGCCCCCCTGGGCGCGCTCGCCCAGGAGCTTGAGCGCATAGTCGCTGACGGAGGAGACGTTCATGCGGTCACGCCCCGCTTCCTACTCGATGCCGAGCTTGGCGCAGTAGGCCTCGAGCGCCTGCTCGAAGCAGGCGAGCGGTGCGCGGACGGTGCCGGCGCCCACCTGGCCCACGCCGGCGTTCTTGTGCGCGATGCCGGTGTTGATGAGCGGGGTGATGCCCGTGGCGACGACCTTGCGGATGTCGATGCCCAGGCACGTGCCCTTGAAGTCCCACGTGGGGATGGACCAGTTGGGGTTGTGCTCGACGCAGATCTTCTCCATCTCGTTGGAGATGTTGAGCGCGTCCTCGAAGCCGCCGGCGCCCACGAAGCGGGTCACGCCGGGTGCGGCCACCATGGCCATGCCGCCCACGCCCACGGTCTCGCAGATCGCGGAGTCGCCGTTGTCCGGGCAGCCGTCCTCGGCGGTGAAGCCGGTGAAGTACAGGCCGATGGGCGTGTTCACGGGCGCGCAGAACCACTGGTCGCCGAGACCCGTGACGCGCACGCCGAACTCGTAGCCGTTGCGGGTCATGGTGGAGACCACGCAGCCCTCCTCGTCCTTGCGCACGTAGTCCACGATGGACTTGCCCATGGCCATCATGATGTTCAGGAAGAACTGGTCGGTGTCGGCGAGGAACTGGATCACGCGCTCCTTGGCGTCCTCGGGCACGTCGGTCTTCACGATGAGCGGCGCGACCTCCTTCAGGAAGTTGAGCGTTGCGGCCATGTTGCGCTGGTGGAACTCGTCGCCCTGGGTGATGGCGCGCGCGATGAGCACGTTGAGGTTGATGCCGCCGTCGGAGAGCTTGAGCGCCTTGGAGAGCACCGGGCCGAGCTCGTCGGCCATCCAGTGCAGGCGGTCGACGACCTCCTGGCTGTAGGCGCCGAAGCGCAGCACCTTGCCGATGCCCTCGTTCATGGTGCAGTAGGCGGTGGTGCCGTCGGCCTGGTTCACGACCTTGAGCACGGCCATGTTCGCCGAGGTGATGCCGCCCATGGGGCCCACGGCGTGGCAGTGGTGGCAGGGGATGAACTCGACCTCGCCGGCCTCGAGCATCTTGACGGCCTCTTCCTCCGTCTCAGCCCAGCCCTCGAAGAGCGCCGCGCCGATGCACGAGCCGCGCATGGGGCCCTGCATGTTCTCCCAGGTGATGGGCGGGCCGGCATGCAGGAGGGTCTTCTTCTCGCGGTTGAGCTCGGGGATGACGTCCTTGGCCACCACGACGTCCACGAGCTGCGGCTGGCTCTCCTTGAAGCGCTGGCAGATGCGCTCGTTGGCCTCGTCGATGCCCTCGACCTTGGCGAGCTCGGTGAGCAGGTGGATCATGCGCTTGTTACCGCCGGCCATGGGCTTCCAGGTGTACTGGACGCTCTCGGCGCCGTAGGCGCGCAGTGGGTCGTTGAAGCTCTCGACGCCCACGTTGATCACGCGCGGCTTGGTGGTGAGGAGCTCCATGACGGCCTCGCTCGGCTCGGGCAGGGGCGAGGTGTCCTTCACCTCGTACGGCACGGCCTTGCGGTCCTCCTCGGTGAAGTGGACGCCCTTGAACTCGAGCGCGGCGCGCACGGCCATGGCGTTTGACGGCTCCATGATGGCGCCGGCGTCCTCGAGGATCTTGATGGAGCGCTCGTAGTCCTGCGGGTCGTGGCTCGTGCCCACGACGGTGCCCACGAACTGGATCGTGCGGCCCTCGGCGGCAGCCTTCGCCTTGCACTCGGCGATGACGGGCGCGAGCGCGGAGGCCATGTCGGGATGGCAGCCGTAGCCGAGCACGCAGTCGAACACGATGACGCCGGTGGTGTCCATGTCGCAGTAGTCGCGCATCATCTTGATGCGGACCTCCGGGTCGATCATGGGGTGCGGGCGGCCCTGGGTGTACACGTCGTCACCGAGGTCGATGACGTCGTAGCCGCCGTGGCGCAGCATGTAGCCGTCCTCCTTGATGATGGAGCCGAGGTTGAGCGCCTCGGTGATCATCATCGCGGCCTCGCCGGCCAGCGTGCCGCCGGAGTACAGGCCGATGACGGTCTTGTCCTCGGGCAGCGGCTCGTCGCAGGTGAAGTCGAGCGGCTCGAGGTAGTTCTTCTTGACGGGGTTGCCGTTCGCGAGGTCGACGGCGATGCGCGCGGTCTCCTCGAGCGTGTGCGCGAGGTAGACCTTGCCCTGGTGCGCCTCGGGCTTCTCGCCGATGAAGATGGCGACGACGGGCTTGGTGCACTTCTCGAGCAGGTCGACGACCTCGTCGCGGACCTCGGGCGCGGGCGGCTTGGAGATGACGCAGATGACGTCGGTGGGCTCATGGTTCTCGAGCGCCACGATGGCGTCCTTCACCGTCACGGCGCCGACCTTCTCGTTGAGGTCGCGGCCGCCGGTGCCGATGGCGTGCACGCAGCCGCCGCCCAGGCGGTCGATCATGCACGTGACCTCCTGGATGCCCGTGCCGGAGGCGCCCACGATGCCGATGTTGCCGGGGTTGATGACGTTCGTGAAGGCGATGGGCACGCTCGAGATGACGCCGGTGCCGCAGTCCGGGCCCATGAAGAGGAGGCCCTTCTCGTGCGCCTTCTGCTTCAGGCGCACCTCGTCCTCGAGCGGCACGTTATCCGTGAAGGAGAAGACGTTGAGGCCCAGATCGAGGGCGCGCTCGAGCTCGGGTGCGGCGTACTCGCCGGGGATGGAGAAGAGCGCCATGTTGGCGTCGGGGAGCTGCGCGATGGCCTCTTCCCAGCTCGTGGCCTCGGCGGGGCCGCCGGCGGCCTCCTTCTTCACCGAGAGGTCCGCGAGGAAGGCCTCGGTCTCGGCGAGAACGGTGTCCAGGATGGCCGCGTCGTCGCTCTCCACGACGATGACCATGTCGGACGGGTTCGCGGCCGCGGCCTCGTCGGTGAGGAGGCCGGCCGCCTTGTAGATGTCCTTGTTGGCATCCGTGCCCATCATGATCTGGCTCTGGATGACGCCGTCGAGGGTGTTGATCTTGTTGGTGAGGAGCATCAAGTTGATGGAATCCTGGTAGGAATTCGGCTTGATTACCGTTTGCAGCATCGCGTTCCTCCTGTTCGTGCGTTGGATACAGACACGCCGCTGCGGGGCGCTCGTGCGGCGATCCCGGGACGCAGCCGCACCGTGCGATTGCCTCGAATTGAACCATTCTGTCGGCGGGGCATAATGCGCTGGCAGGCTAGGATTTGTCGGAACACTTTGTCCAAACGGGAAATGAGCACGTCAACGGCGTCGATATACTTATTTATGTATCGAATGGATAACGAGACGGTATCCTCGCGGTAACCGGCCGGCATCTATCGCGTTTCGAAACGCGACGGCTCGCCGGGCGCCGCGCGCTCCCGCTAGGCTGGATACCGTTGACCCGACCGCACGCGTGCATGACAGGAGGCTCCGGTGAACGTCAAGGAGATGCTCACGCTTCCCTCGTTCGCCGGCTCCGATGTCTTAGCCGGCGAGGGCTATCTCGATAACGAGATCTCGAGCGCCATGATCCTCGAGGGCGCCGACATCCAGAACTGGGGCAAGCGCGGCCAGCTCATCATCTCGAGCTACTTCGCCCTCATGAACCTCGACGAGAACGGCTTGGGGAAGTTCTTCCGCACCATGAGCACCATCGGCATCGGCGCCTTCGCCATCAAGCCGGGCCGCGCCGTTGACGAGGTGCCGCACAAGATCGTGGAGCTCTGCGACGACTTCGACCTGCCGCTCATACGGCTCTCGCCCTCCGTGAAGTACGAGGCGATCCTCTCAGACGTGCTCGGGCACGTGCTCGATTCGAACCTCACGCTGCTCAACCGCTTCTACGAATCGCACCAGCACGTCATGGCGCTCGCGCTCAAGCAGCCGTCCATCCCCTACATCCTGAACACCATCAAGAACTCGCTGCACACCGAGGCCACCTACCTCGACGCCCGGCGCGACCGGCGCATCGGCACGGACGCCGCGCTCGCGGAGTTCACGGGTTACTCGTTCACGCGGCGCGACCCGAGCCCCTACCAGACGCACGCCTACTTCGACGCGAAGCTCCTGTATACCGAGGAGACCCGCGACGCGCTCGCCATCCGCATCCCCAGCTCGGACGGGGTGGACTACTACCTCATCATCCACGGCAGCGCCTCGCAGCTCTCGCTCGTCGACACCATGTTCGTCGAGAACATCGTGAGCCTTCTGCAGATCGAGATCCTGAAGCAGAACGCCGTGAAGCAGAAGCTGTTCTACCAGAACAACAACACGGTGCACGACCTGCTGCTGGGACGCTTCACCACGCGCGAGCGCATCGACAGCGCCCTCACGCTGCTCGGCGTCGACCGTTGCCCCTGCTACCAGCTGCTGCTCGTGCGCGCCATGCTCGAGGACCCGAGCGACACCGACCGCCAAGACGAGCTGCACCAGGCGATCCGCCGGCGGCTGCGCTCGGCCTACCCCGGCATCGTGTGGTACGTCAACGGCGACCGCCTCGTGATCCTGCACAACTTCCGCAGCGAGCTCTCGGGCATCGACGTGAACGAGGTGCAGCGCATCCTCGAGGACCTGCACGCCTCTTCCACGCTGCCGCTCTTCAAGCACTTCGCGGTGCTCTCGAGCACGGTGGACCGCTACAACCTCCCCGTGACCAACAACGAGATCATGAACGCCTACCGGTTCTTCGATGACTCGAGCTTCGAGAACGTGACGCTGCGCTTCGATGACCTGGGCATCTACAAGCTGCTGCTCGCGGCGGACGACCCCTCGCGCCTGAACGGCCTCATCGACCCGCGGCTGCAGCGGCTGCACGACGAGAACCCGGACCTCTTCCGCACCGCCGTGACGCTCTGCGAGCACAGCCTGAACTTCCACGAGACCGCCGAGGAGCTCTTCCTGCATCCCAAGACCGTGCGCTACCGCATCGACCGCGTCCGCGAGGTCTACGGCGTCGACGTGCGCAACTCCGACGATTTCCTGCAGGTGATCCTCGCGGACAAGATCATCGCGCTGAGCCGGAAGGGGTAGCCATGGCCACGGCCGCAGACGCCGCGAGCACGCTCGCGGACCTCGTCACCATCCACGAACCCGCCGCAGGGCGCGACCGCCATATCGCGGTCTTCTACCTGCACGGCGGCGGGCTCCTCTACGGCGAGCGCGACGACCTCCCCGCGCCGTACGTCCGCGCGATCACCGACGCAGGCTACACCCTCGTGTGCGCCGACTACCCGCTCTGCCCCGAGGCCGCGTTGCCCGAGGTGGTCGATGCGATCGCGCGCACCTGGTACGAGGCCGTGGGCAGGCGCGTCGAGGCGGGCGAGCTTACGGGGTACTTCCTCTTCGGCCGGTCCGCGGGGGCGTACCTCTCGCTCGTGCTCGCGCGCGAGCTGCGCCGGGGTGGGATTGAGCGCGGGACGGGCGACGACGGCGCCCCCAATGTCCGCGCGCTGCCGCAACCCCTCGGCATCCTCGACTTCTATGGGTATTACGACCTCACTGACCGCGCGTTTCGCGAGCCCGCGCGCGCCTATACCGCGCTGCCCGAGGTCACGCGCGCGACGGCGGAGGCCATGGTGCGGCCCGCGCCACTCACCTCGGGCCCGAAGCCGCTGCGCTACAGCCTCTACGTGTACGCCCGCCAGCACGAGGGTGCCTGGCTCGAGCTCATGGGCCTCGACGGGAGCGCGGCCGAGCGTACGGCGGAGGCCTGGTCGCTTTCCGCCGAGGACATCGCCCAGCTGCCCCCGCTCTTCATCGCGGCGAGCACGGGCGACGAGGATGTGCCGCTGCGCGCCTCAAAGACCCTCGCGCGCACCGCGCCGCGCGCGACCATGAAGACGGTGTACTACCTGCCGCACGATTTCGACCGCGACCTCACCAACCCCGCCGGCATGGAAGCCTACCGCTCCGCCCTCTCCTGGATGGATGGGTTGGTTGGGGACGTGTTCCTTTCAACCCATTTTTCTTAAACGCCTTAGATGGGTTGAAAGGAACACGTCCCCAACCAACCCATTCGCAAGCCGTTTAAGCCCCTCAAGCCCAAAGT
>CAPI01000069.1 GCA_000333815.1 [Collinsella] massiliensis
CAGCGGCGGCGCGGTGCGGCGGGCGGGTTCCGGCGGCGGAGTCCCCGGTGCGCTTCAGCCGCGATCCGGCGCTCCCCCAGCGCGCCCCTGAAGCTCCCCGGCCACGCCCCCGGCGCACCCCTGAAGCATCACAGTCGCACCCCCGGCGCGCCCGACCATCCCCCCTCCGCCCGTGCCGCCAACACCCCCACAGATTCCCGCACCCCGGCCACGGACAAGCGGGTATAACAAGGCTCAGACTATCCGCCCAACGAAAAGGAGCCGTATGAGCACCACCCGCGCGCCCGAAGCCGCACCGTCCGCCCCCTCCACGCCGTCCGCCCGCGCAAGCGCCCGCGAGGCGCTCGTCCCCGGAAGCACCACCTGCGGGTTCGCCGTCGAGCGCACGCAAACCATCGACGAGCTCGACGCCGACGCCTACGTGCTGCGCCACGAGGCCTCGGGGGCGCGCCTGCTCTACCTCGCCTGCGAGGACGAGAACAAGGCCTTCGCCATCGCCTTCAAGACACCCCCGGCGAACAGCACGGGCGTGTTCCACATCCTCGAGCACTCAGTGCTCTGCGGCAGCGCGAAATTCCCCGTGAAGGAGCCGTTCGTCGACCTCATCAAGAGCTCCATGCAAACGTTCCTGAACGCCATGACCTACCCGGACAAGACCATCTACCCGGTAGCGTCCACCAACGAGCAGGACCTGCTCAACCTCATGGACGTCTACATGGACGCCGTGCTCAACCCGGCCATCTACACCAAGCCGACCATCTTCCAACAGGAGGGCTGGCACTACGAGCTCGACGTGCCCGAGGGCGGGAGCCTGCGCGACGGCGCGCTGCGCTACAACGGCGTGGTGTTCAACGAGATGAAGGGCGCGCTCTCCGACCCCATGAACGTGCTCGATGATGCGGTGAACGCGGCGCTCTTCCCGGAAACCCCCTACGCGTTCGAATCGGGCGGCGACCCGCGCGCGATCCCGCAGCTCACCTACGAGGAGTTCCTGGACACGCACGCGCGCCACTACAACCTCGCCAACAGCTACATCACGCTGTACGGCGACTTCGCGGACGTCCGCCGCGAGCTCGCGTTCCTGGACGAGCGCTACCTCTCGCAGCCGTACGCCGCCACGGAGCGCATCGAGCAGCAGCGCGCGGCCGGAGCGCCCGCGGAAGCCCTCGCGCCGAACCCGCTCCCCATGCAGGAGCCCACGGTCTGCGCGTACCGCCGCGTCGCCATGGACACGACGCCCGAGAACGCGCTCGTGGGCATGGGCTACGTCATCGGCCAGGCGCTCGACACGTTCCGCGTCATCGCCGCCGACGTGCTCTTCGAGGCGATCCTGGGGTCCAACGAGGCGCCGGTGAAGAAGGCCATCATCGAGGCGGGGCTCGGCGGCAACGTGGTGAGCTACACCTCAACCGCCTGCCAGCAGCCCTACGAGATGATCATCCTGCAGAACGCCAAACCCGAGGTCGCGCGCGCGTTCCGCGGCGTCATCGAGGACACCTGCCGCGAGCTCGTGGAGCAGGGCGTGCCGCGCGACCGCCTGGAAGCGGTGATCTCGAACAACGAGTACGCCCTGCGCCAGCGCGATTACGGCGTGGCCGACGGCGTGGCGCTCGCCTGCGACGCGCTCTCCACGTGGCTCTACGACGACGAGGCCGCCACGTCCGCGCTCACGTGCGGCGACATCTACGCCGAGCTGCGCGACGCGCTCGAGGGCGATTTCTTCGAGACCCTCCTGCGCGAGCTCGTGCTCGAGACCGACCACGCCGCCCTCGTGGAGCTCGTGCCCACCGAGGCCGACGCCGCGGACGCCGCCGCCGGGGACGCCGTGACCGACCCCGGCGAGGCCGCCGAGCTCGCCGCCCGCAAGGAGGGCATGTCCGACGCCGACCTACAGCAGGTGCTCGATGGCGTGGCGGAGCTGCGCCGCCAGCAGGAGGCGGAGGATGCGCCCGAAGACCGTGCGAAGCTGCCGCGCCTGCGCGTCGCGGACATCGGCCCCGCGCGCCCCGACGAGCCCGCCGAGCTCGACGAGTCCGCGCCCATCCCATGCCTGCGGCACGACATCCCCACGCATCGCCTGGCGTACGCGCTCACGTACTTCGACCTGAGCCACGTGAGCTACGTCGAGCTGCCCTACGTGAAGGTGCTCTGCCGCCTGATGCAGCAGCTCCCCACCGCGCGCCGCACCGCCGCGGAGCTCGATAGCTACATCGGCTCCAACCTCGGCTTCCTCTCGTTCACCACCGAGGTCTACCAGCAGGAGGACTGGCGCCTCGCCCGCCCCGTGCTCCTCGTTTCCGCCGGCGCGCTCTCCGAGAAGATCGATGCGCTCGCGACCATCCCGCGCGAGGTGTGGGCGGAGACGCTGTTCGAGGACACCGAGCGCATGCGCGACGTGCTCACACAGATGCGCATCGCCATGGAGCAAACCTTCATCACCGCCGGACACCAGGCTGCGCTCGGGCGCGCGCTTTCCTACGTCTCGCCCGCCGCGGTCATCTCCGAGCAGCTGGGCGGCGTGGACTTCTACCGCTTCCTGCGCGACCTGCTCGACCACTTCGACGAGCGCGCGGGCGCCCTTTGCGACGCCCTGCGCGACCTGCGCGATCGCATCTTCACCTCGAGCGGCACCATCGCGAGCTTCACCGGCTCGGACGAGGACTACCGGCGCTACTGGGAGGCCGCGGGCACCCTGGGGCTCGAGCCGCGCACCGCGCGCGCCAAGGAGCTCTTCGTGCCCATGCCCGAGCCGCGGCGCGAGGCCTTCATCATCCCGAGCGACGTGTACTACCTGGGCAAGGCGACCGACCCGCGCGTGCTCGGCCTGGCCACCGACGGCAGCTGGGGCGTCGCTGCCAACGCGCTCTCCTACGGCTTCCTGTGGAACGAGATCCGCGTGAAGGGCGGCGCGTACGGCTGCGGGTTCCGCGCCATCCCCGACCGCCAGCTCTCGTTC
Organism: [Collinsella] massiliensis; assembly: GCA_000333815.1. GTDB lineage: Bacteria > Actinomycetota > Coriobacteriia > Coriobacteriales > Coriobacteriaceae > Enorma. Next base: position 2,957 of record CAPI01000069.1, read on the forward strand.
TACACCTATCGCGACCCGGCCATCGACCCGTCGATCGAGCGCATCGCGCGCAGCGGAGCCTGGCTGCGCGGACTCGACGCGGACCGCGAGACGTTCGAGGGCTTCATCGTGAGCACCGTCGCCGGCCAGGACGCGCCCGTGAAGCCGTACGCGCTCACGAAGCGCCGCAACGGGGCGTACTTCTCCGGCAGGCCGGCGGGCTGGCGCGAGCAGCTGCGCGCGGACATGCTCGCGACCACGCCCGAGCGCCTGCGCGAGCTCGGCGACGCCGTCGAGCTCGTCGCCGAGCAGGCGCCCGCGTGCGTCTTCGGCGGCCGCGGCATCATCGAGGCGAGCGACGCCGACTGGAACGTCGTCGATCTCCTCGCCTGAATGTAAAATTACCCCAGGGGTATTTTTACATTGATACAGCGTACTGCGTGTAGAGAAACCCCAGGGGTCATGTAAAAATACCCCTGGGGTAATTTTACATGCAGTGGGCAGCGTAGAGCGGAATGCTGCGCAGCTCGTTGCCGTCCGCGTCGACCGTCCGTCCGAACTCCTGCTCGGATAGGCGTATCGCATACGGGGAACTCCCCTCGCGCATCAAGCGCCGCAGGCTCTTCGCCGTCACGTTCCGTGCCGACTTCACCTCGACGGGGATGACTTCCGCCTGAGGGGTCTGGTAAACGAAATCAACCTCACCTTGCGCGCCAGATCCCTCGGGCATCCAATAGTAGCTCGCGATGCCACGCGCGCGCAGCGCCTGCATGACAGCGTTTTCCGCGAGCGCGCCGCGAAACTCCGGAGATATGGCTCCGCGCGCATCCACATCGAGCACGAGCGCGGGGTCGATGCCAAATTTCTGGAACATGATGCCCGTGTCCGCCACATACACCTTGAAGAAGCTGCCTTCCTCGTCGTTGTACGGCGTGAGCGGGGCCTGGGTGTCGGACGTCCGCTCGTGGATGGAAACGATGCCCGCCGCCGCCAGCCATTCGAGTGGCTCAAGCAAGCGGGCGCGCCTTCCACCGCGCACGACGTCGGCGTACTTGAACTTTTTGGTCGAAGCGCGCAGCAGCTGGCGCGGCAGGCTCTCCCAGATTCGCTTGGCAGAGATGCCCGAGATGCCGTTCTGGGGGTCGGTCATGTCCGCCGTGTACGTAGCGTCGATCTCGCGCTGCTCCTCTGCAACCGCCTCCATGCTCCGCGTTTCGCACCAACGGCGGACGGGCAGCGGCATGCCGCCGACCACCAGGTACCTCCGATACCAGCCGAGCGCCTGCTCGTGGAGCATGTAGGGCTCGAGCGTCTCGACATGGGCTCGAATGTCATCGGCCATGCGGCGCTCCCCTTGCGCCCAAAGGAACTCCTCGAAATCGAGCGGGGTCATCGTGAGCTGGCGCACGCCGGAAGGGAACGGCAGCGAGCGTTTCTTCGTCGTGACGCCGAGCAAGCTGCCGCTCGCGATGATGCGCCACCGGGAGTCCGAGAAGAAGCGGAGGGCGTTGAGAGCCTTCTCGTGCAGCTGCACCTCATCGAAAAAGATCAGGGAATCCCCGGGCGCAAGGTCGGCGCGCTTGTACTCGGCGATGCGCGCCACGATCGCGTCGACGTCGTCGCTTGCCCCCGAGAATATGCGCTCAATAGCCGCGAGGTCGGTTTGGAAGTCGAGCTTCACGAAGCAATCGCCCGCGAGCCGTCGCCCCACGTGCTCGATGGTAAAGGTCTTGCCCGTCCGCCGGGCACCCTGGATGAGCAAGGGCTTGCTGTCGCCGCTCGAGAACCATCGCTCGATGGCCTGCTCGATTTTCCTTTCGAGCACCAGACTCGGCATACACATCACCTAAACCAATTTCGCGTACAAGCTGTACACGAAATTATATAATTTCGTGTACAAGCTGTACACGAAATGGGATGTAAAAATACCCCAGGGGTTATTTTACATAGCCCCTGGGGTACTTGCGGTCAGTGAGTCAAATGAACCCGTCCCCAATGACTCACACGAGGCCGGCGCGGCGGCGGGCGAGACGGCCTGCGAGCCGGATGTCATACGGCGTGGTCTGGTAGACGTAGTAGTTCAGCCAGTTCGTGTAGAGCAGCTGCGCCTGGCTGCACCAGATATTGAGCGGCTCGCGCGCCGGGTCGTCGTCGGGGAAGTAGTGCGCCGGGACATCGGGGTCGATGCCGCGTGCCACGTCGCGCTCGTACTCCAAGCGCAGAGTGTCCGTGTCGTACTCGGGGTGCCCGAACACGAAGAACTGCCGGCTGTCCGCGCTCTTCACGATATACAGCCCCGCCTCGTCGGACTCCGCGACCACCTCGAGCTCGCGGCACGCCTCGATCTCCTCGCGGCACGACTCGGTGTAGCGCGAATGCACCGCGTAGAACCGGTCGTCGAAGCCGCGCACGAGCGGCGAGGAGCGCTTGACGAGCCGGTGCTCGTACACGCCGGAGAGCTTCGCGGGCAGCGCGCGCTTGTTGATGCCGTAATGGTGGTACAGCCCCGCCTGCGCGCCCCAGCAGATATGCAGCGTGGAGTGCACGTTCTCGACCGACCAGTCCATGATGCGCTGGAGCTCCGGCCAGTAGTCCACATCCTCGAAGTCGAGCTGCTCCACCGGCGCGCCCGTGATGATGAGGCCGTCGAAGTGCTCGTGCTCGACCTCCTCGAACGTGCGGTAGAACGTCTCGAGGTGATCCTCGGAGACATGCGTCGCCTCGTGGCTCACCGTGCGCAGGAGCTCGACCTCGATCTGCAGCGGCGTGTTCGAGAGCTTGCGCATAATCTGCGTCTCGGTGGCGATCTTCGTGGGCATGAGGTTCAAGATGAGCACGCGCAGGGGACGGATATCCTGGTGCAGCGCGCGGTACTCGGTCATGACGAAGATGTTCTCGCGCTCGAGGGCAGCGGTCGCGGGCAGCGCGTCGGGGATGCGGATGGGCATGGGGGCTCCTTCTCTAGCGGGCGTACCTCCCGGCTGCAGCTTTCCGGGCGCCCGCGAGCTTCCATCTTTTCACGCCCGCCGGAGCACGTCAAGCGCGCCGCCGCCCCGCCGAACGGTGTCGCCGTCCCCGCTGGGCAGCTCCGCGGCCCCACCTGAACCGCTACGCCGTCCCCGCCACCGTCGCTCCCGCGGCTGCGGCGACCTCAGCTTCCTCCGGGTAGTACACGCCCCAGTCGTAGCGCAGGCGCGTCATGATGTCCATGACGTCCGCCGCGTACTCCAGAAGCCACGCCTTGGATGCATCGCCCGCGACGGCAGCCTCGAGGTCGGCGACCTCGTAAGCGAGCGCATAGGCCTCCTCGCCCGCCGTCACGTCCTCGCGCCGACCGCCCTCCGTCCACACGATCGTCGCCGTGTCGGCGCGCGGGTACTCGTTCACCTCGATGTAGCAGCGGTCGAAGCTCAGCACCGCGCGCTTCGGCTGCTTCGAATGGAGCGAGAGCGAGAAGACGCCGATCTGCCCCTCGGCATTGCGCGTCACGAACCCGCTCGTCTGGTCCACGCCCGTCACGGCGCGGTTGGCGAGCGACACGACCTCGTCCGGCTTGCTCGCCATGAACAGGCGCGCGATGGAAAGCGCGTACACGCCGATGTCCAGCATAGCACCGCCCGCGAGCTGCAGGCTGTAGAAACGATTCGTGAGGTCGCCGTACTCCTTGTAGCTGCCGAAATTCACCTGCGCCAGGTTGAACGCGCCGAACGCGCCCGCCAGCATGCGGCGCCGCAGCTCATGGTAGAGCGGCATATGCAAGATGGTGGTCGCATCCATGAGGACGACGCCGTGGGCGTCCGCGAGGGCGCGCGCCTCGGCGAGCTCGGCCGCGTTGAGGGTGATGGCCTTCTCGCAGAGCACGTGCTTGCCCGCCGCGAGCGCCGCGCGCAGGTAGGTGATGTGCGTGTTGTGCGGGGTGGCGATGTAGACGGCATCGATGTCGGTATCCGCCCACAGCTCGTCGAACGACGCGTACACGCGCGGGATCCCATAGGTCTCGGCGAACGCGACCGCCTTCTCATGGGTGCGGTTGGCGACGCCCTGGATGCGCCGGCCCGCGAGCGCGAGGGTCTGCGCCATCTGGTTCGCGATGGCCCCGCACCCCACGACCGCCCAGCGCAGCTGCGGCGCCGTGAAGATGTCCTGGGGGAACGGCTTGTCCTGCGCTGCGGCGCAAGCCGCGCGAGCGGCGGTAGCGGAGTCGATTGAAGCTGCGGAAACCTCGACGGACATATAACCCTCCCTAAAGCGTTTGGCAGGCACGCGTTCTCGGCATGCACTTTCCCATTCTACCCACGCGACCGCGACCGCCGGCTCATCCCGCGCGCTGCTCGTCCTCGAACTCAGCGATGGCCTGCAGAAACGCCTCGCCGTACTCGCTCGCCTTGGCCTCGCCGATGCCCGGGACGTCGAGCAGCTCCTCGCGCGTTGCGGGACGGCGGCGGCACAGCCCGCGCAGCGTCTTGTCGCTGCATACGATATACGGAGGCACCCCGCGTTCCTGCGCGAGCGAGCGACGCAGGGCACGCAGCCGCTCGAAGAGCTCCGCGTCGTCGCCCGGACAATCGCGCCCGGCATCGGCGAGCGCGCCCGCCTCGTCGCGCAGCAGGTCGACCGCCCGACGCACCCGCGCGCCCGAGCGGCCCTTCGACGCCCTCCACTTGATGGTGAAGGTGAAGCCCGGAGCGGTGTCCGGCAGACCCTCGCCGCTGCCGTCCCCGAACGGCGCGCCGCCGAGCGCCTCGCCCGCGCGCGGCCCCAACCCGATCACCGGGTACTGTCCCTGCGCAACCTCCAGGTAGCCCCGCCCCGCGAGCTGGTCGATCACATCCTTCACGCGGCCGAGCGGCATCTCGGCGAGCTCGCCATACCCTGGAGCGTCTACCAGGCGAAACTTCCTCAGCTTCTCGTTGTTCGCACCGTGGAGCGCCTCCGCGATGACGGTCTTGCCGAAGCGCCCCGGCCGCGCCGCCACGAAGCGCATGATGGCGAGCGCCGCGGCGGTCACATCCTCGGCCTCGAACTCCGCAAGGCAGTTCGAGCAGTTCCCGCAGCCATGCGGCGCGGCGGCACCGGCGCCCGCGGCAGCTTCCGCTCCCGCACCCTCCGCGCCGAGCGCGCCGGCGTCGTCGAAGTACCGCAGGATGTACGCCCGCAAGCAGCCCGTCGTCTGGCAATAGCCCTCCATCTGCCCAAGCAGCCGGTAGCGATTCCGCCGCGCGCGCTCGAGCTGCTCGGGGTCGAGCGCCTCCTCCGCCGCGTCGCCCCTATCGATGAGGAAGCGCCGCAGGCGAAAGTCGTTACCGTTCCACAAGAGGACGCAGCTCGCCGGGTCGCCGTCGCGCCCCGCGCGCCCCGCCTCCTGGTAGTACGCCTCGATGCTCTCGGGCACGTTCAGATGGATCACGTACCGGACGTTCGGCTTGTCGATTCCCATACCGAACGCGTTCGTCGCCACCATGACGGGAATCGCGTCGCGGATGAAGCCCTCTTGGTTCTCGTGGCGCTCCTGCGGCGCGTGCCCGCCGTGGTAGCGTCCCACGCGCACGCCCTCGGGCATGAGCTCGAACTGCAGGTCGGTCGCGAGCTCGTCCACGGCACGGCGCGTCGCGCAGTAGATGATCCCGCTCTCGGACGCGTGCTCGCGCACGTACCGCGCGACCCACGCGCGCTTGTCCTTCTCGCCGAGCTCACGCACCTCGTAGTAGAGGTTCGGGCGGTCGAACCCCGTGACCTGGAACGCCGGCCGCTCCAGGCCGAGCATCTGCACGATGTCCCGCCGCACGCGCTCGGTCGCCGTCGCCGTGAACGCGGCGAGCACCGGGCGCTTCGGCAGCGACGCCACGAACTCCGCGATCGAAAGGTACGACGGGCGGAAATCCTGCCCCCACTGCGACACGCAATGTGCCTCGTCCACCGCCACGAGCGGGATGCCCACCCCGCCCGGCGCTGCCGCGGCGCGCGCGAACGCCTGGAACTGCGGGCTCGACAAGCGCTCCGGTGCGACGTACATGATCTGGTACCAGCCCTCGCTCGCGCGCTTGAGGACGGTGTTCTGCTGCCCCGGCGTGAGCGTGGAATTGAGGTACGCCGGGTGCGCGCCCGCGGCCTTGAGCGAGAACACCTGGTCGGCCATGAGCGAGACGAGCGGGCTCACCACGAGCGTGAGCCCCGGCAGCATGAGCGCCGGGACCTGGTAGCAGATGGACTTGCCGGCGCCGGTGGGCATGACGCCGAACGCATCGCGGCCGTCGAGGATCGCGTCGATGAGCTCCTCCTGCCCCGAGCGGAAGGAGCCGTATCCGAAATAGCGCTTGAGCGTCGCGCGCGCCTCGGGATGTTCGTGCTGCCCCGTCGCGTCCAGCTGGTCTGCCATGGTCGGCCGGTCTGCCACGTCCGCCTCCCTCACGTCCGCCTCCTCCGCATGATGGTGAATCGGTGTCGGCACCTATGGTAGCAACATGCGTCGGGCACCCGCTGCGCAGGTTGCTACAATGATGGCCACCGCACCCGAAGCGCCCCAGGCGCACGACCATCCCGAGGGGAGCACCATGGCACACGCCGCCGACACCATCACCGAGCGCGCGCTCGAGCTCGCGCGCCTGGCCGTCATCCGACGCATCATCACGGGCGTCGCGGTCCTGGTCTCCGCCCTGGTGCAGGCGTTCCTCATCCAAGCCTTCGTGAACCCCGCGGGCCTGCTGCCGAGCGGCTTCACCGGCATCGCCGTGCTTGTCGACCGTGTGACGGCGCTCTGGGGAGTGCGCATCCCCACGGACCTCGGCATGCTCGCGCTCAACATCCCCCTCGCGCTCATCTGCTGGAACCGCATCTCCAAGCGCTTCGTGCTGTTCTCGAGCCTGCAGGTCGTGCTCTCGGCGGCGTTCCTGCGCTTCTGCGATTTCAAGCCGCTGCTCGACGACCAGATCATGCTCGTGGTGTTCGGCGGGTTCATCTCGGGCATCTCGATCGCCATCGCGCTCAAGGCGGGCGCGTCCACGGGTGGCACGGACTTCATCTCGCTGCTCGTGGCAAACAGCACCGGCAAGACCATCTGGGGCTTCATCTTCGCCGGTAACTGCGCGCTCATCCTCGTGTCGGGCGCGATCTTCGGCTGGGAGAGCGCGGCGTACTCCATCGTGTTCCAGTTCATCTCGACGAAGACCATCGACAGCTTCTACCACCGCTACGACCGCGTGACGCTGCAGATAACCACGAAGCGCGCCGACGATGTCATGGACGCCTACATCGCGAGCTTCCAGCACGGCATCAGCTGCGCGGAGGTGATCGGCGGGTACAGCCGCGAGCGCATGTACCTGCTGCACACCGTGGTCTCGACGTACGAGAGCGAGGACATCGTGCGCCTCGTGCGCGAGGTCGACCCCGGCGCGGTGATCAACGTGTTCCGCACGGACAACTTCATCGGCGGCTGGTGGCACGGGCATGTGGACGAGCCGGTTCCCACCGCCGTACCCGACCCCTCGAAGCGCCCTGCGCGCGAGGCGGCCCGCCAGCGCCGCAACTCCCTCATGCAGGACGACGGCCGCTAATCTGAGGCCGAGTCATTGGGGACGGGTTCAATTGACTCACTGAGACAATGGGGACGGGTTCGTTTGACTCACGCCCCAGGTGATAAATTGGTGTCAGACACCTTTTTATCACTTAGGCGCGCCTGAACCCGCGACCGATAATCTCACATACGTGATAAAAAGGTGACTGACACCAAATTATCACTCACACCAAATTATCACTCGCATCACCGCATCGGCCGCGCAGCTACTCGTCGTCGCTAGCACCGAGCTGCGCGAGCACGGAGAGCGCGGCGGCAACCACACCCGAGTTGCCCTCGCCCGCGTCGAGCCCGCGCCCCACACCACTGCCCGCGCCGGCACCCGCGCGACATGGCACGGAGAGCTTGCGGCTCTTGGGGAAGTTCGTCGCCCCCAACCGCGAGCGCAGGTCGAACGCCACGTCCTTCGGCACATCGATCCCCTGGAACACAAGGCGCCCGCCCGTGAACGACACGCTCTCAAGCCCCAGCCGGTCGGCGCGGATGCGCAGCCGCGCGCGGTCGAACAGGTTCCGCGCGGCGAGCGGGGCCTCGCCGAAGCGCTCCTCGCACTCCTGCTGCACCTCGTCCACCGCGGAGAGCTCGTCTGCCGCGGCGAGCTTACGGTACACGAGCACGCGCCGGTCGACCTCGGGGATGTACTCCTCGTCCAGGTAGAAGTCGGCCGGCAGGTTGATCGCCACGCCCGCGGCCTCGACGTCTCCTGCCACCTCGCCGCGCGCCTCGGCCACGGCCTGGCCCAGCATCTGCGTGAACAGGTCGAAGCCCACGCTCGAGAGGTTGCCGTGCTGCTCCGCGCCCACGAGCGAGCCCGCGCCGCGGATCTCCAGGTCGCGCATGGCGATGCGCATACCGCTCCCCAGCTCCTGGAACTCCGAGAGCGCGGTCAGGCGCTCCGTCGCCTCCTCGGTGAGCGGCAGCTCGCCCGGGAACATGAAGTACGCGTACGCCTGCGTGGCGCTGCGGCCAACGCGCCCTTTGAGCTGGTAGAGCTGGGCGAGACCCAGGCGCTGCGAGTCCTCGATGATGAGCGTGTTCGTGTGCGGGTTGTCGATGCCGCTCTCGATGATGGTCGTCGCCACGAGCACGTCGATGCGCCCCATGGCGAAGTCGATCATCACGTCCTCGACCTCGCGCGGGCTCATCTGCCCGTGCGCCACCCCCACACGCGCCTCGGGCACGGCCTCGTGCACGCGGTCGACGGCGTCGTCGATCGTCTTCACGCGGTTGCTCACGTAATACACCTGCCCCTTGCGCGAGAGCTCGAGGCGGATGGCCGAGCTCACCACGTCCGGGTCGTACTCTCCCACGTGCACGATGACCGGGCGGCGCCCCGTGGGCGGCGTGGTGATGAGGCTCATGTCGCGCACGCCCGAGATGGCCATCTGCATGGTGCGCGGGATGGGCGTCGCCGAGAGCGTGAGCACGTCGATCTGCTCGCGCAGGTTCTTGAGCTGCTCTTTGTGCTGCACGCCGAAGCGCTGCTCCTCGTCGATGATGACGAGCCCGAGGTTCGCCGGGTTCACGTCCGAGGAGAGGAGCCGGTGCGTGCCCACGAGCACGTCGAGCTTGCCCTCGGCGAAGGCCGCGAGCGCGCGTTTCTGCTGGCCCGGCGTGCGGAAGCGGCTGAGCACCTCCACCTCCACGCCGAAGGGCGCGAAGCGCTCGAAGAACGTCTGGTAGTGCTGCTGCGCCAGGATCGTGGTGGGGCAGAGCACCATCACCTGCCGGCCGCTGTCCACGCATTTGAACGCCGCGCGTAGCGCCACCTCCGTCTTACCGAAGCCCACGTCGCCGCAGAGCAGGCGGTCCATGGGCTTGGCGGATTCCATATCGGCCTTGATGTCAGCGATGGCGTCGAGCTGGTCGTGCGTGGGCTCGTAGGGAAAGCTTTCCTCCATCTCGATCTGCTCCGGGGTGTCCGGCGGGCAAGCGACGCCGGTGATCGACGAGCGCCGCGTGTAGAGGTCGATGAGATCGAAGGCGAGCTTCTTGGCGCTCTTGCGCGCCTTGTTCGTAGCGCGCGCCCAGTCCGCGGTGTTGAGCCGCGTGAGCCGGGGGTTCTGCCCGTCCGGCCCTACGTAGCGCGTGATGCGGTCGACCTGCTCGAGCGGCACGTAGAGCTTGTCGCCGTCGGCATATTCCAAGAGGAAGTAGTCGCGCTCGCGCCCGGCGACCTCCTGGCGCACGATGGCGGTGAAGTGCGCGATGCCGTGCGTGGCGTGCACCACGTAATCGCCCGGCTTGAAGGGGAACGTGACCTCGGTCATGTCCACGCGGCGGCGCGTCTTGCGCCCGCGGCGCGCGTCCATGCGCGCGTTGAGGTCGGCGAGCGAGAGCACGGCGAGGTGCGCCTCCGGCACCACAACGCCCGCCGGCAGCGGCAGGTCGACGAAGGTGACCCGTCCGCGTGTGATGGTGGGCACGGTCGGTGCGGCAGGTTCGCCCGAGTCATTGGGGACGGGTTCATTTGACTCACGACGCGAGCGCAGGAAGGAATCGCCGCGCCCGCCGGCATCTTCCGAGCGCGCTGAGTCAATTGAACCCGTCCCCAATGACTCAGCCCCCAAGGTTCTCGCATTGAGCGGGTCGGCATCGCGCTTGAGCAGCGTCACGTGCACGCCCTCGCCCACCGCGCCCGCGTTCTCGGGCGCCGTCTGCAGCGATTCCTCGAACGGGATGGACTCGTCGCCGAGCGAGAGCTCGAGCGAATCGCGCGCGCCGCGGTCGGGCACGGCGAACACGCAGGCGAACCGGTTCGAGACGAGCTCACGCACGCGCGAGATGAAGCGCGTGTCCGACCCCGCGATTGCCGGCTGCTCGATCTTGAGCTCCGCCGTCACCGCGCCGCCCGCGCGGATAATCGACACGAGGTTCAGCCGCTGCTGCTTGCCGAAATCGAGCTGCTGCGGCCGCAGGTAGAGCCCATCGAGGTGCGCCACACCTGCCTCGCCGGCACGACGCTCGATATCCTCGTAGGCGCGCGTGCAGTCGTCGAAGAGCGAGCGCGGCTCCGAGAGCACCACGAGCGCGTCGGCCGCCAGGTGCGCCAGCGGGCTCTCGGTGCGCTCGTACATGAACGGCAGGTACCGGTCGAGCTCCGGCGTCACCACGCGGGCGTCCGCGAGCTCCAGCTGCGCGGCGAGCTCCGGGTCGCTCTGCGCGGGCTGGTAGAGAGCCACGTGCAGGCGGTGCACGGCGTCGTCGGTGAGCGCGAGCTCGCGGCAGGGGAAGATCTGCACGCGCTCGTCATCGCCGATGGTCTGGCCCGTGGAGGTCACCATGCGGCGGATGCGGTCGATCTCGTCGCCGAAGAACTCGATGCGCACGGGCGCGGTACCCTGCGCGGGGTAGACGTCGACGGCATCGCCGTGCACGCGGAAGAGCCCGGGTGCATCCGCCTCGTCGGCGCGCGTGTAGCCCATGCCCACCAGGGTCTTCGGCACGTCCTCGAACGGGTGCTCCTCGCCTACCCCGAACGTCACGCTCGCCCAATAACGGCTCTCCGCCGGCGGGACGCAGCGCAAAAGCGAGCGCGCCGAGGCGACCATGATGCACGCCTCGCCCTGTGCCAAGCGCTCGAGGGCGGCGCACCGAGCGGCCACTACCGCGTCGTCGGGCTGCTTGTCGAGCCAGGGGTAGTCCGTGCGCTCCGGGAAGCGCGCGACGTGCTCCGGCCCCAGGTACGCTGACAGCCCCCGCGCCGCCCGCTCGGCCGCGTCCTCGCCCGAGACGAGGTACACCATGGGCCGCGGGTGCCGAGCGAACTGCGCTGCGAGCACAAGCACGCGGCCGGACTGCGACACGGCGAGCGTGGCGTCCTTGCCCGCGGCGAGCGCCTCCTCGATGGCCTGCGGCCCTTCGGCGGTATACAGCTGTGCAGCGATACGATGAATGAGCATGGAGCATCCCGAATCTGACAAACCGGGCGGTCTCGGCCGCGCATGCGGCGCGCCCGCCCTTCGATGATTTCACCGATGCATTGTACCGCAGCCCAGATGACGCACCGTCTCGCGCGGCGCTGCACACGACACTGTGCGCGGCGCCATGGGCGCCCGGGCGGCTCCCAGGGGCGCTGGCCTCACCCGGGCTCCGGGGGCGCTGGCCTCACCCGGGGAGCCCCACCCCACCCCTCCAGCTGGTCAAAGGAGCCAAAATGGGGACGTTTTGCGCGGAAAACTTGCACGGTTTTGGCCCCTAACAAACCGGCTGCGCCGCCGATGCACGGTTTTGGCCCTTATCGCACTCGCGGCCTGCCCACCCCCACAGCCACCGCGTCAAAGCCCGCGGCCTGCCCACCCCCCGCAGCCACCGCGTCAAAGCCCGCCTGCGCCCCGCAGCCACCGCGTCCTCGTCGTACTCGCCGCCCGCCCACGTCCCGCAGCCGTGTCCTCGGTATAATGAGCGTGCCCGTTCGAGAGAAAGAGGCGCCCATGCCACGTGAAACCAATGCCGCCAAGCGCGAGCGCGCCATCGAAGTGTGCCGTCGCCTCAACGAGCGCTACGGCCCGGTCGAGTGCTTCCTCGACCACGCCAACCCCTTCCGTCTCGTCATCTCCGTCCTTCTTTCCGCGCAGACCACCGATGCGCAGGTCAACAAGGTCACGCCCGAACTCTTCCGCCGCTGGCCCACACCCGAGGCCATGGCGAGCGCCACGCCTGCCGAGGTCGCCGAGGTCATCAAGTCGCTCGGTTTCTACAAGACGAAGGCGAAGCACGCCGTGGAATGCGCTCAGATGATCGTCGCGGACTACGGCGGCAAGGTGCCGACGGACATGAAGGAGCTCGTCAAGCTCCCCGGCGTGGGTCGCAAGACGGCGAACATCGTGCTCAACGTCGGGTTCGGCATCGTCGAGGGCATCGCCGTCGACACCCACGTGAACCGCATCGCCCATCGCCTGGGGCTCTCCCCCAAGACGCATGCGAAGGAGCCCCTCAAGACCGAGCAGGACCTCCTGAAGATCTTGCCGAAAGAGTATTGGAACGACGTGAACCACCAGTGGATCATGCTCGGTCGCGAGATCTGCGATGCGCGCAAGCCCCGCTGCGGTGAGTGCCCGCTCGCGGACATCTGTCCCAGCGCGAAGATGGGCTGAGCTATCCCAGTTGCGCGAAGAAGCTCGTGACGTGCCCCGCCATCTCGCCCAGCAGCTCAGCCACCTCCTCCGGGGTGGCGCCGTTCAGGATGCACGTGCAGACGTACGAGCCCACGAACACCACGGCGAGCAGCAACGGGATGCCGATAATGAGACGCACGACACGCAGCACCGCGAGCCGTTTTCGACGGCACGTCCGTCGCTTGTCGAACGCGAGCTCCTCCCGATACGCCTCCTGCGCGACGGAGTACGGCTCGTTACCCGCATGCCCAGCGCCATGGGGAGCGACCGCCTGGAATCCCTGCGCGCGCCCGGCAGCAGCCGCGGCATCCTGACAAGCGCAGGCCTCGCCGCCGACGCGCCCACCCGCCGAGATCGATGCCGCCCCGCAACCCGACGACGCGCTGGCAACATCGGGCACCCCCTGCAGCGCGTCACGCCTATCGCCCTGCGCCCGTAGCTCGCGTTCTCTGCGCTCGGAAACCTGCCGAGGCGTCTCGATGAACAGATCCATACCGGCCCTCCACTCCCTGCGCCCTGCGTATGAGCATCAGTGTGGCAGCGGGGGCAGCCGGGACCAAACGATTGCAAGGCATTTTCGATAAAGGGCTCCAGAGCGCACGGAACCGCCCGCGAGCGGTCGTTCGCACCCGGCGCGGCGCGAAAATGCGACGTTTCGAAACATTCGGCGGCGTGCAGTACTCGCCCCGGCGTACAGCATCCGCCCCGGCGTGCAGCACCCGCCCGGCGCCGAGCACGCCCGGCAGCAAGCCCCCGCGCGCCGCCCAGACACAAAAAGAGCCGAGCCCCGAAGGACCCGGCTCCATATGGTGCGTTTCACACGTACCGAAAGGTTCGGCTCAACCTAGTAGTTGACGACCTGCTCCTCGAAGTAGCTCTGCGGATGGTTGCAGACGGGGCACATCTGCGGAGCGGTGGGGCCGACATGCAGGTGACCGCAGTTGAGGCACTTCCACACCTTCACGCCCTCGCGCGTGAAAACCTCGCCCTTCTCGACGCGCTCGGCGAGCTTGAGGTAGCGCTCCTCGTGCGCCTTCTCGACCGCGCCGACGCCCTTGAACTTCGCGGCGATCTCCTTGAAGCCCTCCTCCTCGGCGGTCTTCGCGAAGTCCGCGTACATGGTCGTCCACTCGTAGTTCTCACCGGCGGCCGCGTCCTTCAGGTTGTCGAGGGTGCCGGGGATCTCGCCGCCATGGAGGTACTTGAACCAGAGCTTGGCGTGCTCGGACTCGTTCAGCGCGGTCTCCATGAAGATGTTGGAGATCTGCACGTAGCCGTCCTTCTTGGCCTTGGAGGAGTAATAGCGGTACTTGGTGTGCGCCTGCGACTCGCCGGCAAACGCGGTCTCAAGGTTCTTCTTAGTCTGAGAGGTCTCGAAATCCATGGTCGCGTCCCTTTCTCTTCAGTGCGAACGACACGGTGCCCAGCAAAACGGAGCTAGGCGTATCAATTATACCCGGGTGCTTGCATCGCAATCATCCTTATTGAGAATTATTTTCAATAAGAAGCGAACTGCACAATCGCGGAGAAAAAGCCCCGAACGAGCATCACCCTGCTGAGAGCCCACATCAGAGCCCACATCATCGAGCGCCGCGCCGCAGTCCCTCAGCTGCGCCGCCTTACCGAATCGCCCAACGCTCCCCGTCGCCCTCGGAGGCATCAAGGCGCGCGCAGAAGCCCTCGCGCTCAAGATCCGCCAGGATGTCCTCCACGAGCCCGAGCTCCACAGGCGGCCGACCGGCGGCGCGCTCTGCCTCGTCGAGCGCCGCATGCACGGCAGCGCTCGTCAGCGCGCCCTCGCCGCGCTCCCCCGCGCCGAGCAGGATGCGCACGATCTGCGCCCGCTTCTGCCGGCGCGACCCCTCGAAGCGCGACTGCCTGGCGTAGCCGGCCGAACGGCGCGACGGGTTGGGGATCTCCTTCTTGAGCTGCGCGCCGTAGTCGAGCAGCGCGTAGTACCAGGAGCGCGGGGTGTCGCGCTCGTCGGCGGGAAGCGCGTACCGCAGCCGCTCGTCCTCTTCAGCCTCCGCGCGCTCCCCTGCGCCGGCGGGGGCGCACGGGCACGCGGTGCGCACGAGCGGTACGAGCTCGCGATCCGGCACGCCGGGAACGTCGGGGAAGAAGTGATGCAGGAAGACGGTGCGCACGTTCGTCTCGAGGTAGACGCCGGGCAGGTCGAAGGCGAACGCGCGGATCCCCTGCGCGGTGGCGGGGCCGATGCCGGGCAGCGCCACGAGCGAGCGCGTGTCGCGCGGGAAGACGCCGCCGTGGCGTTCCACGATCTCGCGCGCGGCCGCCTGAAGCGCCAGCGCCCGCCGGTTGTAACCCATGCCCTGCCAGGCCGCCAGGACATCTGCCGTGGACGCGGCGGCGAGCGCCTCGATACTCGGGAAGCGGTCGAGCCACTCCGGCATACGCGCCTCGACGCGCACGACCTGGGTCTGCTGCAGCATGACCTCGGAAAGCCAGACGATATACGGGTCGCGCGTGCGCCGCCACGGCAGGTCGCGATACAGCCGCTCGCCCTCTCTGCGCACGAACGCGCGGAACCCCTCCATGCCCGTCGAGGCGGCAGGCGTCATGTCGGACGCCCCCGAAGCAGGCGAACCGGGAGCCTCACCCTGCGCCGTCACGCGCACCTCGACCCCCGGAGCGCCGAGCAGTCCGCGTATTCCGCGAACGCGGCGCGGTCGGTGAATCGCGCATCCACCGCGGGGAAGCGACGGTACGTCACGGCATCGGCGAGCGAAATCGAGCTCAGGTAGTCGCGGACGAGCGCCTCGGTCCCCACCCACAGGGGATGGAAGCAGCACGAACCCATGCGCCCGCATGCACCGTCCGGCGCGGTGCAGTCGTTGATGCACAGCGGCCCCTGGACAGCGACGATCACGTCGTAGACCGAGATCTCCTCGGGATCGACCTTGAGCCGCATGCCGCCCCGCACGCCGCGCACGCTCTCGATGATGCCCGCATGGGAGAGCCCATGCTGGATGGAACGGGCGAACGAATAGGGCACGCCCACGCGCTCGGCCGCGATGCGCACCGAGAGCAGATCGTCGCCCTCCTCCACGAGCATCGAGAGAATGCGCAGTGCGTAGTCTGTCTTGCGGGAGATGTCCATGGATCCACCTTGTTACCAATTGTCCGGCCGATTCATCCCCCTATGCTACGCATGTTCCCGCCCGGGTGCACACGAAATCACGTAAACCCAGTAGCATTTCACAAGCAAGGGCGACCGAAGGAAACCTGCGGGGGTGCAAGGGATTTTCAGGCGGGAACCCAGCGTGCCTCAAACCCCATACAAAGCAAAACAGCCCACCCGCGAAGCGGATGAGCCGTTGCGTAGCAATGGCGGGAAGTACGGGGCTCGAACCCGCGACCTCCGACGTGACAGGCCGGCGCTCTAACCAAACTGAGCTAACTCCCCTCAGCAAATGCTGCGGTAGCTAGTGTACCAAGACCGGACGGAGCGCGCAAGAACAATTTTCAAAAAAGGCGTTCTCCGCCGGTTCCGTCCAAACATGATAAAAACCAGCCTGTCTGGATTTTATCATTCCCCAGCTACACGCAGGTGTAGCCGCCGTCGATGGGCAGGATGACGCCCGTCACGTACGAGGCCTCGTCGCTCGCCAGGAAGATCGCGCCGGCGTTGAGCTCACCCTCGTGGCCATAGCGGCCGAGCGGCACGGTGGCCTGCATGTACTGCGTGAACGCCTCGGTGTTCAGCGTATCCGTCGTCAGCTCCGTCTCGAAGTAGCCCGGGCAGATGGCGTTGCACGTGATGTTGTACTTCGCGAGCTCGGCGGCGACGGCGCGCGTGAAGTTCACCACGCCGCCCTTCGAGGTGTGGTAGGCCACGGTGTCCATGGCGGTGTTGCCCACCAGGCCGTACATGGACGCGATGTTGATGATGCGCCCGTAGTTGTTCTTCCGCATGATGTTGCCGAAGGCGCGGGTGACGTAGAACACGCTCGTCATGTCCGTGGCGATGGTGAAGTCCCACTGCTCGTCGGTCATATCGAGCACGCCCGCGTTCTCGGCCGAGCCGGCGCAGTTCACGAGCACGTCCACCTTGCCGAACTCCTGCTCGGCGGCCTCGGCGGCGGCGTCGACCTGCGCATGGTCGGTCACGTCGCACTTAACCGGCAGCACGCGAACGCCCATGCCGCGCAGCTCCTCCGCGAGCGCTTCCAGGCGCTCCATGCGCCGTGCCATGATGACCAGATCGGCCCCCTGGCCGGCGAATCCGCGCGCCATCTGCGATCCCAGGCCCGAAGAGGCCCCGGACACCACGACGACGCGTCCCGTCAAATCGAACATATGCACTCCAATCAACGCGCTGGACCTTGCGGCATGAGCGCCGCTTCCCAAGATGTTCCCACGCAGGGAGCATTTGAAACGACGGCGTTGCACAAACCGGTCGATTGCGTCAATTGTTTCGGTGAATGGCAGCCATGCCCGGCAAACCCGGCCGAACATGATAAAAACCAGCCTGTCTGGATTTTATCAATCTGAATTTCTCATCGCTCCAGATCGAGGATCTCCGCCGAGAGCACGCGACCCTCATCGACCATCAGCCGCGCCATCGTCGCGCCGCGCGACCCGCGCGGAAACGTGGGCGAGCCCGGGTTCACCACGAGGCAGTCCGCCTCCTCGATGATCTGCGCGCGGTGCGTGTGCCCGCACACGGCCACATCGGCCTCGTCGAGCAGCAGGTCGGAGTGGTAGTGCGCCACCACGAAGCGCAGGCCCTCGTACGTGAAGCGCAGGATGCGCCCCACGTCGCGCCCGTAATCGCGATAGTAGTCGTTGTTGCCCAGCACCGCCCGCACCGGCGCGATGGTCTTCAGGTGCTCGAAATCCGTCTCCGAGGTGATATCCCCGGCGTGGATGATGAGGTCCGCCCCCTCGAGCTGCGCGAGCAGCGCGTCCGAGAGCCAGCCGTGCGTATCAGAGATGATGTCTACGCGCTTCGCCATGGCAACCCCTACAGGCTCAGGGCCTTCTTGAGCGGCACGACGCGGCGGCGCGAAACCGGCACGCGGTCCTCCATGCCGGCGATGCCCAGCTGGATCGCGCCGGAGGGAATGGTCTCGACGTCCTCCACGCACGCCAGGTTCACGATATAGCGGCGATGCACGCGGAAGAAGCCGAAATCGCAGAGCTTCGCCTCGAACTGCGCGAGCGACGTGGTGGAGAGGAACCGGTCGTCGTCGGTGAAGATGCAGGAATAGTCGTCCTTCGCCATGATGTAGCGAATCTGGTCCACGGGGATGAGCACCTTGCGGCCGCCCTTCTCCACGGGGATGCGCTCGATGGCCACCTTGCTCTCGGCCTGCGGCTTCGTGCGCGCGAGCACCTTCTCGATGGCGCGGTCGAGCCGCGCCTCCTCCACGGGCTTGAGCAGGTAGTCGACGGCGTCCACGTCGAACGCCTCGACCGCATGGTCGCTGTAGGCCGTCACGAACACGATGGCGGGCGGGTTCTTGAGCTTATGGAGCGCCTCGGCGAGCTGGAGGCCGGACGCGCCCGGCATCGAGATGTCGAGGAACACCACGTCGACACGGTTCTCCATGAGCATCTCGATGGCGACCCGCACGCTCGACGCCTCGGAGATCGACGAGATCTTGCCCGTCTGCTCGAGCAAGAATCGCAACTCGGATCGGGCGGGCGCCTCGTCGTCAACGATCATCGCACGTAGCATATCCTTGTGTTCCCTTCGTCCCTACACAGAATCGATCGGCCGAAGCGGCCGCGCAGAAGCGATTGGCACCCCGCGGCGACGAACCTGCCCGGAACGCCCCATGGAGCCGTCGCGTCTATTTTAACCGTCAACGAAGATACTTCCCAATAAATCTAGATGCAAGGTTATGGTCGTGCCCTTCCCCGGGGCGGATTCCACATGCGCGAACGACCGCGGCCCGTAGAAGCGCTTGATGCGCTCCGAGATGTTGTGCATGGCGACCCCCGCGCCGCCGCCCTGGGGCGCGGAAACCCCCGCGAGCGCCGTCTCGCTGAAGAGCCGCGCCGCCGTGGCCTTGTCCATGCCCACGCCGTCGTCCGACACCTCGATGGCGAGCGCGTTCTCGTCCGCCGCCCGCACCGAGACCCGGATGTGCAGCGTGCCCTCGTCGCGCATCGCGTGGCGCACCGCGTTCTCGACGAGCGGCTGGATGATGAACGCCGGCACGGGCGCATCCTGCACGTCCTCGTCGACGGCGAACTCCGCATCGATGCGGTCGTCCCCGAAGCGCGCCTGCTCGAAGGTGAGGTAGCGCTTCGTCTGCTGGACCTCGCGCATCACGGGGATGAGCGAGCCGGAGTTGTCGAGCGTGGAGCGGTAGAACGACGAGAACTCGCGCAGGAGCTCGCGCGCACGCGTCGGATCGGTCCGGGTGAACGAGGCGATGGTGTTGAGCGTGTTGAACAGGAAGTGCGGGTTGATCTGCGCCTGCAGCGCGCGCACCTCGGCGCGGGCCGTGAGCTCCTCCTGCAGCTCGAGCTCGTGGATGGCCAGCTGCGTGGAGATGAGCTCGGAGAAGCCCGCCACGAGCGCGTACTGCGTGCGGTTCACCTCGTGCGTGTTCGTGAAGTAGAACTTGAGCGCGCCCACGGTGCGGTCGCGCACCTTGAGCGGCGCGATGATGCCGGCGGGGATCTCGCGCTTGAACCCGCGCTCGCCCTTGACCTCGATGGCCTGCGTGAACGATTGCACGATGCCGTGCTCGATCACGTAGCGCGTCGCGGGGGTGTGGATGAGCGAGCCGGGTGGGAAGTCGTCGTACATGTCGCCCACGCATGCGAGCACGTGGGTCTCGTCCGTCACGGCGATGGTGCTCGCGTGCGTCTCGGGCATGAGGTGGCGGCAGATGGCCTCGGCGCTCTCCGGGGTGAGGCCGCCCTTGATGTCCTCGAGCATGTCCGACGCGAGCGAGAGCGTCTCCTCGGTGTACTGCGAGCGCAGCCTATCGGGGTTGAAGAGGCGGAACACCGCGATGGCGAGGAACACCGCGAGCAGCGTGCAGGCGATCGCGAGCGGCGTGGGATTCGCGTTGCTCGCCAGGCTGACGAGCAGGACGCCGGCGACGATGACGCCGCCGGAAACGATGACCCCCCACAGGGTGGAGAGGCGGTCGGTGCGGGTCGTGAGCGGGGAGCGCGAGCTCATCGAGCCTCCTTGAGCAATCTCGAAAGGCGCCCATCGCGCCAGAGTCCATCCATCACCGTGGGCCAGAAGCTCTGGAACCGCAGGTACAGGTCGCGGTGCTCGTCGGCGTAGCGCTGGGCGCGCGAGCGTCCGTGGCGCCAGATGGTCCAGTACGCGCGGTGCTCGTGCGTGAACAGGGCGCGGGCGAGCGCGGTCTTGCCCACGCGGCCGTCGAGCTCGCTCGAGATCCACGGGCCGGGATAGGGCATAAGCGAGGCGGCGGTCACCGAGACGAGGTCGTTGCGGCGGTTCGCGAACATGAGCTTCGCCCGCTCATAATACCAGCGGTACACGTCCTGCATGAAGCGCGGCGCGCGCTGCGCGGACGGCGGCGGGAGGTGCCGCACCGCCCAGGCGTTGTCGAACCAGACGTCGAGCCCGTGCAGGCGGAGGTTGAACAGGTAGTCGAGATCCTCGCCGCGCGTGATGAACGGATCGAACGATACGCGCATGTAGGCGCGGGCGTGCACGGCGAAGCAGCCGCCGCACAGGTAGTTCGACCGCGAGATGCGCGAGCCGGTGAGGTGCGGGCGCATCCACGCGTTGAACTCGGCGCGCTTCGTCCACCACCGCGTGGTGATGCCCGGTTTGGCGTCGCTCGCGAGCGCGGAGCCCTTCGCATCGAAGAAGTAGCCGCTCTTGGCCAGGATCGGGAGCCCCTGGCGGTTCTGCTGGCCGAGCGCGTAGCGCGCCCGCGCCATGAAGTCGCTGCCCAGCACGACCTCGTCGTCGTCGAGGAAGATCACCTCGTCCGCGCCCATGACGGCGGCCACCACGAGCCCCATGTTGCGGATGGCGCCGTACCCGCGCAGCGACACGCACTCGCCCACGTTGCCCGGGGCGAGCTCCTCCACGCGCTCCATGATGCGCGCGGCCTGCGTGTTCGTGACGACCGTGATGTCGAGCGACGCGTGCGCCGCGACGATCATGCGGACGCGGCGCGCGACCTCGACGGTGGCGGAGATGGGGCACACGACGAGCAGGACGATGGGCGCGACATCGCGCACCTGCTCGAGCGATGCGAGGCAGCGGTCGAGTTCGGGCTTGGGAGCCGTGAGCGACGTGGAGTGGTCGTAGACGCCGGGCGCATGCGGCTCGGCATATTCATCTGCCCAATACGTAGGAATCACGATGACCGATCCCACGCCAATCACGCCCCTCGTTCGCGATCATCCACTCGCTGCCCGCCCCGTCGCACGGACGATGCCGGCAGCGCCGCCCGCGCGCGAGAACGCGGCGTGGGCTAGCGCGCGGCCTCGCGCTCGCGCTTGAAGGGCGACGAGCCCTTGAAGTACGGCGTGCGGGCAAGCGACTTGCTCAACGGATATCCCAGTACATACATGATAACCGCTTCGCCGATACCCGTCGTCACGAGCCCGAAGAGATACATGAGCGGCCACGCCCCGTCGAGCGAGATGGAGGTGAAGGGGATGGTGTAGAAGCCCGTCGCCGTGAGCAGGATGGGCAGGTACGCCGGGACGATGAGCGCGTTGGCCACCACCGGCCCCGCGAGCGCGACGAGCGGGTGGCGGCGCATCTTCCAGGTGAACGCCGCGCCCAGGCATGTGGCGAGCGAGCCGAACACCACGTCGAGCAGGCCGAGCGCGCCCGTGCCCGAAAGGACGATGTTGGCGATGTTGGCGATCGCGCAGCCGAGTGTGAGGCCCGGGATGGCCGCCGGCGTGAACAGGGCGATCGCGCAAAGCGCCTCGGAGACGCGAAACTGGATGGGGCCCCATGCGAGGCTCCCCAGGAAGAGGATGGCGATGAGCGTGCACGCCGCGTACACCGCGGCGATGACGCCCACCTGGGCGATTTCATTCGATTTCATGAGCATACACCTTCTTGTTTGGAGGGCTTTACTTCATGCCCATCCGCCCTCCCGAAGGCGTTGCTGGCCTGGTGATAATCTGGTGTCAGTCACCTTTTTATCACCGCGAGGCGTGTGATAAAAAGGTGACTGACACCAGATTATCACCAGCACCGACCTGCCATGAGCCGGCCGTCGCGCCCGGCCGCCTATGCCATGCCCTTGATGCGGGAAAGCCTGATGAGCATAACAAGGCCCACGATGAGCAGGATCCCGATGGAAAGCACTCCTAAAGAAGCATCCCCCGTGAGCGATGTCACGACAGATACTAGCAGAGTTCCCATGACGGATGCGTAGCGGCCGAAGATGTCGAAGAAGCCGTAGTACTCATTCGCGCGCTCCTTGGGGATGAGCTTGCCGAAGTAGCTGCGGCTGAGCGCCTGGATGCCGCCCTGGAACAGCCCCACCGCCACGGCGAGGATCCAGAACTCCACCTCCGTCTTGAGGTAGAACGCGGCGAAGAGCACGATGCACACGTAGGCCACCACCGCAATGATGATCATGCGGAGCGTCCCGTACTTGCCGGCGAGCCGACCGTACGCGATGGCCGAGGGGAAGGCCACGAACTGTGTGACGAGCAGCGCCAGGATGAGCGCGGTGGAATCGAGCCCGAGCGAGGTGCCGTAGGTCGTCGCCATGGAGATGACCGTGTGCACGCCGTCGATGTAGAAGAAGAAGGCGACCATGTAGAGGAGGATGGCCCTGTCGTGCGCGATGCGGCGCATGGTCTCGCCGAGGCCGCGGATGGTCTTGACGATCTCGCCGCCCATGGTCTCGCCGGGCGCGAGCGCCTTGGCGTAGCGCTGCTTGTAGGTGCGCACGAGCGGCACCGTGAACGCGAGCCACCAGACGCCGATGATGACGAACGAGACGCGCACGCACAGCAGCATGTCGAGGCCGAGCGCCGCGGGGCCGCCCAGGATGAGCGCGATGCACACGATGAACGGGAGACACGAGCCGATGTAGCCCCAGGCGTACCCCGAACTCGAGACGGTGTCCATGCGCTCGTCGGTGGTGACATCGGGCAGCATGGCGTCGTAGAACGTCATGGACGAGTTGAGACCGATGGTGCAGACGACGTACACCACGAGGAAGGGCATCGCCCCCATGGGGATGGCCTGCGCGAAGCACAGCACGAGCCCCGTGAGGAAGAAGCCCAGGAAGAACTTGATCTTGTTGCCGGCGAAGTCGGCGAGCGAGCCCAGGATGGGCATGAGGAGCGCCACGACGAGCGACGCCACCGTCTGAGCGTTCGCCCATGCCGTGACGAGCTCGGCGGAATCCGCCGCCGTGTTGATGGCGTTGAAGTAGATGGGCACGACCGAGGTATTGAACAGCACGAGCGCGGAATTGCCCACGTCGTACATGACCCAGTTGCGCTCCTGCTTGGTGTACTTCATGCCGAACCTCTTCCTGCCGGCGCCCGGGCGGGCGCGATGCGCATACCCTTCAATGGTACGGCAGATCGGCCGGCACGGGGGTCATGGTTTCGTAAAGGCGCGGGGGGGCTCAGGGACGCTAGCTCTCGCGGAAGCGGTCGTCTCCCCAGCCACTCTCGCTCACGCGGCCGATGTCCTCGCCGTCCTTCGAGACGATCTTATCGCTGCCGAACGCCGCGTCGCGCACCCGGTACTCGTCGTTGCCCACGCGCACGCGGGTGCTGCCGTCCCAGTTCGTCGTCACCTCGCCGATCTTGCCGCCATGGCGGTCGCGCACCGCCGTGCCGAAGATGCCCTCGTCCTCGACGGTGACGAGCCGCCGCCCGTAGCGATCGTTGACGGTCTGCGCCTTCGACCCCGAGCCACCGAAGCCGCCGCCCGCGAACGCGCCGCCACCGCCGCCTCCGGAGCCTCCGCCGTAGCCACCGCCGCCTCCGCCGCCGCTGCTGCCGCCACCACCGCCGGCGAGCGCCGAGAGGACGAAGATCAGGAGGGTCAGGCCGAGGCACGCCACCACGACGATGAACACCGTCCTGGCGACGACCTGCGCGAGGAACGTCCATAGGGTGGGGCTTGTGAACCCGCTCGTCACCTGACTCATCACGAGCCCGAGCGTGTCATAGCGTCCCTGCGCCAGCACGATGCCGTAGATCACCAGCCCCGCAAACCCCACCTCGCTCGCGTACAGGACGAGGTTCGCCAGGCCGTTCAGGCAGCCGTGCCGCGCACACGTCGCATCGTTCCAGCGCTCCTCCACTGCCAGCAACGCCTGGATCACAGTGAAGGCGATGACCACCATGGGAAGGGCGGTGTCGGCCCCGAACACAGATACCATCAGCGGGTCGATAAGCCCGAGGCCCGGCCCCATTGCCGGGTTGACGAGCGACAAGAACACCGCGACCACCGCAAAGGCCAGCACGACCCAACCCGTGACGGCCACGACGAGCGAAACGCGCCTCAGCAGGTAGGTACGCAGGGCGGGAACCTTCGCGTTTTCCTCCGACCCCGCCCCCGTCGAGGCGGGCGCGTTCGCCCGCTCCTGTTTGAGCCGCTGCTTCTCTGCTTCGGCGCTCACGTCGCGCCACAGGCAGAACCGACGCCACACGGTGTTCACCACCAGCGCGATCGCCAGCACCCACCAGGCGTCGGCCGCGGCGACCTGCCCCAGGGCAGCGGCGAGCTCGGCTGCCCACGAGCCTTCCAGCGCTACGTAGTACACCACATCGCCGCCGTACAGCCCGCTCATCGCAAGCGCCAGCAGAAGCGGCGAGAACTTGCACGCCGCCACCACCAACCCTAAAACGGCGATGATGTGCAGCGTGATAGAGCACGCCCGCGCCGCGGCGTCGATCCACCACAGGGTCTCGGTGGCCTCGAAGCCGGTCGCCCAGCGCTTGTAAGAGCAGGAGGCTAGGCGCACCGCGGCGAACAGGGCCACCGCGGGCAGCATCCCCGACTCCCAGAACATCCCCCACGCCGAGGCGATGATGGCCAGGGGCGACCCGACATCACCCGTCGGGGACAGAAGGTTCGTCCCGGACACGCTGACAGCGACGATGCAGGCGATGAACAGCAGCGCGAGCGCGAGCGCCGCGCGGCATACGGTGACGATGGGGGCGCTGCGGTCGTTGTCCGCGTTCGATTTTCGCCATATCGCGAAGTACCAGTGGACGAGCCACCATGCGGCGAAGCACGCCAGGGACACGGCGATGCCCATCTTCTGGAGCCAGGCCAGGCTGCCCATCTCATACCGTGACGAATACAGGAGAAACGCGATGAGGGCCGCGGGAACGCCTACGCGCAGCAAGATGGACTTCGCCCACTCGCCCGCCGTGAAGGACGAATGGTAGAACGGCTGCTTCTCCGCTGAGGCACCCGGCCGCCGTACCAACCCGAACGGGCCATCCGCGCGGAACGCGGTGCCGCTGCTCGGGCCTCGCCACACGCGAGCCGTCTTCGAATCTGATCGTCCCGACTTGCCGCCATCCGCGCCGAACGCCATGCGATCACCCTCTGCCCACACAAGCTCGTTGGGTGCATCTTACACCCGCCACCCCGGGCGAGCGCGTTTTGTAACACACGGCGTGCAAGCGGATGGGCAGGCGGGCGCGGAGCCGAGCGAGGGGACGGGACATCGCGAAGGCGGACGGCCCGCACGTGCGGGAGCCGTCCCCATTCGCCACCTTTCGGATGAACGTGACGCCTTGGCGCCGGACGGCTAATCGTCCTGGTCGAGCTCCTCGTCCGCGCCGAGCGGGCGGCCGGAGTAGTTCAGATGGTGCGTGGCCTGCTCGAGCGGGTCACCGGCGATCAGGCACGCGATGTCACACTCGTACTCATCGAGCGCGCGGTCGAACAGCTCCGGGAAGCTCTCATGGCTCTCGACCCCCGTGAAGGGGTTCTTCCAGGCGAGGTGCCCCATGTTCCCCGCGCGCAGCGGCGGTTCCGCGGTCATGCGGTGCGCGAGGGCGGCCAGGATGGAGTTGCCGCGCACGGCGCCCTCCAGCATGCCCAGCAGCTGGCAGGCAGGCGAGTCCGCCGGCTCGATCACGCGGTACGCGAGCTTCATGTCCGCGACGGCGCCGCCGTACTCCTGGGCGCCGACCTCGATGTCGTACACGCTCGATCCGACGTAGCTCATGAGCGCGCCCGCGACCTTGTCGATGCGCTCCGACGTGACGAGCTCGTGCTCCGGCGGGCAGTCCTCCACCGTGGCGCCGCGGCGCTTGAGCTGCAGCATGAGCACGTCGATGTCGGACTCGATGATGGCGTGCACCTGGCTCGCAGCCGCATCGAGGCTCGGGTCGACCTCCTGCGCGCCCCACTGCTGGGCGTAGACGAACGGATGCGCCGCGCGGTCGAGCGCGTAGTGCGAGAACAAGCCGAGCACGAACGCCCGCCCCACGTGCGCGTCGCGCGGGTACAGGTGCTCGACGCCGGTGCGCAGCGCCTCGAACTGCCGGGAGATGCGGCAGCGGTGCAGCGAGCGCGCCAGGCTCATGCACGAGGCCGCGCGCGGCGTGCGCACGCGGAAGAAGTAGGGGTCGGGGCCTTGGTTCGCGATGAGGAACGCCGTGCGCTCCTCGTCGGTGCCGATGATGCCTGCGGGAAGGCGGTCGATGCTTTCCTCGCCGAATAGATGATGCGTGATCAGAGCGGGCATGATGCTCCCTTCGCGTCGCGTGTGCCGGGTTCATTATGCCCCTACCGTCACCCTGCGAATCATCCGCCGCGAAACGAGCGCGGCGGCGTGCGTCAGCACCAGGGAAATGCGGTAGGATTATACCAATATGCTACATGCAGGCGAAGGGATCCGTCGTGGCTCGGGAGTGGGGCACATCGCAGGACGTTGCTCGGGGTAGGCGTTATGTCAACCCTCCCACAGGACGCGGTAGCTACACCGGCGCCGGGCAGCCCGTGCCGCGCTCCGCACGGCTCGCCTCGATCCATGCGCAACCCGGACAGGAGGCGCCGAGGCAGGAGCCACCACCCCAGTCCCGGCGGCGCGAGCAGGCGCCGCGAACCGAGACCTCCCGGCCGCATCCGAGGAGGCGGACGAGCGCGCCGACTGGGACAGCAGGGCCGACGGGCCGTGCGCCGGCAGACCGCGGGCGGCAAGCGGCGAACGGGCGGCCAGCCAGCGTCGGACGAGACGGTCACGCGGGACGGGGCGCCGCGGGAACCCGCCCGGCCAAGCCCCGGCGCGCGGCCGATGCAGCGCTGCGCATCGCGGGCGCGGTCGTCGCCATCGTGCTCGCCATCGCCTCGGCCATCGGCGGCGTCTTCGGCAGGCTCTTCGGCGGATGGCGGAACGACGCCGTCTTCTCCCGCTCCGGGCACCGGGGGCACCGGCGCGGGACGGGCTATACCCTGCGCTCGCGCTATGGCGCGCGCGGGAGCATGCACAGCTATGGGCTGCAACCCGCGGTGCGCCCCGCCGTGGTGCTCAGGACCGCCGCGGTTGGAGCCGTCGTGCTCACCCTGCTCTCAAGCATCTTCTTCGTGGACGGCATCGGCGTGGGGACCGCGGCGGAAGCGTCGCTGCTCAACATGCCCGTCAAAGCCGCCGGACAGGTTCCCGTCTCCACCCCGTGCGAGGAATGGGACGCAGGCAGCCTACCGTACCTGTACCAGACCGATCCGGCGTGGTCGTCCGAGCCCTACGCGGGCGGAACCGTCGCCCGCAACGGCTGCGGCCCCACCTGCCTCGCCATGATCTACGTCTACCTCACCGGCAACACCGACATGACCCCGGCAGACATGTGCGCCCTCGCCGACGCGCACGGCTTCGCCCCCACGGGCGCCACCGAGCACGCGTTCATGACCGACGGCGCGGCGCTCCTGGGCATCACGGGGACCGCCGTCAACCCGCAGCAGACCTCCGAGGTCGCATCCGCCCTGCGCGCGGGCGAACCGGTCGTGTGCGCTGTGCGACCCGGGGACTTCACCCCCAACGGCCACTTCATCATCCTCTACGGCATCGACGATGCAAACATGGTCTCCGTCCACGACCCCAACAGCAGCTATCGCAGCGCGCAGAAGTGGGGCCTGCAACGCGTGCTCAGCCAGACCGCCGTGTGCTGGACGTTCAGCCTCTAAATGATAAAAAGCAGACAGGCTGGTTTTTATCACATGCCGCCTGCGCTGATAGGGGCGCACGTTCGAGCATAGAGTTGACGGATTTACACGCGAAGGCGTCTTCAGAAGAGCCTTCGTGCATAAAACTGACGGGTTTGCACGCGAACGAGGACACAGCACGCGAAAGCGGGGCAGGGAACGCGTCCCCACCCCGCCGCGAAATGATAAAAAACCAGCCTGTCTGGCTTTTATCAAATGGTGCCGCTAGCCCCAGATGTACCAGCTGTTGCCGATCTTGACGGCGTACATGCCCAGCGAGCCCATATCCTGGCTGATCTCCTCGCCCGCGCTGTAACCCGCGATGTCCTCGTTCAGCGTGACGGTGACCGAGCCGTCGAGCTCATAGCCCTCGGTCACGGTCAGGTCGAAGCCGTTGTACGAGAACTCGCTGTTCAAGTCATCGATCTCGGACGAATCGAGCTGGTCTCCCAGGCTGACGTCGACCGAGATCGTGAAGTAGTCGAGGTACGCCGAGATCATCGAGCCGTACGAGGAAAGCGTCCCGCCGATGGTGTCTCCAACGTACTCGGCAAGCTCCTGCCGGCTGCTGTACCCCTGGACATCCACCATCTCATCGACGACCTCGCTCGGCATCATGTCGAGGAGCCCCGTGCCGAACTGGGTGAACGCATCGGCGTCGAAATCGCTGTTCATGAGGTCGTTGTACAGCGTCTCGGTGCGATCGGCGATGCCCTCGGGGCTGTTGGTGGAACCACCGCCGAAGACGCCCGTCAACGAGAGCACGATGACCACGACGGCGATCACGGCCAGGGCGAGGATGCCGATGGTCATGCCGCGCGACACGTGGAACGGCTTCTTAGGCTGCTTCCCGTCGAACGGGGCCTGGTTGAAGTCCGGCGGCGTGGTGGGCGGCGCCGGGGGAACACCGGTGGCCTGCGGCGCGGGCGCCGGTGCAGGAGCGGGCGTCGTCGGGGCGGCTGCGGGCGCAGGGGTCGGGG
>CAPI01000068.1 GCA_000333815.1 [Collinsella] massiliensis
CCCTTTCGCTTCGTTTGTGTTCGGAAGCGCCGCGATGGCGATCGCAGCGGAGCCCAACTGCATTGAACTGTTTCTTTCTGATACACATGCCTGGCTTCAATTATCAATAAAATATCGCTGATTTTTCTTTTAATAAGTATTCAAGTTTCTTATCGAAAAGATAAGCACTTATTTTTCTAATACCTGATAGCATTCAAAGCGCTGTAAAAAAACTGGCTCTTTTTTCTGGAGGATGCTATGTCGTATCCGACACTGGAGAAGCTCTTCTACGCAGACTCCTCTTCAGACCGCTTCTCAACTCACGAGCAGCGTTACCAAACCCGCCTGCAGAACGAATCGACGTTCCGCACGGGTATTCAACTCGAACACGGTGAACTATTCCTCGCCGTTCCCCGAGAGCTTTCGCACGCAACCGAGCGGACGCTTCGCCGCGAGCGCAGGGTATCGGCGCTGTGGCGCGCCCTTCCCCCCATCGCGCTCGGCGCTTACATTCGCGCGCTCATCCTCGACGAGGTCGTATACAGCAACGAGATGGAGGGCGTCCACAGCACGCGACGAGAAATCGAGATTGCCCTCGATCGCGCCCAAACTGGCGCGCACACACAGAAAGCAGGGCGGAAAACCGCGCATACGCCGTTCGTCGAGATGGCCCGTCTCTATCTAAACCTTACCGATGATGCCGCCTCACCGAGTACGCTTGAGGACATTCGCGCCATCTACGACTCCGTCGTTGCAGATGCCATCGATCCTGCCGACCTGCCGGGCGCGACCCTATTCCGTACCGGGTCTGTCGTGATTGAGGACGAGCGCGGCCGAACCATACATCGCGGTGTGACGCCCGAATCGGAAATCGAGCGAATGATGACCCAGTGGCTTAAGCTCGCGCGCGACGAGGAGATGCCCGAGTTGTATAGCGCCCTGCTTTGTCACTTCCTCTTCGGATACATACATCCCTTCTACGACGGCAATGGAAGGACCGGCAGGTACCTGCTCGCATTGCATCTCAGCAGCCCGCTGTCACAACCCACCGTGCTCTCGCTTTCGCGCGTCATAGCCGAGAACAAAGCCGCATATTACAAGGCGTTCGACGTAACCGAGCGCAGGCTCAACCATGCCGAAGGAACGCATTTCGTCCTAGCCTTGCTCGACCTCGTTGAGTCCGCGCAGGAGCAGCTCATCGCAGATTTGGAGGAAAAGCGCAGCGCACTCGACACCCTCAACGAGCGGCTCAACATACTCGAGGGCAAACTTTCATCTCGCGAATGCAGTACCTTGTACTACGCGGCGCAGATGCAGCTCTACAGTGCGTTCCAAGAGACCAAGCTCGCCGATCTTACCAGCTACCTGGGCGTATCGACACCTACGGCGAGGAAAGCCCTCACCTCCTTGAGCGATGCTCACGGCCTTATGGGGCGGGTGTCACAGCGACCGCCGATTTACAAGCTTACGCAGAAGGGCCTCGAAGAGCTGGGTCTTGCGGGAGCGTAGGCGCGAAACGCAGCGCAAACTGCAAAGCTCTGGCTCACCGTGGCTGCGTTTGACGGGCAACTGGATACTTGCAGAACAAAGTGAACGAAATGAACGGTTTATAGGGGGTAGGTCAAGTAGCCGACGAAGTGGCGGCGCTGTTACCTGCGCTTTTGTTGGCAGGTGACCCCGTGCTACTTCCGGGGGTGCCTATAAAACGCTCGTTTCGCTCACTTTGTTCCTACACCGTGAGGAACACCATCACGATGATCGCGACGAAGCCGGCGATGTCGGTGCCGGTGAAGACCGTGCCCAGCACGAGCGCGCTCGTCACAGCAGCGGAGACCGGCTCGATGGTACCGATGAGGCTCGCGCGCATGGAGCCGATGTCCTTCACGCCCTGCATGTACAGCGAGTACGCCAAACACGAACCCACGGCCGCGAGCACGATGAACGCGCCCCATCCCAGGCCGTCGAGCGCGGGCATGTGCGCCCACGGCTGGATGAACGCGCTCGTCACGATGCCCGAGAGCAGCATGCCCATGCCGGTGACCACCGACGCGCCGTACTCGCGCAGCAGGCGCGCGGGGATGATGGACATGCACGCGGCTCCCACCGCGGAGAGCAGGCCCACGACGAGCCCCTCGAAGGGAATTGCCAGGTTAGAGGGGTTGCCACCCGTCGCGAGCAGATAGGTTCCCACGAGCGCGAGCACCACGCCCATAAGCTCGCGGCGGCGCGGGGCGCGATGCGTCGTCAGGCACGCGTACACCATGATGATGATGAGCTGCAGGCACTGCAGGACGGTCGCCGTGCCCGCGTTGGTGAGGCGGATCGTCATGAGGTAGCCGAGCTGGTTGAGCAGCACGCCCGACGCCGCGAACATCGCGAGCACAAGCATATCGTGGGGGTTGCGCAGCAGCGCGAACAGCTGCTTGCGCTGGGTGAGCAGGATCACCACGAGGAAGATGCCGCCCGACACGAGCTGGCGCATGCACGCGAGCCACAGCGTGTCGACCGCGTAGTTCTCGAAGAGGAAGTCCGCGCACGTGCCCGAGAAGCCCCAGAAGAGCCCGCCGAAGAGCGTTGCGAGCACGCCCGACACGGCCCGGCGCTCGCCCGCGGCGTTCGCGCGCTCGCGCTTGCGGCGGCGCCTCAGACGCGACATGGCGTCGGCCCCGTACCCCGTCTCCACGAGTTCGCGGTCGAGAATGTGATCTGCCTCAAGCGCCACGGCGCGCCCCCTTCCACATGCCTCCGACACCTGCACGCGTGTCGGCCTGTTCTCACGGTACCGTATGAAGCAGCAGGTAGAAAGGCTGATTTTGAAAGATTGGCGCGCGTTTCGCCCTGCGCTTTATCCCGCCGGAGCACGCCCTTGGGAAACGGACGCGCGCGGCGCTCGCCGCTGCGGCGGGCGGGCGTCGGCTCACAATCTCACCACACTTTCGCGGCGGGCGCGG
>CAPI01000067.1 GCA_000333815.1 [Collinsella] massiliensis
CACGCGGTTTTCGGGACAGAAGCGGTCGAGCAGCGCGTGGAAGCGCGCGTTGTGGCTCGGCTCCAGCAGGTGGCAGAGCTCGTGCGCCACGACGAACTCGAGGCATGCGGGCGGGTAGGCCGCGAGCCGCGCGTTGATGCGGATGGCGCGCGTGCCCGGCGTGCAGGAGCCCCAGCGCGTCTTCATGCTGCGCACCTGCCAGCGGGCGGCGTGGATGCCCATGCGCCCTTCGAGGGATGCGACGACGGCGGGCAGGGCGCGCTCGACCTCGCGGCGATAGCGGTCGGCGAGGAGCCGGTCGAAGGTCGAGCGGTCGGGCGCGGGCGCCTCGCCGGCGGCTTTCTGAGTGCCCTCGCGCGGGGCGTCGCCGAAGAGCTCTCCCGTGGGCATGGCCGCGCCCCACAGGGGAACCGTTTCAGGCACCGTGGAGGAGGCGCCCTCGGCGCGCTCGCGCGCGGCGCGCCGGCGCTTGACGTGCTCGGCGATCCAGTGCGCGCGGCCGTCGAGGAACTCCTGGATGCGCGCATCCGAGACCCTGGGCGGCACGCTCGCCACCACGCTCCCGTCGCCCCGAACCCGCAGGTTGAGGTTCTTCACGCGCTTGCGCGTCACGAGCACGGTGTATGCGGCGGCCCCGGCCTGCACGGTGAACCGCCGGGCGGTCTGGGGCTGTGCCTGCGTGCGTCTCACCATGCTCCTTCCCGCGTGCTGCATGCGCCCGCGCTCCACTTCGGACATCCCATTGTAAAAGCGGCGGCCCGGTTGTGGTGTGGCGGCGCCGTGGAGACGGCCGCGCGCACGCAACCGCATCGAGTTTTCCGGGAGCCTTCCCGACGGAGGCTCCCGGCGCGCGTTTTCGGGTATAGTGCCTTCACATCCGCGCCACAGGGGTGCGGCATTCGACGAGAAATGAGGACCCGATGTCCAACACCGGAAAGACCCTGCGCGTGCACTACCGCGGGACGCTCGATGACGGCACCCAGTTCGACAGCTCCTACGATCGCGGCGAGACGCTCGAGTTCGTGTGCGGGGCGCACCAGATGATCCCGGGCTTCGATGCCGCGGTCGTCGACATGGAGGTGGGCGAGAAGAAGACCGTCCACATCCCCGCCGCGGAGGCGTACGGCGAGCGCCGCGACGACCTCGTGCTGGAGTTCCCGGCCGCCCAGGTCCCGAACATCGAGCAGATCAGTGTGGGCGACAAGCTCTTCCTCACCACCCCTGCCGGCCAGCCGGTGCCGGTGACGGTCGTCGAGGTCACGCCCGAGGGCGTCAAGCTCGACGCGAACCACGAGCTGGCGGGCAAGGACCTCAACTTCGACATCGAGCTCGTCGAGGTCGTGGAGTAGGGCGGAAGCACCCCGATATCGGAAGGAGCGGGCGGTTCGGCGCGGGAGCGTCGGCCGCCCGTTACCGTGCCTTGGCCTCGTCCTCGCGCGCCTGGCAGGCGGGGCAGACGCCCTCGAAGAACGCATAGTGCGTGACGTGCGAGAAGCCCGTCTCCCGCATGGCGGCGCCATCGGCCGCACCGTCGTAGGGGAGCTCCACGTCGCGGACGGTGCCGCATGAGGTGCAGATGAGGTGCGCGTGCCGGTCGCAGCGATCGTCGAAGCGGCTGCCGCCCGGCGTCTTGAGCATGCGGATGGAGCCGTCCTCGGCGAGCAGCGCGAGGTTGCGGTAGACGGTTCCCCGGCTGATGCGCTCGTCGTGGCGTCGCGCCTCGGTGAAGACCTCGTCGGCCGTGGGGTGGTCGTGCAGCGCCCGCACCGCATCGAGCACGAGCTTGCGCTGCCTCGTGTTGCGTCTCTGCATCGCCGGCACCTCCTCGCCTCAGTTGCCCGCTCGGTCGCGGCGCTCGGTCCTACCGCGTCGCGCCAATTTACCAGTTTCTTGATAGCATTTTATCCTGCACGTCAGGGGCGCATCGTATCAGGCGCGCTGTTCATCAAACCTCAATACCGCACGCGGAAGCCGTCCGCCGCGCCGTCGACGGGCAGCTCGCGCGCCTCCTCGAGCCACATGCGGCAGCGCATGCGGTCGTACGTCTGGTGCATGGCGTCCAGGTGCTTGATGAGCTGCGCCGCCGTGCCCTGCACGTCCATGGCGACCGAGCCGTCGCGCAGGTTCCGCACCCACCCGGTGATCCCGAGCTTGTCGGCGGATTCCTGACAGGTCCAGCGGAAGCCCACGCCCTGCACCCTGCCGGTGAAGAGCAGGTGGTAGCGGAGGGCGCCCGTGGAGCCCTCGTCCGCGAGCCGGTCCTGGAGCGCGCCGATGAGCTCGCGCTCGAGCGGGCTTCTGAGCTCGGCGGGAGGGGTGTCGTCCTGCTTGCGGAACATGTCGAAGATGTTCATCGCGCCTCCTCGGAACGCGGATGGGATGGGGTGGGCGCGGGTCTGCGGCGTCTGAGAGGGGCGGCCGCGCGCCCGGAGCGGGCGTCGCCCTGCGGCGTCACGCCTCGTCGGCGGGGAAGCGGACGCCCATCTGCCGCCGCGCCTCGTCCATGAGCGCGAGCGAGGCGAGCGTGACGTCCCGGAAATGGCGCACGCAGCCGAGCGCGCCGGCGGGCGCGTCGAGCGCGGGGGTGCCCGAGCGGGTCGCGTTGACGGCCGTCACGAAGTCGGCGAGCTCGAACACCATGGAGTTCTCAACGGGTTCGAGGTCGCGCTCCTCGATGTGCGGGGCGCCCGCCGTCCGGGCCTGCTTGGCGGAGGAGCGCTGCACCGTCCCCCGGTAGCGGATGCGCAGCCACGCGGGCTCCGAGGTGCCGGCGAAGGTGAGCGTGGCGTCCTCGCCCTCGACCTGCGAGGGGAGCTCGTCGTTCGAGATCTTCGACCAGTGCAGGCTCGCGACGTGGTCGGCGTAGCGCGCGATGATCGTGCCCGCTCCGTCGAGCGCGCCGTTGGTGAGCCCGCGCGTCCCCTCGTCCAGGAGCACGGGGACGGCGGTGATGGATTCGGGCGCGCCGAAGAACTCGATGAGGGGCTCGACGGTGTAGACGCCCATGTCCATGAGGGCGCCGGACGCCATCGCGCAGTCGAAGATGTTCGTGTGCCGGCCCGCCTTGAGCTCGTCGTAACGCGAGGAGTAGCTGCCGAGGTGCAGGCTCGCGCGCCGCACGCGCCCGACTTCGGCCACGGCATCGCGGCAGGCGACGAACGCGGGGTCGTGCAGCGGTCGCATGGCCTCGAGCGCGACGACCCCGGCGCGCTCGGCGGCGTCGAAGACGGCGCGCGCCTCGCGCTCGTTCGACGCGAAGGATTTCTCCACGAGCACGTGCTTGCCGCCCGCGATGCACGCGAGCGCCTGGGGCGCATGCAGGGCGTTCGGGCTGCCGATGTAGACGGCGTCGACCGCGTCGCTCGCCGCGAGGGCCTCGAGCTCGGTGAAGGGGATCGTGCCTGCGCGCTCGGCCGTGAACGCGCGGGCGCGCTCGGCGTCGCGCGAGAGCGTGCCCACGAAGACGGCATCCGGGGAGGCCGCGACCGCTTCGATGAAGTCGCTCGTGATGGGGCTCGTGCCGATGGTTGCGATGCGCAGCATAGATGAACTCCCCTCGATAGGGCCTCGCCCGGCGCGGTCAGTCCGCGTCGCCCTCGGTGAAGCCGGTGTCCTCCATCAGTCTACCCGAATCGGCCGCGGTGGTCGCGAGCTCGTCGCAGCGGTTGTTGAGCGCGTTATCGGCGTGCCCGCGCACCCAGGTGAAGGAGACCTCGTGCGGCTCCATGGCGGCGAGCAGCCGCTGCCAGAGGTCGACGTTCTTCACGGGCTTCTTCGCCGCCGTCTTCCAGCCCCGGCGCCGCCAGCCGTCGATCCAGTGGTCGTTGAAGGCCTTGACCACGTACTGGGAGTCGGAGTACACCTCGGCCGCGCAGGGGCGGTTGAGCGCCTCGAGCGCCGCGATGACGGCCATGAGCTCCATGCGGTTGTTCGTGGTGCGCGCGTACCCTGCGGAGAGCTCGCGGCGGAACTCCTGGCCGCGGGGGTTGGTGTACAGGAGCACGGCGCCGTACCCGCCGTTGCCGGGGTTGCCGCGCGCCGAGCCGTCGGTGTAGATGGTGACCTTCACGGTGCTCCTCTC
This sequence comes from [Collinsella] massiliensis, assembly GCA_000333815.1. Lineage (GTDB taxonomy): Bacteria > Actinomycetota > Coriobacteriia > Coriobacteriales > Coriobacteriaceae > Enorma. The sequence goes on from CAPI01000067.1 coordinate 4,082, forward strand.
CATCGCCATCGCACCCCATTGTACGGCTTCGCGCGGCGGGCGCACCCTTGTCCGAGCGCTTACACGAGCTTTGCGGGCGACTCACGCGCGCGCCGTATGCTTGGCATGCAGGACGTGCGCGATGCGAGGCAGGTGGTTATATGGGTGAGATGGCGATAACGGCTGCGATGGTCGTGGGGGCCGTGGTCGCGCTCCTCGCATCCGAGGCGGTGCGCGAGCTCGAGCGCCGATGCGAGACGCTTGACGAGGCCGTCGAGTAGGTCTTGAGGGGCAGGGCTCCGGCTGTGTTCGCTCCGCTCGCCCGGCCGAAAACCCAAAGTGCGCGAAACGAGCGTTTTATGAGGGGGTAGCCGAGTAGCCGGCAAACGGGCAACTCGGCTACCTGCGCTTTCGTTGGCGCGCGACCCCGTGCTACTTCA
>CAPI01000066.1 GCA_000333815.1 [Collinsella] massiliensis
AGGCGCGGGGGCGGCGACGACGGGGGCGGCACCCGCGGGGGCGCCGACCTCCTCCATCTCCACGAGGTACTGGGTTCCGTCGATCGAGATCTTGAATTTACGCAGCATGTTCGCTTCCCATACCTTTCTGTTCCTTTTTCTTGTAGATGCGCTTCACGCTGAAGGTGCTCTTATCGAGCGCCCCCGCGCCGAGTGCCGTGGCGATCACGGCGACGCGGCGATGCTCGGGGTTGGCGACGCTCACGCGCCTCACCACGAGCTTGCTGTGCTCATAGGCGCCTGCGGCGATGGCCGAGGCGATGATGCACGCGGGCATGTGCTCGGCGGGGTCGACGGGGAGGTATGCGGGAACCTCTTCCCATTCGTCCGCGGGGAGCCCGGGTGCGATTTCAGCGCGCGGCGCGGTGCGTGTATCCGCCGCCGTACGCTTCCGCGACCTGCGCGAGAACCGTTCGCGCAGCCAGGAGCGAAATCCCATGCGATGTCCTTTCCCACGCGTCCGCAACGTTGCGTCTCTTGGCGCGTGTGCATATGAAGATATTGTATAGGCGTGGCCGCCGTTTGTGGAGGAGAAGTGAAAGAATGTGCCCGAGACCCCGGCGCCGCGATCGACAACACCGAGACGGGCTGGTGGTTATCGGCGTGGACGAGCGGTGGGCATGCGCCGCGCATGACTAGCACCGCTGCCGAGCGGGCATAATCGAGCCGTACGCCTATTCGCACATCAACCGTAGGAGGCAATCATGGCAGCGTTCTTCCAGGATTCCGAGAAGCATCTGATCATCGCGCCGTCGGCGGACGTTCCCGCGCCGAGCGGCTACACCGAGCTCGTGGCAGGCAGCACCGACGCCGCGCAGGAGAAGCACGTCCCCGATATCAAGATCGAGAGCGACGGCCGGCTCATCCACGTGACCGTCGGCTCGACGGAGCACCCCATGCTCGAGGAGCACTACATCGAGTGGATCGTGCTCGAGGCCGAGGGCAGGCTCGAGATGCACGTCCTCAAGCCCGGCCAGTCGCCGACGACCTACTTCCCCGGCGGCGTGAAGTCCGGCACCGTGTACGCCTACTGCAACCTGCACGGGCTCTGGAAGGCCGAGTTCTAGTTCCACCTAGTTCCACACACAGGGCGCGCGGGTGAGCCTGCGCGCCGAATCGCAACCGATGTGATGAGGGGTCGCCGCGCGTGACCCCTTTTCGCGTACAATCGAAACCATGCTGCTCGTTCGGGGCACGGGGGAGGGGGCGTGTATGAAGATCGCGATCGCGCAGGTCGACATGCGTCTGGGGGACATCGACGCCATCTGCGGCCGCCTTGAGAGCCAGGCCGTCATCGCGCACGAGCAGGGCGCGCGCCTGCTCTGCGCCCCCGCCCCGCTCCTCACGGGCACGATGCCCGGCATGCTCATGGCGTCGCGCGGCTTCATGCACGATATGCTCTCCGGGCTCTCCGCGCTTTCCGAGCGCGTCGCCCTGCTCGACATCGCCCTGCTCGTGCCCGCGGTCGTGGAGTACCAGGGGACGGCGCTCTTCGAGACGTTCCTGCTCAGGAAGGGGCGCGTCGTGCCCATCCGCGCGCTCGCCGCCCTCCGGGGCGAGCGGGCGGGCGAGGATCTGTGGCAGCCGCCCGTGTTCGAGGTCGACGGCCTGCGCTGCGCGCCCGTGTTCGACTTCGAGCGCGATATCGACCTCGTGCCCACCGGCTGCGACGTGGTCATCTACTTCCAGGCGGCGCCGTTCTGCGCCGCGCGCGCGGAGTCGGCCGCGGTCGCGTCGGTCGCCGACGGGCACTTCCGCCCGCAGGTCGCCCAGCGCAGCATGTGGCTCGCATGCGTCGCGCCGGTGGGCGGCTTCGACGAGACGGCCTTCACCGGGGGCTCGTTTTTCATGGACGATTGCGGGCGCGTCATCGCTGCGGCGCCGTGCTTCGAGGAGGCCCTCCTCGTGCAGGACGTGCAGCGCGGCATCACGGTGCCGTGCATCGAGGACCATCTGCTGCCCCACTTCGACCGCAGCGAATGGCTCTGGGAGGCGCTGCGCCTCTGGCTCGCCGATGCCGCCTGTGCGCGCGGCATCGGCGGGGCAGCGGTGGTGCTCGCGGGCGACCTGCCGAGCTCGCTCGCGGCGGCGCTCTGCGTGGACGCGTTCGGTTCCCGCAACGTCGTGGGCATCGTCATCGAGCGCGCCCGGGCGCTGACGCCGCAGGACGAGGAGGCCGAGCGCGAGCGGCTCGATCGGGCGCGCGCGGTCGCCTCGGGCCTGCGCATCCGCACCGTGGAGCGCGTGGAGCCGGCGTTCTCCGAGCTCTTGGACCGAGACGCCCCGCCCGCCGGCACCGATGGGGAGCGCGGCCGCACGGGCGCCTCCGCGCGCGCCGCCGATGCCTTCGAGCAGATGGTGCTCGCGGATGTCGCGGAGCGCGAGCAGGCGCTGCCGGTGCGCGCGCTGTGCAAGACCGACTACGCCCTCGCGCCCGACGCCTGCGCGGCGGGCCCCGTCGGGGCGGTTGCGCCGTTCGGTGACGTGTACCTCACGGCGCTCGAGTTCCTCGCGCGCTGGCGCAACGGCTCGGGCTCGACGCTGCCCGCGCCGCTCGCCACGCTCCGCGCGGTTCGTGCCGCGCTTGCGGGCATCCTCGCGCGTGCGTCGCTTCCCGCGCGCATCGCACCGGAATTCGGCGCGCGTGCGGCAGAGCTCCTGCGGAGCCTGGGACCGGCGGAGGTCGACGGCGTGCTCGAGGCGCATATCGACCGCGCGCTGCCCTTCGACGAGATCCCGCTCGCTTCCCAGCGCCCCGATGCCGTCGCCGTGCTGCTCATGCTCGTCCGCCACGGCGAGGCGGCGCGCCGCGCGCTGCCGGGGTACCCGTCCGTCTCTGCGTGCTCGCTCGCGGAGCGCGCCTGGCCGGCATCACTTGCGTGGTCCGAGCTCGGGCTGCGCGGGGCGGAGCCGCAGACGCTCGAGGCGCTCGTGCGCGCCGAGCTCGAGCGGGCCGAGTCGCGCGGCGCCGAGATGGGCGAGCGCATGCGCGACGAACTCGTGGGCTTCGTGAGCAACCTGCTCGGCATCACGCCGGAGCAGCTCGAGGAGCTGGGCTCGGAGGAGGGCCGCGCCCGCCTGGGCGCGAATCTTCCGCAGGTCGAGGAACAGATCCAGCGCTCGCTGCAGCAGCTCTTCGAGCAAGGGGGCGGCAGGCTCGCCGGCTCCCACGGCATGCCCTTCTTCTCGCGCAACTAGGTGATTGTGCGGCGCGGCACTTCGGCTTGGTCGCCCTCGCGGCGTCCCGCGCGCCCGATTTTCTCAGGACGAGCTTTCTCGGCCGGCACGCCCTTCCGCTGTGCTATAGTAGAACAAATGTTCGTGAGCACGTGAGAGGGGGCGCGCATGGTCGTCTTGGGCATCGACCCGGGTCTGGCGAATACCGGCTGGGGCATCATCGAGGAGCGGCGGGGCGCGTGCCGCTGCCGCGCGTACGGGTGCATCCATACGGCGAGCGATGCCGACCTCGCGTCGCGCCTGAGGCGCATCGTGGACGAGCTCACCATGGTGGTCGACCGCTATCAACCCCATGCCGCCGCCGTCGAGGGCATCTATTTCGGCGCGAACGTGCGCTCCGCCATACCCACCGCGCACGCCCGCGGCGCGGCGCTCGTGGCGTGCTCGCTCGCCGGCGTCGAGGTGGGGGAGTACACCCCCATGCAGATCAAGCAGGCCGTCGTGGGCACGGGCGCCGCGGATAAGCACCAGGTCACGTATATGGTGCGGAACCTGCTGCACCTCGATCACGATCCCAAGCCGGACCACGCCGCGGACGCGCTCGCGTGCGCCATCTGCCACGCCAACCTTTGGCGCACCGCGGCGGCGACGAACGGCGCCTACATCAAGGAGAAGGGAAACCCCTACGCATGATCGCTCAGCTTAGAGGAACGCTCGTCGAGGCGACGCCCTCCGTCGCGGTGCTTGACGTATCGGGCATCGGCTTCGAGGTGGGCATCTCCGGCATGACCGCGGCCTCCCTGCCGCCGCTCGGCGAGGAGGCGCGCCTCTTCACCCGGATGCGCGTGGGCAACGACGCCGTGGCGCTCTTCGGCTTCGCCACGCCCGAGGAGCGCACCATGTTCGACCGGCTCGTCGCCGTGTCGGGCGTGGGGCCGCGCCTCGCGCTGGCCGTGCTGTCGAAGTACACCGTCTCGCAGGTGTACGCCATCGTCATGGCCGAGGACCTCGCCGGCATGTCGGCCGTCTCGGGCGTGGGGAAGAAGACCGCCCAGCGCCTTGTGCTCGAGCTCAAGGGCTCCCTTGCGAACGACCGCGAGCTCGCGGGCGCGCCCGCGCCGGCGGTCGGGCGCATCCCCGTCGCCCGCGCCGCGACGAGTCCGCTTGAGGATGCCCGCGTCGCGCTCCTTTCCATGGGCTTCACGCCGCAGGAGACGGAGCTCGCACTCGACGGGTATGATGATGACGGCATGCGGGTGGAGGACCTGCTTGCCGCCGCGTTGAAGCGACTGGGGATGGATGCATGATGTGGGAAGCGGACGCAAGCCAAGACCTATGGGAGGACGTGCCGCGCCGGGGCGGCGGGGCCGCCGCGGGCTCGTCGCATGGCGACCGCTTCGTGACGGGCAACCTCACCTCGGATGACCTCGACGTCGAGCGGAGCCTGCGCCCGCAGCGCCTCGACGACTACTGCGGCCAGGAGCACATCAAGCAGAGCCTGCGCATCCTCATCGAGGCCGCGCAGAGCCGCGGCGAGACGCTCGACCACGTGATCTTCTCGGGTCCTCCCGGCCTGGGCAAGACCACGCTCGCGACCGTCGTCGCCAACGAGCTCGGCGCGCAGATCAAGACCACCTCGGGCCCGGCCATCGAGCGCACGGGCGACCTCGCGGCGATCCTCACCAACCTCCAGCCCGGCGACGTGCTGTTCATCGACGAGATCCATCGCCTCAACCGTTCCGTCGAGGAGGTCCTCTATCCCGCGATGGAGGACTTCGCCCTCGACATCGTGATCGGCAAGGGTCCTGCGGCGCGCTCCATCCGCCTCGAGATCCCGCACTTCACGCTCGTGGGCGCCACGACGCGCTCGGGCATGCTCACCGGCCCCTTGCGCGACCGCTTCGGCATCTCGTTCAGGCTCGACTACTATTCCGTCGAGGACCTCGCGCAGATCGTGCTCAGGTCCGCGGCGATCCTGGGGGTCTCGGTGGACTACGACTCCGCCGCCGAGATCGCCTCGCGCTCGCGCGGGACGCCGCGCCTGGCGAACCGCCTGCTCAAGCGCGTGCGCGATTACGCGCAGGTGCGCGGCGGCGGGTCGGTCGACGTGGACATCGCGCGCGAGGCGCTCGAGTTCTTCGAGATCGACGAGCTCGGCCTCGACTGGATGGACATCCGCATCTTGGAGACGCTCGCGCGCACCTTCCATGGCCGCGCCGTCGGGCTCAGTACGCTCGCGAGCGCGGTGGGCGAGGATCCCTCGACGCTCGAGGACGTCTACGAGCCGTACCTGCTGCAGCGCGGGCTCATGGTGCGCACGCCGCAGGGCCGCATGGCGACGCTCGCCGCCTTCGAGCACCTGGGCATGCAGCCGCCGCGCGCATAGGCTCGGCCGCGCCTTGATATGAAAAAAGCGCCCAGCCATGCGGCCGGGCGCTCGCGGGCAAACGAGGTACGCTCGTGCTTACCCGATCTTGCGGACGTTGATCGCCTGCGTCTCGCCGGGCTTCTTGCCCGGGCCCATCTCGTACTCGACGCGATCGCCCTCGTCGAGGGACTTGTAGCCGTCCATCTGGATGGCGCTGAAGTGCACGAACACGTCGGATTTCGAGGCGTTCTCGGGCGCGTCATCGGGGGCGATGAAGCCGTAGCCCTTCTCGCGGAAGAACGATTTCTTGACCGTACCGGTTGCCATACTGTACCTTCCTCATCTACGCTCCGGCGGAGCGGGTAGCGTGCCCGCGGGCGCGGACACTGGTGAAAGATGATACCCCGACGCGTGCGCGTTCGTGCCATAAAATATGCATGCATTCGAATCCCTTGCAGAGCGCTACACTGATGCCATGACACGAAGGCTCCGCCGCGCGCGGGGACGGCACCTGCGGGTGCTTCGGGGTAAGGAGGGCATATGGCCTGCACCACCATCTTGATCGGCAAGAGCGCGAGCTACGACGGGTCGACGATCGTCGCGCGCAACGAGGATTCCCCCAACGGCCAGTTCGAGCCCAAGCGCCTCACGGTCGTGCACCCCGAGGACCAGCCGCGCACCTACACCTCCACGGCGTCGCATCTCACCATCGAGCTCCCGGACGACCCCATGCGCTACACGGCGGTTCCCGACGCCATCCCCGGCCACGGCCCCTGGGCGGAGGCAGGTTTCAATGAGCGCAACGTCGGCATGAGCGCGACCGAGACCATCACCTCGAACCCGCGCGTGCTCGGCGCGGACCCGCTCGTCACCTACCGCCCCGCCGAGGGCGTCGAGGGCGAGCCCGGCTACGTGGCCGAGCAGCCCGGCGGCATCGGCGAGGAGGACATGGTCACGCTCGTGCTGCCCTACATCACGAGCGCGCGCGACGGCGTGCGCCGCCTGGGAGCGCTCCTGGAGCGCTACGGCACCTACGAGATGAACGGCGTCGCGTTCTCGGACGTCGACGAGATCTGGTGGCTCGAGACGATCGGCGGGCACCACTGGATCGCGAAGCGCGTGCCGGACGATGCGTATGTGACCATGCCGAACCAGCTCGGGATCGATTACTTCGACCTCGCGGACGCCGAGGGGGACCAGGTCGAGCACATGGCGAGCGCCGATCTGCGCTCCTGGATGCACGCGCACCATCTTGACCTCACGCTCCTCAAGCTCGACGCCTTCGACGAGCTCTACGACGACCTCGTCGATGCGGATGGGGGCGAAGCGGGGGACGGGGCCGACCAGGACCTGCTCGACCTGCTCGAGGATGTGCGCGCGGGCGTGCTCGCCGGCGACATCTTCAACCCGCGCGAGGCGTTTGGGAGCCACACCGACACCGACCACGTGTACAACACGCCGCGCGCCTGGTACATGCAGCGCTGCCTGAACCCGGGCGACGGCTGGGACGGCCCGGCCGCGGCGTTCACGCCCGAGTCCGATGACATCCCGTGGGCGCGCGTCCCCGAGCGCAAGCTCACCATCGAGGACGTGAAGGACGTGCTCTCCGCCCACTACCAGGGCACGCCGTTCGACCCCTACGGCTACAAGGGCACCCCGGCCTCGCGCGGCCTGTACCGGCCCATCGGCATCAACCGCAACGGCCAGCTCGCCGTGCTGCAGCTGCGCCCTTACGCGCCCGAGGGCTGGCGCGCCGTGCAGTGGATGGCGTTCGGCTCGAACCCCTTCAACGCGCTCGTGCCTCTCTACGCGAACGTCGACGCGCTGCCGGAGTACCTGGGCAACACGACCGCCCGCGTGACGAGCGAGAGCTTCTACTGGGCGAACCGCCTCATCGCCGCCCTCGCCGACGCGCGCTTCCACGAGAACGCGGCGGCGGTCCAGGGCTACCAGGAGAAGATGGCGGCGGCGGGGCACGCGATGCTCTACCGGACGGATGCCGAGGCGGCGGCGCTTCCGGAAGGGGAGGTGCGCCCGTGCCTCGCCCGCGCGAACGACGCGCTCGCCGTCAAGCTCAAGCAGGCCACCGAGGATCTGCTCGCCAAGGTGCTCTACACCATGAGCTGCGCCATGCGCAACGGCTTCGCGATGTCCGACAACGAGCGCTGAGTGATAAAACCCAGACAGGCTGGTTTTTATCATCTCGTGTGGGTGAATCGGGGTACAAGAGGGGCATGTCGGCCGATGATGGGAAGGCCGGCTTCATGCGGATTAGGGAGGCATCATGGCCACATCGTTTGAAGACCTCATGAACAACATGGTCAACGTGAGCTTGGGAGCCGCCGCGATGGCGGCCGACAAGGGCAAGGAGTTCCTGGACGATCTCACCGCGCGCGGCGCCCAGGTGCGCGCCGATGCGGCCGACACCGATTTCGGCCGCTCGATGGCGGACGCGTTCGAGCGCGCGGGCGGCACGTTCCACGACGTCACCGAGCGCATGAGCGCCCAGGGCGCGACCGTCGCCGAGCGCATCTTGGACGAGCTCATCCTCGCGCGCGTGCGCCCGCTCTCGGCGACCGAGCGCGCGGCCTTCATCGCGCACGTCGAGGAGCTCGTGGCGAACGCGCCCGACGCCGCCGTCGAGGTGCCGGTCGAGTCGGTCGAGGTCGAGACCGAGGAGGTCGAGGTCGAGGAGACCGTGGACGACGCTTCCGAGGACGCCTCAGAAGACGCCCCCGCCCAGTAACGGTGCCCTATGACCATGGGCCGCGCTGAGGATGAGACGATACAACCGAGCCCGGAACCCGCGGGTGCCGCTGACGCCGCGGCGGAGCAGGCCGACTTCGTGCCCTCGCGCACGAGCTTCCGGCGCGCCCGCGCGGTCGATGAGGTGCCCGACGAGCCCGAGGCGATGGCGGATACCGAGAAGTACCAGCTCACGCTCACCGGCCGCCGGCGGCGCATCGCGGAGATCCTGCGCATCGCCCGCAAGTACGAGGTCTGGCACGACCTGACCCCCGTGCGCCTGCGCCGGATGCTCGAGGAGCTCGGCCCCATGTTCGTCAAGATGGGGCAGATCCTTGCGAACCGCTCGGAGATCCTGCCGCAGCGCTACTGCGACGAGCTGCGCCGCCTGCGCACGGAGGTCGACCCGGTGCCGTACCCCGTCGTGCTCGAGTGCCTCGAGGCGGAGTACGGCCAGGAGCTCGGCGAGATCTTCGACGCCGTCGACCCGAACCCGCTCGGGTCGGCCTCGCTCGCGCAGGTGCACCGCGCGCGCCTCGTCACGGGCGAGGACGTGGCGGTGAAGGTGCAGCGCCCCGGCGCGCAGCAGGTCATGGCGCAGGACATCGACATCATGCGGTCGCTCGCGCGGCACGTCACGCGCTTCATCAAGACCGAGCAGATCATCGACATGCGCGAGGTGGTCGAGGAGCTGTGGCGGTCGTTCCGCGAGGAGACGAACTTCCTCGCCGAGGCGCGCAACCTGAGCGAGTTCTATGCATACCATAAATCCACGCCCGGCATCTCCTGCCCGCGCTCGTACCTCGAGCTGTGCACCGAGCACGTCGTGGTCATGGACTACATCGACGGCATATCGATCTCCGAGCCCGCCGCGCTCAAGCGCGCCGGGTACGACCTGCGCGACGTGGGCGAGCGCATCGTCGACGACTACGCCACGCAGGTGCTCGACGACGGCTTCTTCCATGCGGACCCGCACGCGGGCAACATCATCTTGAAGGACGGCGTCATCTACTTCATCGACCTCGGCATGGTGGGCCGCATGTCCGAGCACGACCGCGGCATCGTGAAGGAGATCATCTTCGCGGTGGCGGAGAGCGACGTCCCCAAGCTCAAGGACGCCTTCATGCGCTTCGCGGTCTCGCGCGGAGACACCGCCTCCATCGACCACACGGCCTTCCTCACCGACCTCGACTACATCGTGCAGGATTTCGGCAGCGCGAACCTCAAGGACCTCGACATCGGCCGCTTCCTCACCACGCTCATCAACCTGGCGCGGAAGAACTCCATCGAGCTGCCGAGCGTCGTGACGCTCTTCGCGCGCGGCATGGTGACACTCGAGGGCCTGCTCACGGAGTACCTGCCCGACGTCAACATGATCGAGATCATCCAGGTGCACATCGCGCACGAGAAGAGCGCCTACGCCCGGATGCGCGAGGCGGCCGAGGAGTTCGGCAAGGGCGCGGTGCGCGCGGCGCGGGGGAACCTGCAGACCGCCGAGTACCTGGGGCTCGCGTCGCGCATGCTCACGCGCGGGCAGCTCAAGATCAACGCCGAGGTGCTTGGGTCCGACGCGGTGCTGCGCCGCCTGGGCGGCATCGTGGACCGCCTCTCGATGTCGATCGTCATCGCGGGCCTCTTCATCGGCTCCTCGGTGGTCTATTACGCAAAGATCGAGCCGGTCATCTTCGGCATCCCCATCATCGGCTTTCTGGGGTACTTCTTCGCGCTCGTGCTCGCGCTCATGCTCGGCCGCGAGATCTGGCGAAACTCCCACGGCAAGCGCTAGCCCGCGCGCCCTCGCGTCCGCGCTTATGCAGGGTTGACGATCTCCGTGTTGGCGAAGGCGCGCCGTGCGCGGTCGTATTCGAAGACGAGGATGCAGCAGTTGCCGAGCGGCACGTCCTGCGCGCAGCGGGCATACGGCGCCCAGTACGTCTTGAAGGCGAGGCTGATGGAGCCGTGGCTCACAGCGAGGACGTTGCCCTCGCAGCTATTCATGAGCGAGCGCAGGGTGCTCACGATGCGGTAGCGCGCGCACGCGTTCGTCTCGCCGCCTCGGCGCACGGCGGCATCTCCCGGATCCCAGGGGCTCACGCCGAGCCGCTCGACGGGGCCGGCCTCGAAGGTGCCGTAGTCGCGCTCCGCAAGACCGGGTACGGAGGCGCGCTCGGCTCCTGCGAGCTGCGGGACCTCGGCGCGCACGATGTCGAGCGTGGCCTCGGCGCGCCCGAGCGGCGAGGAGGCGGCAAGGTCCACGGCCTCCATGTCGCGCCCGTGCTCGCGTAGCCACGCAGCCGCCCGCCGCGCCTGGGCGATGCCCTCATCGGTGAGGGGCGAGTCGCAGCGGCCCTGCAGGATGTGCTGGGTGTTGTAGACGGTCTGGCCGTGGCGCATGAGATAGAGCTTCTGCATCGGTGCCTCCCAACGGCGGGTTCAGACGAGCTTCTCGTAGGCGATGCGCGTGAGGTCGCGCTCGGTGTCGCCCTTTGTGGTGAGCTCGAACTCCTGGAGCTCGGTGAAGCCCTGGCGGGCGAGGAAGCCGCGCATGGCGGCGTTGCCGGGGTGCGTGTCGATGCGCAGGCTCCGGCGGCCGGCAGCGCGCGCGAGCTCCTCCGCCTGCGCGAAGAGGTAGGACATGACACCCTGGCCGAGCGCCTCGGCGGCGGTGGCGCAGCGGTGGACGGCGGCGTAGACGGGCTCGGACGCGCCCGCGCGCCCCTCGGCAGCCGCGTCGCCCGTGAGCCACGCGACCGGTGCGGCGTCGTACTCGGCATCCGGGCAGAAGAGCACGGAGATGGCGCCGAGTGCCCTGCCCGCGGGGTCTTCTGCCAGGTAGCAGGCGCGTTGGTCGATGTCTGCGCGCACGGAGCCAATGTTGGGGTAGCCGCACTGCCACTGCGCGATTCCGAAGCGCGCGATCGACCGCTTGCCGTCCTCGAGGATGGCGAGCACGCGCTCGGCGTCGCCCGCCTCGGCGCGCCGCAAGGTAAGTTCGTTCCGCATCGATTTCCCCCCTTTGCATTTCGAACCAGCAGATTATGCCCGAGCGCGCCCGCGTGGGGGCGGACACATTCCCGCGCATCGATTCTCCATGCCGATTCAGGCGATTTGCGCGCCCGCTCGCCGTGTGGACGAACTGTGGGGTGCCGATGCGCGCGCAAATACTTTACTATCAACCACAGGGAAGCCCCGTCGAGCGGGTATCGACGAGACAGGCCGTGAAACGCCGCGTCCCGTCGCCCGAGCACGATCGCGCCATGCGCGAGCGGCCGGCAGGCACCCTGCGCGCCCCGGGCGCGGCGGGGGAGCGAACGATATGCATACGAGAACGGAGCACACCATGCAAGACATACGGAACATGCAGGATACGGAGAGTGGCGTGGGCGGTATGGCGGTGACCCGCCGCGGCGCGCTCGCGGCTGCCGCCGTGGCGCTTGCAGCGCCGGCGCTCGCCGCGTGCAGCTCGGATGAGGGCGCAACCCAGGGCTCGGCAGCCTCCGGTGCGGACTCGAAGCTCACCGTGGCGATGGAGCTTGCCTACCCGCCGTTCGAGACGAAGGATGACGCGGGCGAGCCCGCGGGCGTGAGCGTCGACTTCATGCGCGCCTTCGGCGAGGCGTACGGCTACGACGTCACCATCGAGAACACGGCCTTCGACGGGCTCATCCCGTCGCTGCAGACCGGACGCGCGGACTGCGTCATGAGCTCCATCACGATCACCCCAGAGCGCGAGGAGACGGTCGACTTCTCCGACCCGTACGCCCAGGCGCAGCTCGCCATCCTCGCCAACAGCGAGAGCGGCATCGCCGAGGCGGCCGACCTCGACCAGGAGGGCATGACCGTGGCGGTCAAGACGGGCTCCACGGGCGACGTCTACGCCACGAACCACCTCGAGAACGCCGAGATCCTCCGCCTTGCCGACGAGAGCGCCTGCGTGACGGAGGTCGTGCAGGGCCGCGCGGACGGCTTCCTCTACGACCAGCTCACCATCTATCGCAACCACGAGGCGAACCCGGACACCACCGAGGCCGTGTTCATCCCCTTCCAGGACCCGGAGTACTGGGGCATCGCGGTGCAGAAGGGCAACACCGAGCTGCTCGATCAGCTGAACGAGTTCATCGCCCAGAGCCGCGCGGATGGCACCTTCGATGCGCTCACGGAGAAGTACCTCGCCCAGGAGAAGGCCGCCTTCGACGAGCTCGGCTTCACCTGGTTCTTCGATTTCGAGTAGCCCGCGCTCAGGGAGGGAGATGCCCATGACAGGACCAGCGTCCCGCAACCCCTTCATCGCGCCCGCGACCGGGCGCGTGCCGCCCCTGCGCGCCGCGTTCAACTACCTGCTCGTATGCGCCCTCGTGGTCGCCGGCGTGTGGGCGGCGCTCATCTCGGTGGGGGTCTCGCTCGACTTCAGCTTCGTGGCGCGCTACGGCTCCCGCATCGCGGACGGCTTCATGCTTACGCTGCAGATCTCTGCCCTGAGCCTGCTCATGAGCCTCGCCATCGGCATCGTGGTGGCGGTGGCGCAGGGCAGCCGCGTGCTCGTCGTGCGCTACCTGAGCGACCTGTACGTGAAGATCATCCGCGGCACGCCGCTCCTCGTGCAGATCTACCTCTTCTTCTACATCATCGGCACGGCCTGGGGCATCGAGAACCGGTTCGTGGCGGGCGTGGCGATTCTCTCGGTCTTCGAGGGCGCCTACATCGCCGAGATCATGCGCGGCAGCCTGCTCTCCATCGATCCCGTGCAGCTCGAGGCCGCCCGCGCCGTGGGCTTCACCCGCGTGCAGGCGCTGCGCTACGTGGTGGTGCCGCAGCTCGCCGCGCGGACGCTTCCCGCGCTCACCGGGCAGTTCGCGAGCGTCATCAAGGACTCGTCGCTGCTCTCGGTCATCGCCGTCATCGAGCTCACGCAGACCATGCGCGAGATCAGCGCGACGAACTTCAACCTGTTTGGCTGCTATTTCCTGCTGGGGGCGCTGTATCTGGTGCTCACGCTGCCGCTCGCCTTCGCGAGCCGCGTCATCGAGAGGAGGCTGGGGTAGCGATGGCGTCTTCGCGCACCGCGCCGCACGGCCAGGCTCTGCACCTGCGTCTGCGCGGCGTGTCCAAGGATTTCGACGGGCGCGCGGTGCTCCGCGGCGTCGACTTCGACGACGACGTGACCACGCTCGCGATCATCGGCCCCTCGGGCGGCGGCAAGTCGACGCTGCTGCGCATCATGGCGGGGCTCCTGCCGCCGAGTGCCGGGACGGTCGAGCTCGATGGCCGGCCGCTCCCGGAGCGCGAGGACGAGCTCTGCGCGTATCGGGCGCGCCTGGGCTTCGTGTTCCAGCAGGGCGGGCTCTTCCAGCACCTCACCGCGCGCGAGAACATCGCGCTGCCGCTCCGCGCCGTGCACGGCGTCGACGAGGCGCAGGCGCGCTCGCGCGCCGATGAGCTCCTGGAGCGGTTCGGCCTCACGGCCGAGGCGGAGAAGCGCCCGGCGCAGCTCTCCGGCGGGCAGCAGCAGCGCGTGGCCATCGCGCGCGCCGTGGCTCCCCGGCCGGGGCTCCTGCTGCTCGACGAGCCCACGAGCGCGCTTGACCCCGAGTATACGGGCGAGGTGCTCGACATGCTGCGCGACCTCAAGGACGCGGGCGCGCGCTTCATCGTCGTGACGCACGAGATGGGCTTCGCGCGCCACGCGTGCGACAAGGTGGCGTTCCTCTACGGCGGGGCGCTGCTGGAGTACGGGGAGAGCGCCCGGCTCTTCCAGAGCCCGGGTACGCCCGAGCTCGAGCGGTTTTTGGGGAGGTTGCTGGAATGGAGCGTGTGAGCGCGGTGGATGCCTGCGCCGCCGAGCCCGTGCTCGGCGTGCTCTACGAATCGAGCGAGTGGTCGGACTTCAAGCTCGCAACCGAGCTCTGCGCGCGCGGCGTGCCCGTGCGGCTCATCGATATGGAGCGACCGGATGCTGTGGAGGCAACCCTTGCCTGCGCCATGCTCGCGAGCCGGGTGTTCGCGAGCGCGCTCGCGCGCGGGCACGCCCGCTCCCACGAGCACATGGCGCAGGTCGTCTCCGAGGTCGAGGCGCGCGGCATCGTGCTCGTCAACCCGGCACGGGCGCACGCCTTCGAGGTGAGCAAGCGCGCCGCTACCGAAGCGCTCGGCGGCGCCGGCTTCGCGGTGCCGCGCGTCTTCGCCTGCGATGTGCCCGCGCGCATCGACCCGGAGGCGCTCGCGTACCCGTGCGTCATCAAGCCGGATTGCGGCGGCCGCTCCGCGTGCACGGCGGTGCTGCATGACGCCGATGAGGCGCGGCGCTTCCTTGCCGCGGCGCCCGAGGGTACGGTCTTCATCGTGGAGGAATACCTCGCGGCGCGCGCGGGCTTCCTCACGCGCATCGAGATCGTTGCCGGCCGCGCCGCCCACGTGCAAAAGCGCAGCATCGCCGCGAACGGCCTCTCCTCCTACCATGTGGGCTCGACCTACGAGGCGTACGAGGACTGCCCGCGCGCGGTCGTCGATGCTGCGGAGGCGGCCGCGCAGCTCCTCGGCTTCGAGCTCGGGAGCTTCGATGTGATCGAGGCCGCGGACGCAGCCTATCTCATCGATGCGAACTCCGTCTCGAACGTCTCGGAGGATTGCGAGGAGCTGCTGGGCTTCGACCTCATGGCGGAGCACGCCGCGTACCTCGCGGAGCGCTGGCGCGCGCTGGCGGGTTAGGTGCAGGTGGCGCGCCCGGGCCATGCCGCGGGGCGGTCGCCTGAGAGCAGGGAAGGGTGGACCCATGAAGACCATGCAGGACGTGTACCGGCTCTTCGACGCGGCGGGCTGCTGCAGCTTCGCCACGCTCGACGGCGCGGGCGGGGTCGAGAGCCGCATCGCGCACTTCTTCGCCTATGACGACGAGGGCCTCTACCTGCGCACGATGCGCGTGAAGCCGTTCTACCGCCAGCTCAAGGAGGGGAGGGCGCTCAGCGTCTCGGCCGAGAAGACCGCGGCGCCGTGCACCTGGGACGACGACAACATGCCGCATTTCCAGCCGGGGTATATGGTGCGCGTCTCCGGCACGGTGCGGGAGCTCACCCAGGAGGAGGTCGATGCGAAGGCGGCGGATAACCCGCTGTTCAACGTCGCCGTCTACGATATCGCGAAGTACCCCGAGACCGTGGTGTTCGTGCTCGACCGCTTCCATGGCGAGTACTACGACTACGACTTCAACATGGTGCACCGCGACCACAAGATCCAGCGCGAGCGGTTCGCCTTCGGCGGCGACGCGTTCGAGGAGCCCGGCCTCTCGATCGACCCGTTCCGCTGCATCGGCTGCGGCGATTGCGCCCGCGCCTGCACGCACAAGGCCATCGCCGCCAACCCGAGCGGCACCATGCGCATCATCGGCGAGCGCTGCGACGAGTGCGGCAACTGCTACCACGTCTGTCCCACCGGCGCCGTCGCCTCAAAGGGAACGGCGGCCGAGCGCTAGGCACCCGACCGCCGCAGCAGGAATCGCTCGTCTTGCGCGCGCCGCTTAGAACGAGAAAAAGTCGAAGCGCGGCGGCAGCGCCTTCACGCGATGCGCACCCGGCTCCTCGCCGAGGCTCGCCACGAAGGCGTCCATCGGATCGAGCAGGTGCTCCCAGCTGAAGAACGCCTCGGGCGCGATGTCGAAGTACTCGCAGATGAGCTCGCAGCCGGCGGGCACGATGCCGTGCATGAGGACGGTCGCCACGCGCAGCTCGAGGAAGGCGTCCACGAGCGCCTGGTGCATGAGCGCGTCGCCCGCGGCCTGATCCTCCTTCTGCGCCGCCTTGGCGGCCTTGCTCGCGTCGCTCCAGCGCTTGTTGGCGGCGCGCAGGTAGGCGTCGCACACGCCGAGCGCGCGATGGAGTTCCGTGCGCCACATGGCCTGCTCGAAGGCGAGGACCGCCTGCTCCGCGGCCTCGGCCACCTCGGGCGCGGCGGCGCCCGCCGGGATGCAGCCCGTGCGCACCGCGCTCGGATCGCCCTCCTTCTCGGCCACGCCGTAGAAGCACGAGCGCGCGAGGCGGTTGAAGACGCCCGTGAGGAGCGTCCCCTCCTTGAGCACCGGGTCGATCACGCGCTTGTCGTCGCGGGCGAGCAGCGCCGTCCCGTCCGGGTTCTTGCCGGTCTCGCGCGTGTCGTACGCCTTGGGGCTGAAGCTCACCGGCTTCTCGCCGAGCCCGAGCGACAGGAAGTGCGCGCGCAGCTGCTCGGCGCTGTAGTGGCCGAGTAGCTCGGATGCGGGCGGCGGGGGCGTCTTGCTGCTCGAGCTGGCCTTCTTGCCCATGTAGAGCACGTGGTAGTTCGCCACGAGCGTGCTCTGCTGCATGTCCCAGCCGAGCGCCTCCCACATCGCCGTCTGCGCGATGCCGTAGAAGTAGATGTTATCCTGGCCGATGAACTGGTAGACGTGCGCATCGGGGTCGCACCACCAAGCGCGCCAGTCGTCCGTCGACCAGCGGTGCGCGCCCGCCGCCTCGTCCGCGCCGAGCGCCGTGCGCGTGAAGCTGATGGGCGCCCAGAGGCTCTCGGGCCACACCCAGCACGTGAGCCCCGCGCAGCCGCACTCGTCGGTGACGGGCACGCCCCACTCGATGTTGCCCGTGATGCGGAAGGGCACGAGCGCCTTGCCCGAGCGGAACCGCACGCCGGCGGCACCGAGCACCTCGTGCGCCGCGTCGCGCTCGCGCCAGCTGGGGAACGTGACGGTGAACGAGCTCTTGTTGCCCTCCGGCTCGGTGACGGTGTGCAGCGGAAGCTGGCCCTCGATGGCGTCGAACGCCTCGCGGAACTTGTTCTGGATGTAGAGCTGCGGCGGGTTGAGCCACTCCTCGAGCGTCTTCACCACCACGGGGCGCACGGTCTCGTCGCCCTCGAGGCCCTTCGTGTAGCGCTTCAGGAAGTCGAGGTAGGCGGGGAGGTCGAAGTAGATGTTGTCGACGGGGCGGAGCTCCGGGGTCTCGCCGGTGAGGGCGCTTCTGGGCGCGATGAGCTCCTCGGGCTCGAACTGGTGGCCGAGGTCGCACTCGTCGGCGTAGGCCTTCTCCGACTTGCAGCCCTGGATGGGGCAGCGGCCGATGACCTGGCGGCCGTTCAGGAACTGCTGGGCCTTCGGGTCGTAGAACTGCTTCGTGGCGCGCTTCTCCAGCACGCCGCGCTCCTTCAGGCGCAGGATGATCTCGTCGGTCATCTGCTCGTGCACGTGCGCGGCGGGCTCGAGGGCGCTGCCGCCGAAGAAGTCCGGCTCCACCTCGTAGCCGGCGAGCGTCGCGGCCTGGCGGTCGTGGTTCGCCTCGACGTAGTCCGCGATGCACCGATCGTAGCCCTGCTCGTCGTGGAGCTTGCGGTAGCTTTCCATGATGGGGCTGCCGTAGCAGTCGGTGCCCGAGACGAAGAGCACGTTCTCACGGCCGATGCGGTCGCGCAGGAAGCGCGCGTAGAAATCCGCGGGGATGAAGACGCCGCCCACGTGGCCGAAGTGCAGGTTCTTGTTGCCATAGGGCATGCCGGCCGTCACGATGGCGCGGCGCGGCCAGGTGGGGCGCGAATCGATGCTGAGCTTGGGTGCCATGCGGTCTCCTGCAGATATGGTCGAACCGTCCAATTACGTGCCCATTATGGCACAGCGCGCCGGATTGCGTGTATGCTTGGGCGCATGAGATTCCGAGGCGACATACAGACCTTCGAGGACGAGGGGTTCCTCCGCCGCGTGGCGCAGGACTCCGCGGCCGCCTTCGTCATCGGGCTCGGGGCGACGCTCGTGTTCGGCATCGTGCTCGCGATGTTCGCGCCCGGGCTGTTCGACGGGCTGCTCTCGGGCATCTTCGCCGCGGACGGCCGGGGCTTCATCGACTATGTGCTGTGGATCGCCTGGGTCGCGGTGGCGACGGCGGTGTCGTTCATCGCGCACGAGCTCGTGCACGGCATCTTCTTCAAGGCATTCGCGCCGGCGGGCGCGCGCGTGACCTTCGGCGCCAACTGGAAGCGCGGCATGCTCTACGCGAGCACGGAGGGCGTCATCTACACCCGCGCGCAGTACCTCGTCATCGCGCTCGCCCCGACGTTCGTGGTGACCGCGGCCCTGATCGCCGCCGGCTTCGCATGCGGCTGCCCCGTGGCGGGCGCCTTCGCGGCGACGCTCCACCTCTCGGGCTGCGCGGGCGATTGGGAGTACGTGCGCGAGATCGCCGCCGACCCGCTCATCACGCACTGCGAGGACACGGCGTCCGGCGTGCGCTTCTTCGGCGCGGACGATGCGGGCGACGAGGCCGCCGGGGACGAGCCTGCCGCTCCTGGCGCGGACGCGCACGGGGAGGTGCGCCCATGACGCGCCTGCTGCTGCATGCCTGCTGCGCGCCCTGCTCGCTCGAGCCGGTGCGCCTGCTCGTCGAGGAGGGTTTCGAGCCCACGATCTGCTGGACGAACCCGAACATCCAACCGGTCGAGGAGCACGACCGCCGCCTCGCCGAGCTCCGCCGCTGGTGCGCCGCGGAGGGCATCCCGCTCATCGAGGCGGGGGAGGACCGCGAGCGCTGGGAGCGCGCGGTGGCGCCCATCGGTGCGCGCGACCGTGGTCACCGCTGCCGGGCCTGCTATGCGCTCCGCCTGGCCGAGGCGTGCCGCGTGGCCGAGCGCGCGGGCTTCACGCATATCGCCACGACGCTCGCCGTGTCCCCTTACCAGCTCTTCGAGACCTGCAACGACGTGCTCGCGCGCCTCGCCGCCGCGAACGGCCTCACGCCCGTCATCCGCGACTTCCGTCCCTGGTACGGCGAGGCCACGCGCCGCTCGCGCGAGCTCGGCATGTACCGCCAGCAGTACTGCGGCTGCCGCTTCTCCGCCGCCGAGGCGGCGCTCGACCGCGCCCGCCTGCGCGACGAGCGCAAGGCCAGGCATCGCGGGTCCGCCTCGTAACCTTTCGCCGCCCCTTTCAAAACCTCGGCCATGGGCATAATATGACTATTCGTTGTGAATAGTCATATTATGGAAGGCGATGCAGATGGAAGACGAGAAGCCGGTTGGATTGGTGAGCGACGTGCCGCGCGGGCATACGGCGGCGGCGCTCGTGGTCATCCTCGCGATGACGTTCATGGAGATCCTCGACGGCACGATCGTGAACGTCGCGCTGCCCTCCATGCAGCAGGAGCTCGGGGTGGACATGGCGTCCATCCAGTGGGTCGCGAGCATCTACAGCATCGTGACCTGCGCGGCGCTCCTCGTGTTCGGCCGCCTGGGCGATATGTTCGGCAAGGTGCGCATCTTCCAGGTGGGCGTGGCGCTCTTCACCGCGGGCTCGGCGCTCTGCGCGCTCTCCGGCACGTTCGAGCTGCTCGTCGTCGCCCGCGCCGTCCAGTCGCTCGGCGGCGCCGCGTCGCTCGCCAACAACCAGGGCATCATCACCGAGACCTTCCCCACGAGCCGCGGGCGCGCGCTCGGGCTCGTGGCGACCTTCACCGCGCTCGGCGCCATGTGCGGCCCCACGCTCGGCGGCCTCATCGTGGCGTCGCTGCCGTGGGAGTTCATCTTCATCATCAACCTGCCCATCGGCGTCATCTCGTTCATCATCGGCCTCAAGGTGCTCCGCAACCATCGCCCCGCGCGCCGCCCGTCGTTCGACGCCCTCGGCACCGCGCTCCTCATCCCGGCCATCCTCGCCATCTTCTTCGCCATCACGCTCATGGAGCGCGGCGTCACCCCGCTCACCATCGGCATGCTCGCGGGCGGCGCGGTGCTGCTCGCCGCGTTCGTGGTGGTCGAGAACCACGCGACCTCGCCGCTCGTGACGCTCGGGGTCTTCCGGGACGTGCGCTTCGTGATCGACCTCGTGAACATGGCCCTCGTCTTCCTCGCCATGTCCGCCTACACCTTCATCTTCCCGTACTACCTGCAGGAGGCGCGCGGCATCGGCGCCGGGGCGGCCGGGCTCATCATGGCGTGCTATCCGCTCGTGAACTCCATCGTGGGTCCCATCTCGGGCGCGGTCTCGGACAAGATGGGGTGCGAGAAGCCCACGCTCGTGGGGCAGGTCATCTACACCTGCGGCCTTGCCATCATGGGGTTCGTGGCGCTCGACACCCCGCTTTTCGTGCTCATCCCCTGCATCATGTTCACCTCGCTCGGCAGCGCGATCTTCCAGGCGCCGAACAACTCCATGGTCATGGGGCACGCGCCCGAAGGGTCGCTCGGCTTCGTGGGGTCGCTCGGCAACCTCATGCGCTACCTGGGGCAGGCGGTCGGCATCACGGCTGGCTCGGCCCTGCTCTATGGCGGCATGTCGAGCTCGATCGGCTACCCCGTGACGAGCTACGTCGCGGGCAGGCCGGACGTCTTCATGGACGGCATGCACCTGGCCTTCCATGTGCTCGCCCTCATCGTGGGCGCGAGCGTGGTCCTGGCGCTCGTGCGCGAATGGCTCAACTACCGCGAGCGCCGCACGCAGGCACCTGGCGGGCACGGGGCCGCGCGCGCCGCGTCCCATGGGCTCGCCGGCGCGCGGAAGGGCAGGTAGCCATGCCCGCCATCTTCACGCCCGAGCACCGCGACGAGCTCCATCTCCGCATGGTCGAGGCGGGATGGCGCGCGCTCTGCGCGGGCGGCGTGCGCGCGCTGCGCGTCGAGGAGATCGCGCGCGCGGCGGGCATCGCCAAGGGCACGTTCTACCACTTCTTCCCCTCGAAGGGCGCCTTCATCTACGCGATGCTCATGGAGAACCGCCAGCGGGCCGTCGATATGCTGGACGAGATGCACCGGCAGGCGGAGCGCCGCCTGGGGCGCGATGCCCTGCGCGGGTGGCTCGAGCGCATCTGGGGGAGCGACCGGAACATCTTCCGCATCGCCACCGCCGAGGAGTACGCCTACCTCGCGCGCGGCTTCCCCCGCGGGCGCAGCCTCGACCCCGCGGTGGACGGGAAGCTCGTCGATTGGGTGGTCGACGAGATCGCCGACGCGCGCGCGGGCGTCGACCGCCATGCGGTGCAGAACCTGCAGAAGACGCTCGCTCTGGTACTGCTCAACCGCGGCATCCTGCACGCCGACGCCCTCGAGCGCACGGTGGCCGCCCTCATCGACGCCACGCTCGACGAGCTCTTCGGGTGACGCCGCGCTCCGTGCCCGTCGGGGGCAACGCCCACGCCCCGCACCTCACGTGCGCAAGCGTGCTAAGCTATTCAGCCGGAACACGGAAAGCGAGGTCGCCATGCGCACCGACGATTTTGACTACAACCTTCCCGAGGAGCTCATCGCCCAGGCGCCCGCTGAGCCGCGCGACTCCTGCCGCCTGCTCGTGCTGCACCGCGGCGAGCCGCTCGCAACGACGGGCGATGTCGTGCCGCTCGCGCACGGCGGGAGCGTCGAGCACCGCCATTTCTACGACATCATCGACTACCTGGAGCCCGGCGACCTGCTCGTGGCGAACGAGACGCGCGTCATGCCGGCGCGCCTCATCGGGCGCAAGGCCAGAACGGGCGGCATGGCCGAGACGCTTTTGCTCACGCGCCGCGAGGACCTCGACCCGCTCGGGCATGTGTGGGAGTGCCTCGTGAACCCGGGCAAGCGCCTGAAGCCCGGGGCGGTCGTGGAGTACCGCGCGGGTGGCCCGCACGCCCCCGAGACCGCGCCCGTGGTGCTCACGGGCGAGATCGTCGACTTCGTGCCCGACAGCCGCGGCGGGCGCATCGTGCGCTTCACGCCGCAGGGCGAGGGCGCCGACGGCCGCCCGCGCACCCTCGACGAGGCCATCCACGCGGCGGGCCACGTGCCGCTGCCGCCCTACATCACCGACTACGAGGGCGACCCCGAAAAGTACCAGACCGTCTACGCCATAAGCGAGGAGCACTCCGCCGCGGCGCCCACGGCGGGCCTGCACTTCACGCCCGAGCTCATCGAACGCATCAAGCAGAAGGGCGTGGGCTGGGCGACGGTCGAGCTCGAGGTGGGCATCGACACGTTCCGCCTCGTGGAGGAGGACGACCCCACCGAGCACGTCATGCACACCGAGCGCTACCACGTGCCGCAGGCGGTCGTGGACGCCGTGCACGCCGCGAAGGCGGGCGGGCACCGCGTGATCGCCGTGGGCACGACGGCCGTGCGCTCGCTCGAGAGCGCCTGGGAGGCCTCGGCACCGGCGTCCGACCCCGCGGTCGTCGCGCGCCGCTTCGAGAACGCCCCCGACTCCGCCGCCGTGGCGGGTGCGGGCGACATCGTGGCACGCGCGGACGCGACTACGAACCTCTACCTCATGCCCGGCTCGACCTACCATGTGGTCGACGCGCTCATCACGAACTTCCACGTGCCGCGCTCGACGCTCATGATGCTCGTCTCCGCCCTCGCGACCCGCGAGCAGATCATGGACGCCTATGCCGAGGCCGTGGCGGAGCGCTACCGCTTCTTCAGCTTCGGCGACGCGATGCTCATCGAGTAGCGCGCCCCAGGGGTTCCGCCGGCTCTCGGCCGGGTGGATGCGCCGGGGCGCCGCCGGCCGGGCGTCGCCTTTCCGCCCCGCGCCGCTCGGTAAAAATCAACGATCGCGTGCCCGCGTGTCCGCGCGGGCATATATCATTGAGCTGAGAAACAGTTCGCCCATGCATTGGGGGAGTGGATCATGCCGGAAGATCTGAACGAGCAGAAGCCGCAAACGTACGATGCAGAAGACGCCGCGCCGCCCACGGGCGATGCGGGCACTGAGGTCGCGCCGGCCGGCGTGGAGGGGCCATCCGCCGTCGAGGCGGTGGGGTCGTTCTTCACCTCGGGCGCCGCGGCCATGAACGAGATGCGCAACGCCCGCCGCGCGCACGCCGAGGCGCGCAGCCAGCTCGAGTCGCTCGAGAGCACCATCGCGAGCGAGGAGGCGGAGCTCGCCCACCGGCGCGAGGTCGAGGCGGGCTTCGAGCAGATCGTCGCGGAGCAGACGGCGCGCCGCGAGGCGGCCGTTCAGGCGGGCTCGGCCGCCGTGCGCGAGCAGAAGCGCATCCAGGGCGAGATCGACGCCCTGAAGGGCGAGCTCCAGCAGATGAAGGATGCCGACGCCCAGACCGATAAGCGCCTGAAGGCCGCGCTCGACGCCGCCGAGGCGCGCGAGGCGTCCGCGCGCGAGAACGGCGCGCGCCTGCAGCGTCGGCTCGACGACGCCAAGAAGAACCTCGAGCGCGCCGAGCGCGAGCAGAAGGACGGCGTTGCCGCCGCGCAGACGGCCGTGGAGAGCGCCGAATCGCGCCTCACCATGCTCCGCGAGGAGCGCTCGGAGGTGCAACGGAACCCCTCGGCGAACTCCGCGGCCTATAGCGTGCGCTCGGGTGAGCTCGACCAGGAGATCGCCGACGCCGAGCACGACCTGACGCTCGCGAAGGACGACCTGCCCCGCATCACCCGCGAGCTCGCCGAGGCGCTCGAGCACGCCCGCCGTGCCGTGGCCGAGGCGGAGAAGCCCATGGACGAGGCGAAGCGCTCGTTCAACGAGGTGAGCGGTGCCGCGGACGAGGCGCGCAACGCCTACCGCGAGGCGCGCGATGCCGCCTCCGAGCGCCAGCGCGCGATGA
The DNA here is from genome assembly GCA_000333815.1 of [Collinsella] massiliensis. Taxonomy (GTDB): domain Bacteria; phylum Actinomycetota; class Coriobacteriia; order Coriobacteriales; family Coriobacteriaceae; genus Enorma. The sequence continues at coordinate 23,866 of CAPI01000066.1, forward strand.
AGGAGCGCATCGCTGCCCAGGAGAAGGCCAAGCGCGAGCAGGAGCAGGCGGCCGAGGACGCCCAGGACGAGGCGCGCGACGCCCAGGCGCTCATCGACGAGGCGAACGACATCCACGCGCACCCCGAGGTCACGGAGACCATCGCCGCGCGGCTCGAGGCGGACCGCGCGGAGCGGGAGCAGCAGGCGGCGGAGGTCGAGCAGCTCGCGAACGTGGAGCGGAGCGTGCGGGAGCGCACGCGCGGCTCGCGCGCGCGGTTCATCGGCGCGATCGCGGGCATCGTCATCGTGGTTGTCGCGATCATCGTCGCGGTCGTGCTGTTCGTGAACCGGTAGGGGATCCGTTAGGGGGAAGGCCATGCTGTACAAGGATTTCAAGGGGCTCAAGCTGTCGGCGCTCGGGTTCGGGGCGATGCGCCTGCCCGTGGTGGACGGCGATGACGGCGCGATCGACCAGGCCGCGACGGACGAGATGGTCGCCTACGCCCTCGAGCACGGAGTGAATTACTTCGACACCGCCTGGGGCTACCACAACGGCACCTCCGAGGCGGCTCTCGGCCGCGCGCTCGCCCCGCATCCGCGCGACTCGTTCTACCTTGCCACGAAGTTCCCCGGGTACGACCTCGCGAACATGGACAAGGTCGAGGAGATCTTCGAGGCGCAGCTCGAGCGCACGGGCATGGGCTACTTCGACTTCTACCTCATCCACAACGTGTGCGAGCTCAACATCGACGAGTACCTCAACCCTGCGCACGGCATCATGCCCTACCTGCTCGCCCAGAAGGAGGCCGGGCGCATCCGGCACCTCGGCTTCTCCGCCCACGGCGCCATCCCCGTCATGGAGCGCTTCCTCGCGGCATACGGGGAGCACATGGAGTTCTGCCAGATCCAGCTGAACTACCTCGACTGGGAGTTCCAGGACGCCAAGGGCAAGGTGGAGCTGCTCGCCGAGCACGGCCTGCCCGTGTGGGTCATGGAGCCGGTGCGCGGCGGCAAGCTCGCGAACCTATCCGAGGAGGATGCTGCGAAGCTCACCGCGCAGCGCCCCGACGAGACGCCGGTGGCCTGGGCGTTCCGCTTCATCCAGGGCATCCCCGAGGTCTGCGTCACGCTCTCCGGCATGTCGAGCTTCGAGCAGCTGAAGGAGAACATCGCCACCTTCGAGGAGGAGCGGCCGCTCACGGCGGAGGATCGCGCGGTGCTCGCCAAGATCGTGGCCGACATGCTCGGCCAGGGCACCGTGCCCTGCACCGCATGCCGCTACTGCACGAGCCACTGCCCGCAGGGGCTTGACATCCCCGACCTGCTCTCGCTCTACAACCAGCGCCAGATCACCGGCAACGGCGACTTCATCTCGCGCATGCGCCTGCAGACCATGGACGCGGACAAGCGGCCGAGCGCGTGCATCGGGTGCGGGAGCTGCGCGGCGGTGTGCCCGCAGCAGATCGACATCCCCGGGGTGCTCGCGAAGTTCGCCGCGGAGGCGGAAGCGTAAGGGCGTCTACCTGCGGGAATGCTGTGGTGATGCGAGGCTGCGCCATAGTTCGCCCCCGGCTGTACCGCTCGCGGACGCATACCGACCGTTCGCGGCATATATGCCTCGATTCTCGAATTCTGGTATATACGGAGCATGCACGGGAATATACGCAATGACAGAACAGGGTCGCTTCAGAGAAGCAAGCGACGACCGAAGGAGGCGAGTCCAATGGGTTTAGAAGATGAACCGCAAGCGTTCGGGCTCGTAGCCTGCGGATTCGAGGCTTAGCGCCTGGGGTCTCTGCCAGAGGGCAACCCATTGTTTTCCGTCGCAGCACGGAGAGAAGCCGAAGACGAGACGCAGACTAGCTCGAAGGCACCTATGGACGGGGGTTTCGTTCCAGAGGGAGTGAAGCCCGAGGTGCGTTTGATGGCTTGAGGTGAGTCCAAAGTATTGAGTTTGCCGAGGGGCGGTACCGAAGAGACGGTGCCGCCCCTCGCGTTGTGCCGGGGCTCTACGCTAATAGCCGAGTTCCTCCCCGACGATCACCACGCGGATGCGCCCTGCGTGCCGGGAATGGCGCGTCACGACGAGGTTGCAGCACATGCACTTCGGCGCATGGCACAGCGAGCAGGCGCCCGTGAGCTCGCAGGGGGTTTCGGTGTGCAGGCGCTCGGCGTTGAGCGGGCACGTCACGGTGCGGATGCGCTTGAAGCCCGCCTCCACGTCCGCCACGATCTTGTTCACGCCCGCGAGCACTACCACGTGCGCGGGGCCGTGGAGCAACAGCGCGAGGCGGTCGCTGTTGCCGTCGATGTTCACGAGCTCACCGTCCAGGGTGAGGGCGTTCGCGCTCATGAAGAACCAGTCCGCGCTCGCGCGGTCGCGCCACATCTCGCGCTGCTCCTCGGGGGCCGTCGCGCTCGCGCGGTCGAGCATGCGGTAGCAGCCGGCATCCTCGAGCGCGGGCTTCATCCCGCTCTCCTTGAACGTCTCGCTGCCGCCCCAGGTCACGGATTCGCCCGCGGCCATCCACGAGCGCACGAGCTCGACCGCCTCCGCGCTCGTGGCGCAATAGTAGCCGTCCATCCCGTGCCGCGCGAGGTTCTTGATGATGTGCTCCGCCGTCTTCTGCCGTGAGGCGAGGACGCTCTCCGTCCGCTCTGCCATAGCGCTCCCTTCGTCGCTGCACCCGCCCGCGCCCGTCGCGTCCGGCCCCGCATCTGGTTTTCCCAAGGGGCGTCCGCGGCCGCCGGCGCGCGCGTGGTACCCTAACACCCGGTATGAGATTACCACGCGAGGAACGGATGCCTATGGATCAGTCCCTGTTCACCTATGACATCATCGCCGAGGACCCGCGCACGCACGCACGCGCGGGCGTGTTGCATACGCCGCATGGCGACATCGAGACCCCCATCTTCATGCCCGTGGGCACGCGCGCCACGGTGAAGGGCATCCCGTGGGAGACGGTGCGCGACCTGGGCGCGCAGATCGTGCTCTCGAACACCTACCACCTCGCCATGCGTCCCGGCGCGGACCTCATCGCCGAGCTGGGCGGCCTGCACGAGTTCATGAACTGGCACGGCCCCATCCTCACGGATTCCGGCGGCTTCCAGGTGTTCAGCCATTCGGACGCCGTGAAGCTCACGAACGAGGGCGTGCGCTTCATCGCCACGGACTACGACGGCAGCCATGTGTTCTGGACGCCCGAGGACAACATGGCCATCGCGCAGAAGCTCGGCAGCGACATCTGCATGCAGCTCGACCAGTGCATCGGCTACCCCGTGGAGCGGCGCGACGTCGAGCGCTCGACCGACCTCTCGAGCCGCTGGGCGGAGCGCTGCTACAAGGCACATACCCGCCCTGACCAGGCGCTCTTCGGCATCGTGCAGGGCGGCATGCATATGGACCTGCGCATAAAGAGCCTGCAGCGCCTCGAGGACATGGGCGATTTCCCCGGGTACGGTATCGGCGGCTACTCGGTGGGCGAGAGCCACGAGGTCATGTTCGAGACGCTCGAGCCGCTCGCGGCCGAGTACATGCCGCGCACCAAGCCGCGCTACCTCATGGGCGTGGGCAACCCCACCACGCTCGTGCGCGGCGTGGCCTGCGGCATCGACATGTTCGACTGCGTGCTGCCCACGCGCACCGGACGCATGGGCACCGCGTTCTCGAGCGAGGGGCGCCTGAACTTCCGCAACGCCCGCTTCGCGCGCGACCCGCGGCCCGTCGACGAGCACTGCACCTGCCCGGTGTGCACGGGCGGCTACACCCGCGCGCACATCCGGCACATGGTGGCGCAGAAGGAGATGCTCGGCGGCATCCTGCTCTCGATGCACAACATCTACTACCTGCTCGACCTCATGCGCCGCGCGCGCCAGGCCATCATCGAGGGGCGCTACGAGGCGTTCGTGCGCGACTGGATGGACTCGCCCGCGGCGGCGGACTACTAGGAGCTTCCCGCGCCCCGTGCGCGAAGAAGGAGGACGGCGATGAGCGACGATACCGTGCGCGGGCACTGCCCGGTCGATGGCATCCCCGACGACGAGCGGGGCTACGAGGGCGGGCGCGCGCACCAGCGCGGCCCCGTGATCATGCGCGGGTCCATGATGCCGAGCGACACCGTGATGGGCAACCTCCTCGCGCCCGAGGCGTCCACCGACTGGCTGCACATGGACCCCTGGCGCGTCCTACGCATCCAGGCGGAGTTCGTGGACGGCTTCGGGGCGCTCGCCGAGGTGGGGCCGGCGGTCGTGGTGTTCGGCTCGGCGCGCACCCCGCGCGAAGACGCGCGCTACGCCCAGGCGCGCGAGGTGGGGCGCCGCCTGGCGCAGGCGGGCGTGGCGACCATCACGGGCGGTGGTCCGGGCATCATGGAGGCGGCGAACCGCGGCGCGGCGGAATGCGGCGGCACCTCGGTGGGGCTCGGGATCGAGCTCCCGTACGAGGACGGGCTCAACAGGTGGGTCAACCTGGGGATGTCATTTCGGTACTTCTTCGTGCGCAAGACGATGTTCGTGAAGTACTCCCAGGGCGCCATCGTGTTCCCCGGCGGCTTCGGCACGCTCGACGAGCTGTTCGAGCTGCTCACGCTCGTGCAGACGCACAAGGTCACGCGCACGCCGGTCGTGCTCATGGACCGCGCGTACTGGAGCGGGCTCTTCACGTGGATCGAGGGGACGCTGCGCGCGGAGAACATGATCTCCGAGCTCGACCCCGAGCTCGTCCATATCACCGACGACGTGTCCGAGGCGGTTGCCATCGCGACGAGCGCCATCGGGGCGTAGGCGGCGCTACCCGGGGCGCGTCGGCACCCGGTTGCGCGCTCGCGATCCCGTGCGCTCAAGGCCGTGCGCCGCGCGCGGTTTGCGGGTATCCTTAAAGGGTGTTTGGCCGGCTTCAGACGCTGAAGGTGATGACATGGAGCGCAGGAACGATCGCCGCGCGCGCGGCGGGCAGGGAAACGGCGGAAACCGCGGGGGCGGTCGCGAGAACCCGCGGCGCGAGGCGCGGCGAGTGGCTGCTGAGCAGCATACGGACGAGGTCGCCACGCGGCTCGCGAAGGATATCGCCCGCTCGCTCGAGGGCGTGGTGCGCTACGAGGGCGCGCCGAAGACCGAGGTCGCCGAGGCCTGCGTCCCTGCGGTGACGGTCGAGGCGACCGACGCCGTCGCGGCCATCCTCGAGCACGGCCGCGGGTACGCCCAGTTCTGCGATCTCGCCGTGCTCGACTTCGCCTCGTTCGTGAACCCGGGCGGCGGCTACATCCGCGGCGGGCTCGCGCAGGAAGAGGCGCTCTGCACCGAGTCGTACCTGTACAACGTCCTCAACGAGCAGCGCGATTGGTACGGGGAGAACCGCCGTCGCAACATCAACTGCGAGCTGTACCGCGACCGTGCGCTCATGGTGCCCGCCGTGCGCTTTGAGCGCGGCAAGATGCACGCGTACGCGGACGTCATCGTGGCGGCGGCGCCCAATGCCCAGCGTGCCCGCGCGGACTACCATGTGGCCGAGGACACGCTCGCGGCCGCCATGCGCGACCGCATCCGCTTCGTCCTCTCGATCATCGACGCGCTCGGTAGGGAGAAGGCCGTGCTCGGCGCGTACGGCTGCGGCGTCTTCGGCTGGGATGCCGAGCAGGTCGCCGAGCTCTTCCGCGAGGAGCTCGCGAGCGGCGTCCACGGCGTGAAGGAGGTCGTGTTCGCTATTCCGCGCACGCGCTACGACGACAACCTCGCGAAGTTCGAGCACGCGTTTAGCGCGTTCCCCGAGGCGCCCGCCACGTCCTATGCCGAGGCCGCGCGCGAGGCCGCGGCTCGTGCTGCCGCCGAGGAGTCGGCGCGCGAGGCGCAGGCGGACGACGACGAGGACGAGGACGACTGGCGCAAGTACCTGTAAGCGCACCCGCCTGGGACGGGCGGCGCTTGCCACCGAGTCATGGGTCTTGGCCGTCGCGCTCGCAACCGGCATGAAAAAGCGACCGGAGCGGGATGACGGGCATCTCGCTCCGGTCGCTTCGGTTACGCGGGTTTGGTGACGGGCACGCGCCGCGCGGGCTGGATCAGCGCTCGATGCGCTTGATCATCACGCCCTCGACGATGAGGGTCGCGCCCGCCACGATGAGGTAGGCGGCGATGAGGTAGGTGAGCACCACGCCCGTGAAGAGCGGCGTGAACGCGAGGATGACGCCGAGGATGATGTTCACGATGCCCATGACCGTGCCGGCGGACGACCCCTCAAGCTCGTAGTAGCGCATGCTGTGCGCGAAGGAGAGGCGCTCGATGCCGGTCATGATGAGCAGGAAGGCCAGCAAGAGGCCGAGCGTGGTGGCGGTGAACACCGTCGGCAGCGCCAGGAACAGCACGCCGAGCAGGGCGTTCAGGATGCCTGCCGCGAGCGTGGCGCCGTCGCGGAAGAACGCGGGCGTCTGAACGTAGCCGATGATGTCGGATACGCCGCGGATGATGAGCACGGCGGCGATGAAGCCCTGGATGAAGGCATACATGCCCAGCGGCGCGGCGGCGCTCGCGATGCCCAAGATGACGAGCAGGACGCCCAAGACGATCATCCAGATCTTCGCGCTGCCGATCCTGCGATTCCATAGGTTTACATATTCGTTCACGTAATCGTGATCCGGATCGAAGTGCTGCATGACTCCTCCTAACGAAAAAGCCTCCCATCCGTGAGTCGGTCGGGAGGCACGTTGTTACTACTCTTCTACCCGGATTACCGGCCGATAATCAAGAATGCTGTTCGTTTAGTCGCAAATAGCGATATGAGCATGCATACTGCCACATTTCACCGCGGCGTGCTGGCCGCGTGCTGGCCGCCTGCCGATCGGCGGTAGAATGGGGCGACGGGCCGGGAAGGGAGCTTCGCGATGCATATCTATATCAACCGCTTGAGCGCGCGCGAGCGCTCGCAGCTCCTCGAGCGCCGCTTCACGCACGAAGAGCTCGCCGAGCTCCATGCGGCGCTGCTGCGCGGTCAGCGAGCGCGCCGTCGCACCCTGCGCATCCTCGCCGTCGCGGTGCCCCTCGGGTGCCTGGCGCTCATCGGGCTCATGGTCTCGCGGGCAGGCTTGACGCCAGCCGTCCTCATCGCCGGCGTCGCCGTGCTCCTCATGGTCGCGCTCGCGCTCGCGGCGGCGTGGTTCGCGGCCATCGGTCTCTACGCGCGCCAGTTCAACGATGCGATCGACGAGGGATATCCCGAGCTCCTGGGCCGTCTGCACCTCTGATGATAAAATGGTGTCAGTCACCTTTTTATCATCAGATCTGCCACATGTGATCGACCGGGCCGGAGCCGTGCCCGAGGTCGAGCCCCGCGGCGAGTGCGCCGGTGAGGTATTCCTTCGCCTGGTTGATGGCATCGGGGAGCGTCCTGCCCTGGGCGAGGCCGCAGGCGATGGCCGAGGACAGCGTGCAGCCCGTGCCGTGGGTGTTTTCCGTCTCGACGCGCGTGTGGCGGAACCACGTGATGCGCGGCTCGTCGTCGGCGTTCGCCACGGGCTCTGCCAGCACGTCGTTGGCGTCGTTGACGTTGTGGCCGCCCTTCACGAGGGCGGCGCAGCCGAAGCGGCGGACGAGGTCTTGGGCGATGAGCGCCTGGTGGCGGCTCGATTCGATGGCGCGCCCGGCGAGCGCCTCCGCCTCCATGATGTTCGGCGTGATGACGGTGGCGATGGGCAACAGGCGCGCGGTGAGCGCCTCGATTGCGCCCTCGTCGATGAGGCGCGCGCCGGACGTCGCGACCATCACGGGGTCGACGATGATGTTCCGCGCACCCCAGTGCTCGAGACGCTCGGCGATGGTCTCGATGATGGCGGCGGAGGACACCATGCCGATCTTCACCGCCGCCGGCGGGATGTCCTCGAACACGGCGTCGATCTCCTGGGCGACGAACTCCGGCGTGGCCTCGAGCACCGCGCGCACACCCGTCGTGTTCTGCGCGGTGAGCGCCGTGATGGCGGTCTCGGCGAAGAGGTGGTGCGCCGCGATGGTCTTGATGTCCGCCTGGATGCCCGCGCCGCCGCTCGAGTCCGACCCAGCGATAGACAGCACGGCGGGGATGGTCTTTACCTGCATAAACAATAACCTCGCTTCCAAAGCGTGGGGATGATCTGCCGCCCCGCCCCCTCACCGTATCATCCCGTGCTCAAACAGCGCTGCGCGAACTGCGCGCGGAACGATACGGTGAGGGGGCGGGGCGACATCACCTGCTCTCGTACCCATTTCAAGCAGGTTGACCATCCAAAACAAAGAATGGTTGCAACCCTTCCATCTCTCCGCACCTTGGGTGATCGGTGGGAGCGGCACCGCGCTCGACCTGGCCGCGGAGAGGGGTGATGCTGTGGGGGTCGGGTCGGCCATACCGTCCCGCGCGCAGTTCGCGAAGCGCTGTCTGAGCACGGGATGGTATGGCCGACCCGGCCCGCGTCAGGCGCCTATTACTCCGCGTCCAGGTCGATCGTGGTGCCCTCGAACACCTTGTTCACCGTGCGCACCGCGCACATCTTGCCGCACATGGTGCACGTGCCCTCGGTGGATGCGGGCGACGCCTCGTAGCGGGCGCGGGCGGTGTCGGCGTCGAGCGCGTAGTTCCACATCTCGTCCCACGCGAGGCGGCGGCGCGCGTCGCCCATGCGGTCGTCCACGTCGCGCGCGTGCGGCACGCCCTTGGCGATGTCGGCCGCGTGCGCGGCGATCTTCGTGGCGATGAGGCCCTCGCGCACGTCGTCGGCGTCGGGCAGGCAGAGGTGCTCGGCCGGCGTCACGTAGCACAGGAAGTCCGCGCCGGCGCTCGCGGAGATGGCGCCCCCGATGGCCGCGGTGATGTGGTCGTAGCCCACGCCGATGTCCGTGACGAGGGGCCCGAGCACGTAGTAGGGCGCGCCATGGCACAGGCGCTTCTCGAGCTCCACGTTGGCGGCGATCTCGTTGATGGCCATGTGGCCGGGGCCTTCGATCATCACCTGCACGCCGGCGTCCCAGGCGCGCTTCGCGAGCTTGCCGAGCTCGATCATCTCAGCGGTCTCGACGGCGTCGTTCGCGTCGAAGAGGCAGCCCGGGCGGCACGAATCGCCGAGCGAGATCGTCACGTCGTACTCGTGGCAGATCTTCAGGATCTCGTCGTAGTACTCGTAGAAGGGGTTCTCGTTGCCCGTGACCTCCATCCAGCCGAAGAGGAGCGACCCGCCGCGGCTCACGATGTTCATGAGGCGGCCGGTCTCCTTGAAGGTCTTGACGACGCTCTTGTTGATGCCACAATGGATGGTGAGGAAGTCCACGCCGTCCTCTGCGTGGGCGCGCGTGACCTCCAGCAGGTCGTCGACGGTGAGCTTCACGAGGGGCTTCTCCATGTAGCCGATCGCGTCGTACATGGGCACGGTGCCCACCATGAGCGGGGTCTTCTTCACGAGCTCCTGGCGGAAGAAGCGCGTCTTGCCGGAGTTCGAGAGATCCATGATGGCGTCGGCGCCCAGGCGCTCGGCCGTGGCGACCTTTTCCCATTCCACGTCGGCGTCCGCGACGTCGCCTGAGATTCCCAGGTTCACGTTGACCTTCGTGGAGAGGCCCGCGCCCACGCCCGCGGGCTTGAGGCCGGCCGCGAGGTGCCGTACGTTGGCCGGGATGGCGATGCGCCCGGCGGCGACGCCCGCGCGGATGAACTCCGAGTCGCGGTGCTCGCGCTCGGCGACGGCGCGCATGGCCGGCGTGATGACGCCCGCGCGCGCGAAGTCGATCTGCGTGACGTACGGGCTGCCGTCCGGGCGGGTGGGGGTGCCGGCGGCCTGTGCGGTCGCGGTGTCGGCGTTGTTTGTGGCTGGGTTCTGCGGTGCATCCATGATGCGGCTCCCTTCGTTGGCATTACCCATGTCAGGTTCTGCGGGTCGGGGCGGGCACGCCCCCTCTCAGCCTGCCGTTTCCCGCAAGCTCCCCGATATGTCCCCGCTCACGGGGCGATGCGCCGCGCAAGCGTTGGCGACATTATACGCGGGTTGGGGGAGGCGCCAACCTCCGCACCTACCGATAAACCGAATAATTCAACCGTTTAGACAAAATCTTGAATTATTTGACTTATTGGCAGGAAACTATGGCATGATAGCGACGAAGGCCTTCGCATCAACAGTCCTGATAGATCGAGAGGTGGGTTGATGATCGTCCATTATCGCATTGACAGCAGGGTCGTGCATGGTCAGACGACCACGAGAATCACCAAGGAGCATCCGGTCGATGGCGTGATTATCGTCGACGATGAGATCGCCGGCGATGCATTCATGCAGACGGTATTCAAAAGTGCGCTCGGCTCGACGCGTCTGCTCGCGTTTACGGAAGAGCGGGCGCTGGTGAAGCTTCCCGAAGCCGAGCAGTCGAAGAAGCGCTATCTCGTCGTGTTCAAGACCACGCGTGCTGCACGCGATCTCGTTGAGCATGGCTATGCGTTCAGCGGTGTGCTCAACGTGGGACCACAACCCAACGTTTCCGGGGCGACGCTCATAGAGAAGATGCTGTATCTCACGCCCGAGCAGATCGAGGACTTGAATGTTCTCGAATCGCACGGAACCGATCTCATCATCAACCCGGCATTTACCACGCCGAATCTCACGTGGGCAAATGCCAAGTCGAAAGCGGGTGTGCATTCATGACATACTTCATCCAGGTATTACTCGTCGCGATTCTGTATTACCTGACCGATACGTTCGCTTCGTTTGGCGGCATGGTGTTTGGCCGCTATACCTGCCAGCGTCCCTTGGTGGGCGGCCTGCTCGTCGGACTGATTTTCGGTGATCTTCAAAAGGGCCTCGAGCTGGGGATTGCATTCCAGCTTGCATACATGGGCGCGTTTGCCGTGGGCGGTGCCGTGACCATCGACGTCGGCGTTGCGTCGTACCCGATCATGGCGCTCTCCATCATCAACGGCCTTGATACCGGTACTGCGCTCGCGCTTGCCGCGCCTGTCTCGGTGCTCACCGCGAACCTCGTGCATGTGATGCGCGCGTTCAACACGTTCTGCACCAGCATCGTGCACAAAGGGATTGAACATACCAACTATCGAACCATCTTCATGGGCAACGTGGTCCTTCCCCAGCTGTTCCTTATCGCGAAGAACTTCTTCGTTGTGTTCATCCTTCTCTATCTGGGCGCCGATGCCGTCGATGGGCTCTTGGCCGTCATTCCTGAGAACGTGCTCCACGCCCTTGGCCTGCTGGGAAACACGCTTCCCGCTGTCGGTATGGCGATGCTGCTCAAGTTCAACATCTCCGGCAACTGGATGTTCATCTTCTTCGTGCTCGGTTTCATGATGATGTCCGTCATGGGCATGAGCTTCATTGCGATCGGTATCGTTGCCGCTGCGATCGCGTTCTTCTACTACCTCATTGAAAAGAACGATCAACCCCAGGTCGCGGGCGCTTCTGCGGCTGCTGACGATGATGAGGAGCTGTAACATGAGCGATCAGATCATCCAGGAGACGACCCCTAAGCACGCAGAGCCGCTTTCGAAGAAGGAGCTCAACGCGCTGTTCTGGCGTTATCAGCTGCAGTACCTGTACTGCTGCAACCTTGAGAACTGGCATGGCAATTGCTATGCGTACGACATGATTCCCCTGTACAAGAAATACTATGACGCTGAGGGTCAGAAGCAGGGCATGCTTCGCATGATCGACTTCATCAACACGGAGCAGACCACGGCGAGCGTGCTGTGGGGCATCCTCGTGGGCATGGAGGAGCAGAAGGCGCTCGGTGCGGATGTGGGCGACGACATGATTCGTACGGTGAAGTCCTCGCTCATGGGGCCGCTTGCCGGCATCGGTGACAGCCTCATCCAGGCGACGGTGCTTCCGCTGCTTACCACCATCGCCATCTCGCTCACGGGAACCGGCCCGTATAGCCCGCTCGGCGTGATCGCGTTTATCGTGGCGACGCCCATCTTGCTGTGGGTCTATGCGCGCTTCCTGTTCAACAAGGGCTATGAGCTTGGCAAGGACGCCATCACCATGCTCATGGGTTCGGCAATTGAGAAGATCAAAGTCGCGGTGCAGCTTTTCGGTATCGTGATCATCGGCGCGCTCTCGGCGAGCTACGTGAAGCTCACTACGCCGCTTTCGTTCGCCGCTTCCGCCGATGCCGATCCTGTCGTGCTGCAAGAGGTCATCGACGGCGTGTTCCCTAACATCCTGAGCTTGCTGCTCGTCGTGGGCTGCTGGTACCTGGTCTCCAAGAAGGGCGTATCGGTTACCAAGATGATCTTCGGTCTCATGGCCGCCGTCCTCGTGCTCGGCCTCGTGGGAATTCTGTAGGGGAGACCCATGAAGCGGATATACCATATCGAGCCCATTTATAAATCGTTTGTTTGGGCAGGGCAGAAGCTTATAGACCGTTTCGGCATCGATACCGACCTGCCCAATGTGGGGACCATCTATTGCGTCATCGCGCTGCCCGGCGAGCTGGATAACATCGTGCGCGAGACCGGCGAGCCCCTCTCGGCGTTCTATGCGTCGCATCGTGAGCTTTTCGCCTGCCCTGACGAGGTTTTCCCCGTGCGCATGACCATCACCTGCAACGAGGGCTTCCAGTCCTATCAGCTCCACCCTGACGATGCCTATGCGCTTGCGCACGAAGGATGTCGTGGAAAGGTGTCGGGCGCGGTGACGCTTGATGACGAGGGGCATGTCGGTACCTGGCTTTTCGGCCATAAGGTCGCTTCGCTCGAGGAGTTCAAGGACTGTGTGGAGCGGCGCGACTGGAATCGTCTGTTCGACACCCTTAAGGTGCACGACGGTGATTTCGTCCACACGCCGGCGGGTGTCATCCATGGCGGGAACGGTGCAGGCGCGGTCTCGGCGACGTTCGGGACGAACGGCGACATCACGTATCGGTTCTTCGACAATGACCGCAACGATCCCGCTCGCCCGCTCGCCCTTGATGACGTCTATGCCTGCGTGCACTTTCCGGAGGTTCCGTTTCGCGCGGAGCCACCGCATCCGGTGCAGGTACCGGGCATGAAGCTCATCACCTACCACGATGTGGACGGCGAGTACGTCGCCCTGCGCATGAAGGTTGAAGGGGAAACGTCGTTTGGATACGACTCGTTTCTGTTCATCACCTGCGTGGCGGGCGCGGGCAGCGTCGGCGGCACGTCGATCGGCATGGGGGAGACGCTGCTCGTCCCAGCAGGCTTCGGCCCGTTCGAGCTGCAGGGTGACATGGACTGCATCGCGATCTCCTACCATGCGAAGGAGGCGTGACCCATGGAGCCGGAACGCGTGGTGATCGTGGGCGCGGGCCAGACCGGACGCGGCATGTTCGGTGCCCTCTTCTATAAGGAGGGCTGCTACGAGCTGACCTTTGCCGACACCGACGCGGCGCTCGTGCGCGGCCTGCGCGAGCAGGGGTATTACACGGTTGAGGAGAAGGATTTGCTTACGGGCTCCGTCGAGCACGTGCGCGTAGACGGATTCTCGTGCGTGGACGTGGCTGATCGCGACGCCTACCTTGATGCGCTGGCTCGGGCGACGTACATTGCGGTTGCGGTGTTTCCCAAATCGTTCGATGACGTTGCCTGCGATCTTGCCGAAATGGTGCGCGTCCGGAAGGCGCGCGGTGTGGAGGACGTGGTAGCCGTCATACTGGGCGGGAACTTCGTGGGGCTCCACGAGTATTTCCAACGCGCTATCGAGGCGCAGCTCAACGAGGACGAGCGTGCGTACGCCCGCACGTATGTGGCGCTTGCCACCTCGAAAGCGAATCGGAAGGTGGTTCATGCGGGCGCGGGGGCGGAGCGGTTCGCGCTCACCGGCGACAACAAGTCCGTGCTACCCGTGGAGGATTGCCTGCCCTTTAAGGTGGGGCATCGCCTTCCCTCGTTCTTCCACATCGATCCGGATGTCGAGCTCAGCATGATCGAGAAGATCTGGAGTGAGAACCTCATCCATTGCTCGCTGGGATTCATGGGCGCGTTCGCCGGATACACGACGGTCAACGAGGCGATCGAGGACGCGCGTATCGGCGCCCTTGCGCTCTATGCGTGGTTTGAAGGCAGGCGCGCGCTTGAAGCGGCGTACGGTATTCCCGTGCCGGACGAGGCCGCCATCAGAACCATGATGGAGAAATTCGACACGCCCTATTTCCACGACCGTATCGCACGAATCGTTCGACAGCCGATTCGTAAGCTCAAGAAAGGCGATCGGTTCCTGGGGCCGGCCTTGCTTTGCATTGAGCAAGGAATCACCCCGTATTTCATCTTGCGTGCAGCGGCACATGGCTTCTGCTACGAAGACGACGCTGAGCCGCAATCGGTGGAGATAGCGCGCCTGATACGCGAACTCGGTATTGACGCGGCGGTGCGCGCGGTGACCGAACTCGACCCGTGCGAGCCCCGCGAGCGCTTGGCGCTCGAGATGCTCGCGGACGCGGCGCGTGAGGTTTCGTGTCCGCGCCGGGTGCCCGAGGTGTTTTCTCGGGTGCTGGGATAGGATGCCGCGAAGGCGCCCCGCGCGTAGCGTGCACGGGGCGCTTCCGCATCCGGTAGAACGTTATTCATCTGCACCAGCCGATTGTTTTTCGTGCACGGAGCCCGATTCAGATATAGTGGAGCCATCACGTTCCCACCCCTCAGCGAGGCACACGATGTTCTCAACCAAAGTAAACAGTCTCTACACCAAGCTCACGATGACCGAGAAGAAGATCGCGGACTACCTCATCATCAACGGTGCTGATGTGGGCGGAATGACCTCATATGATCTCGCGGAGCGCTTGGGAATCGGGCAGGCGACCGTAGTCCGCTTCTCAAAGAAGCTCGGGTATCGCATGTTTGGCGAGATGATCGATGACGCGAAGAATTCGGTGGGGGAGTCTACCTCGGAAATCATCGAATCGGATACGCCTTCTGACATCTTGGATAAGCTGGAAAAGCGCACGTGCGACATCATCCAGTCCATTCGCCAGAGCAATGATGCGGAGTGTTTCGCGCGTGCTGCCAAGTTGATCGACGGCGCGCGCAACATCGTTTGCTACGGATATACGACGAGCAATCTTTTCGCGTCGTACCTTTGCGAGCTGCTTATCGAGATCGGCAAGGGAGCATTGTGCGAAAGCAATGCCATTCTTACCAAGCGACGCGTGTTCCAGCTCGATTCCGAACGAGACGTGGTCATCATCGTGTCGAAGTCCGGCGAGAAGTCGGAATCGGTCGGCATCGCGGAATATGCGAAGAGTCGCGGGATTCCCGTTATCGCGATATCGAATGCTGGGAAGAGCCCACTCGTCGAGATTGCGGATGTGCACATCAAGGTGCTCGAAATCAGCGATCGCTCTGTTCCATCCGCTTCGATGGGGACGGATGCCGGGGTCATCTATGCGGCCGAGGTGCTCGCTGCATGCGTGTTCCAGTGCAACCAGAAGGTGTATCGTCGGCAGTATGGCAACAACATCGTCGCCGCATTCTCGGAGCGAAAATAGGGTTTGGACAAGGCTGGATGGCGCAGGGCGGGCTTCTGTTTTGCTGAAGCCGGCTACTTGGGTTGCCCCTGTAGTTGGGCTTGATCGTGACGCAATAAGAGAGGTTCCGATCCCGTGCAGGGACGCGGTCTTTCCTATATGTCCTTTCGAGGTTTGGGGCATTGGCATTCTGGCTGGTAATCAAACGGGATGTCCATCTCTTCCTCCTATGGTTGGGGCGGCGGGACTCGAACCCGCACGGGTCCCCCACGTGCTTCTGGGCACGCGCGTCTGCCGTTTCCGCCACACCCCGTTGAGGTATAATCAGATTGGATAGGCGCACACCCCCCCGGTTAAGAACCGAGGCAGAGTAGCGCCTTTCCGCTTATCTAAGATGAATGAGATCCCCGCCAGGGCGGATGATGATCACCTCATCAAGCGTTCCGTCGTCAACGAATCTCTGAGATGTCTCTCTCACGTAATGTTTTGGAGTAGTGGCATTCTGACTGGTAAGCAAACCAGATGGAAGGGTTGCAATAGGGGATAAGAAATACGACGATGACGGCGAAAGGGTGACGTTCCACCCGCAGGAGCAGGAGGGGCAGGCATGAGGTACGCATATGACCGCGCAAGTGGCCGCGTGTTCGGCAAGCCTGATCCCGACAAGGCGGCGATCGCTCGCTTCTTCGAAGCCTCAGAGTTTGATATCTTCGCCGCCGGGTACGTCATCGACAAGGTGACGGGCGAGTGGACCGACATACCGCTCGCGGCGACGGGGCGCGACGGCTTCTGCTGGGATAGCGATGACGCGTACCATTTCGAGAAGTACGACATGGAACTGACGCCAGAGTTCCGCGCCTATGCCCTGGCGCACGCGCCCGGGGAGTAGGGCGGCCCGACAACTCGATTCAACGGGAGCCCCCGCGAGGGGGCTTCTTTCATGCCGCGTGACACCGGGCATAGCATCCCGTCAGGCAGGGGAGCCGCCGAGGCTCCCGTATAGGCATGCCGCAGCCGATGCGGCGGCGCGATGGCGGAATGAACCGCCGTTTTGTAGCGCTGGCATTCTGGCTGGTAATCAAGCAACTCCCCAGGCGCTTCTCATAGACAAGCGCGGTATGGATGGGCGCATCGCGAGATAAAAAACGGTTCCAGAACCAAGCCGAGCTCGGAGCGGAACCGAAAAGCAAATCTATTATACCGTTTTGATCAATGGCATTCTGGCGGGCAATCAAACCAGCATCTGGCGTTGATAGGCTGCGTCGAGAGGAAGAGGAGTCGTTCTGTCGCGCAACCATCCCAACGGCACGCCGCCATCATGGATTGACATAAAGACGGTGGCCGGGAACGGTTGGATCAGGGAGTCGGTAATTACGTGCCGCGACGGTACGCAATGGGAGATTGCACGCGAAACCCCCGAGGTAATCGAGGTATTAGAATAATATTGTGATATAACCAGGGCAGATAACCCCGATATATCGAACCGGCGCATCATCGAAGACGCCACCCTTCGGATGGTCGTTGAGGAGAATGAGGAGCGAAGATGGTTCAGGATGAGGAAGGCGAGGTCATCTTAGAAGACCATGAGTTCGGCCTTCTGATCGATGACGATGACACCGCGTCGTATGACCCGTATTCCGACACCTCGGACTGGCCTGAATGGATTCGGCGATCTTATGCGAAGGTATCGAAAGAGGTGAGGGCGGAGCACACAGAGCTCTTCAAGAGTAGGGCTTAGCTTGGCAGGAGCCTCCTCGCAGGGGCTCTGCTGCGCTTTCGTCGTGGCGGCCTTTACCACCAGATTGCATACCCGGACTCCTCGAAGCGCCCGGATTCGTTGAACTCGCGGAGTTTCGAGAACATGTGGCCGGCGTAGACGTGGTTGAAGTCAGCGCTCGACTCCTCAACCACGGACACCTCGCCCGATTCACGGTCGATCATCGCCTTGCCGGGCACCGAGGCATCGTTCTCGGGCAGAAACGTGTACACCGCCGTGCGGTCGTCGATGCTGTCGAGCGAGAACCGTATCATTTCCCTAACCGTCCCTAGATTTGAGCCATCCGAGTGGCTGGTTGGTACAATCGTATTCCATCCCACAGGCGACACACGCCATGGACGGGCTTTTGGAGGCGATTCCGAATGGCGCAGCATAGCTGGGAAGAGACCGAGGAGATAGAGGCCCGCTACCACGAGGTCTTCGGCCTCGACGCAAGGACTCCGATCCTGCCCTTCATGTGGCCGTCCGTGGAGTTCCTCGAGACGTGGGACAAGGGGCAGGCGATGCTCGACTGCATCGAGTGCGGCGAGACGTGGGACGACGAGGCGGACTACAGCCCCTGGAAGGGCGTTATTCCCGAGATGGAGCGGCTCGCGGAAGAAGGGGTCGTGTTCTAGATGACGGCCATTGATGTGCACGAGAAGAGTCGCCTGCTCGGAATCGACTACGACGATTACACCGAGGCCGTCAAATTGACGGGCAGCATGATCTTCGATGCGATCGATTCCGGGACATATGGGGTCGATGCGTATATCGACATGGTCAAGTCCCTCCCGCCGAAGCCCATGGTCGCGCTTATACGTTACGACGGGCTCTATAAGCAGTACTCGAGGGTCTTCGACTTCGACGGACCCATCCCCGGCGTCGAGGCGGCCTACCCCTACGCCGGCAGGGATGACGAGTAGCAGCCCACTGGTTTTGGAGCAGTGGCGTTCAGACTGGTAGTCAAACGGGGGCGCGAGTTGAGCATTTGGAGCGATTTTTGGGCCGAATGGAGAACAGAGTTCACCGTCGAGGACGATTCAATGCTTCTTTCCAGAATGCTTGAAGCACTTCCGGCGGACGAGCTCCAGCTGTTCGAGAGCGAATGCGATGTCGCGGACTCGCTCCGCGCCGAGCATGGCCTGCAACCCGATTTCGACCAGATCTGCGAGCGCGCCATCATGGAGCGCTTCGCCGACGAGGAGGCCGAGCGCGCCGCGAAGGGCGTCATCGACGCGGTGAAGCCCTAGGGGTTTTGGAGCAGCGGTATTCTGACTGGTAATCAAACGCCTCGGTCATATACTGCGCCATAGACAAGCGCCTGAGCGGGCGGGAAGAGCGGCGAGCGGAAGCGAAGCGTGACGGCGAACACTTCCGCAAGCCCGGAAAATAAGGAGGTGAAGGGGCGGCGGCAACCGCCCCACCGCCTCACCCGCATGGTACCACGAAGGAGGACATATGGGCGAGTTCGTGCTCGACGTGCTCAGGGCTTTCGCCGTGACGTTCGGCGTGGGGGTCGCGTACCTCCTGATCAAGAACCGGAGGCGGTAGCCATGCCGTACACCGAGGCTCAGAAGCGCGCCACGGTGAAGTACCTGAAGAACAACGTGCGGCGCGCGGTGGTGGCGTTCTACCCCGCCGAGGACGAGCGGTGGGAATGGCTGGACTCCCAGCCGAACAAGGCGGGCTACATCAAGCGGCTGATTCGCGAGGACATGGAGCGAAGCCGCGGAGAGGTTTTGGCGTAGCGGCATTCTGGCTGGTAATCAAACGAAAGGCAGCCATAGTCGACGTTCGGAGAGGGAGATCGCGGGCAATCGTAGAGCGGGATGCGGTCGTGGTCGTGAACCCGGAGAGAGATAGAACCATAACGGCATGTCGGGCAGGGAGGCGGGAGAGGAGAAGGTATGGCACTGACCAAGGGGCAGAGTGATTTGCTGAATCGGTTCGACCTCACGACAGACTTGAGTTTGGCGAAAGTTCGTCTCGCTGTTCACGCTTCCTCGATGCTCGCGATCTCATTCATCTCGATGCATGTGATCGGGTGCTTCCAGCCGGTGATGTCGATGCTCTCCGGCTCGTCGGGGTCGTCCGCCTCGGTGGTCTTGCCGTAGAACCTGCCGCGCACGATCTCCCCATCGGTGCAGGTTATCTTGACCTCCTTGCCGAATAGGTGCTCTATGTCGGCTACCCTAAGCATCTTCCATCTCCTCATATACCTCGAACGGCACGATGTGCGTTCCGCGCTTCGAGTAGTGGATCTTGAATCCCCTGATCAAGGCTTCGTATCTGTCCTTGTTGACAATATACCCGACAGTCCAATCTGCGCCACGTGCGCCTGCCCGTTCAAAGAGCCGACGCGGCGTGCCCTTTCCGGTATAGCGCCTTCTGAATCCATCCTCCTCATCCCCGCTGACGACCAGATGGCTCGGCGCGGGGAAGGACGAACCCTTCGCGCGCATCGACGATGCCTTTTCACCGCACCCCTTCGAGCCCTTGACGTGCCTGTGCTGTGCAGTCCGGTTCAACGTGTTCGGCAGGTCGCTTGCCGCGCGCTTTCCTCGTTCCCTCGATGGCTCACCACTCGTGGAAACTCACTTCTTCCGGATCGGCACGACCTTTGTCATGTTCCCGTTTGATCCATTTACAAGTTGGGCGTCCTGTTTGACTCACCTACGAGACATGCAGGTGTCCGATTTATTGAACAATCATTTAGCGGATTGGTTGATTATGCGGGTAGGCTAGACGAACTCGATCGTTTTACCGGTGAAGTCGTGCTCGCCTCGGATCCCGATCGAATTGTTCTTCACGCGGGAAATATCTCCTGCGTACAACGGGATTAAGGGCTTGAAGCTCTCGCCATCGATGGTGACCTTGTTCCAGCTGCCCTTTGGGATGGATTCGGAAAGTGTCAGGAGCGTCATGCCCGCGACATTCCAGCTGTCAATCACCTTCATCGAGCCCCGACTCCTTCAGAAATCGTATGCGGTCATCAGGCGTGTGGCTGGTCCCGCGTATTTCCTTCTCGAGATTGTATATCGCTCCGCCGCATCGAGGAGATAGCCGCG
This sequence comes from [Collinsella] massiliensis, assembly GCA_000333815.1. Taxonomy (GTDB): domain Bacteria; phylum Actinomycetota; class Coriobacteriia; order Coriobacteriales; family Coriobacteriaceae; genus Enorma. The sequence continues at coordinate 44,109 of CAPI01000066.1, forward strand.
CACGTCTTTTGCGGAGAGAGGGGATGGGCTCTCACTTGTTTTCAAGTTATTGGAGCGGTCGCCATCTGCGCATCTATCAAACGCAGCGGAGTTGACGTTCCGATGCCCTGGGCATCCGGAACAGGAACGGTGATAACCGGGAGCGTTCTTTCGGAGCAGGTATAAGGCGGATTGCTGCGAGGAAATGGGACGGCTGCGCATCGCTAGGCTGGCGGTTGCGACTATATCGTTCGGGCTTCTCATCGGAAAAGGAAAGCGGCCGCCCTCGGATAACCGAAAGCGGCCACTCTCCAGCCTGAAAAGCTGTTGTAAAGGAGCGGCCGAACCGGTGCAACAACGGCCGTCCACCTCACATGGTAGCACATGAGAGCGGATAAAAGGGACAAACCGCACCCGGCACGCCGTCTTGCAGTGACGACGATCCAGCGGCGGAGCCTGCGCAGCCACCGCAGCGAATACAAAACCGTGATAACGGGAACCCCTCTAAGTATTGAACCTGAAAAGCAGCCGGTATCCCGACGGGCAAGGGAGCACGTGCCCGGAACTGTCTCAAAAAACACGCGTCTGGTACGAACGTTCGGCGGCGCACGCTCGGCGACGCCCCATCGATAGGAGGAACGATGTCGCTCATCGCCAACATCATCTGGATCATCTTCGGCGGGCTCGCCACCGCGGTCGCGTGGTGCTTCGCCGGCTGCATCCTCTGCATCACGGTCATCGGCATCCCGCTCGGATTGCAGGCGTTCAAGATGGCCCGGCTCACGCTCGCGCCGTTCGGCGTGGACATCGCCTACGGGGGCGGCGTGGCGTCGACCATCGCCAACGTCGTGTGGCTCGTGCTGTGCGGCGCGTGGATGGCGCTCGCGTACCTCATCCTCGGCTGCCTATACTGCATCACCATCATCGGCATCCCCATCGGCCTCCAGCTTTTCAAGATGGCGCAGCTCTCGCTCCTGCCGTTCGGCGCGGAGGTCATCTCGCGGTAGGTTGTGTCGCGCCCGCCGCGCCATCCGCCCGCGCCTGCATCGCCGCCGCCCCGCGGTCGTTCCGTGTACTTACCGTTGCTTGATGCGTTTCGTGCAGCTTGATGGCACAATGGTTCGTCGGAAGAACGACGTGAGGACGAAGGAGAGCGCCATGGCAATCGCCGAAGAGCTGTATCCGCAGGAGGGGAGCATCGCCGGGGCGGCTCCGGGCGGCATCCCGGAGGTCGAGGAGCGCATCGCGCGCCGCATCGCCTTTTTCGAGGAGCATGCGCCCATCGAGGTCGAGGTCCCCGCGGCGATGGGTCCGGCGGGGCGCGAGACCTACGGCTGGATCGATTTCGGCCACCTGCCGAACACGCGCGACCTGGGTGGCCTGGCCGCTGCCGAGGGCTCGCGGGTGAAGCCCAAGCTGCTGCTGCGCTCCGGAGCGCTCGGCTTCGGCAGCGACGCCGACCTCAACCGCCTGCGCGACGAGTACCACCTGGGGCTCGTCGTCGACCTGCGCAACGTCGAGGAGCTCATCGAGATCCCCGACCCCATGGACGCCTTTCCGGGCGCGCGCTACGTGCACGCCGACATCCTCGCGCGCAGCGCCGAGGGCATCACGCAGGAGAAGGCGACACGCGAGAAGATCGCGCGCGAGCGCCGCGAGTTCGAGCGTTCCATGCGCGACGACACCGACGACAGCATGGAGGTCATGTACCGCTACCTGCTCATGAGCGCGTCGGGCATGCTCGGCTACCGCGCGCTCCTGCGCTCGATCATCGAGCTCCCCGAGGGCGCGGCGCTGTGGCACTGCTCCGTGGGGCGCGACCGCTGCGGCCTCGCCTCGGCGCTCATGGAGACGGTGCTCGGCGTGGATTGGGAGGACATCGAGGCGGATTACCTCGCGACCAACATCTTCGCGACGAACGAGCAGTCCTTCAGCTACCCGGCCGTCATCCGCGCGCTGCGCGCCGCCCGCGACGCCGCGACCGAGCGCTACGGCAGCCTCATGGGCTACATCAACGAGGCGCTCGAGGTCACGCCGGCCGAGGTCGAGCTGCTGCGCGAGCGCTATCTGGTGTAAGCGGGGGCTTGCGGGCTCCGCTTGGGGCCTTGAGGACGCTCGAACTTGTTCTGAGCGCCTTTATGCTTGGGCGTCATAACGTATAAAGGTGAGCGTTCGCTCCGTCGCGCCCGTCTTGAGCCTGCGCTCGCGGTCGAATTCGGGGGCGTGGCGGTAGCCGACGTCGAACCGAACGAGGTCGCGGGCATGCTCGATGCGCTGCTCCGCCATCCAGCGCACCATGGAGCCGCGGGCGATCTTGCTCGCCGTGGCGCGCTGCATGGGTTTGCCGCCGCGCAGCTCCTCGCCGAAGATGCAGGTGATGACCTGCGTGGTGGGTGCCGCATGGGGGAGCACCGCCTTGGCGTACTCGACGCTCGCGAGGTTCACGATGACGGCGGGCTCGGGCGCCGTGCCCGCACGCTCCGCCACAGCACCCTCGATTGCGCGCGCGATGCGATCGCCCCAGAACGCATAGAGGTCGCGCGCGCCGTTCACCGCGAGCTTCGCGCCCATCTCGAGGCGGTAGGGCTCGACGGCATCGAACGGCCGGACGCAGCCATAGAAGCCCGAGAGGATCCAGAGATGCTCCTCGAGCCACGCGAGGGCGTCCAGGTCGAGCACCTCGGGCGCAAGGCTCTGGTACTGGATGCCGATATACGAGAACGCGGCGGGCGAGACCGTGCGCGCGATGCCCGGCTCCTCGAGTTGCGCCGCATCCCGGACGGGCACGAACGCGTGCAGGCGCTCGACGTTTTGGGCGAGAAGCTTGTCGTTTACGCGCCAGAGCCCCTTGAGGCCGTCCGCGCCGTGCGCGCGCTCGATGGCGAGCAGCGCACGGTACAGGTGCTCTGTCGCGTCGGGGAAGGGCGGGATGCCGCGCGGCGAGAACGAGTCGCGCGCGATGCGCATCTGTTTGGCGGGGGAGATGATGACATGCAGCATGGCGCCCTCTCAAGCCGAGATGATGTACCAGGTAAAACAACCCCAGGGGCACTCTTGCATGATGCGATGTAAAAATACCCCTGGGGTTATTTTACATATGAGTCAATTGAACCCGTCCCCAATGACTCATGATGGAACTGTTTCCATGGCGGCGACCGCTCGCCGAATGGTGAACGGTGAGCGGTGACACGTCCTCCGCGAACGGTAATTTTGGAAACGTTTCATTCCATTGTTTTCCAAGCGTGGAATAATGGAACCAGAAGAAATTGGAAACGTTTCCAATTTCGGATGACAACGTGAGGAGGAAGTCATCATGCTTAATCGTCGTCAATTCATCACGGCAGGGCTCGGTGCTACGGCGGGTGTCGCTGCCGTCGCGGCGACGGGCTGCTCGGGCTCCAACGAGAGCGCTTCCGGTAGCGGCTCCGACAAGGCGTCCGGTAAGGTCTACTACCTCAACTTCAAGCCCGAACAGGATGTGCAGTGGCAGGAGCTCGCCACGATCTACACCGAGGAGACCGGCGTGCCGGTGACCGTCCTCACCGCTGCCTCCGGCCAGTACGAGACCACGCTCAAGTCCGAGATGGCCAAGACCGATGCCCCCACGCTCTTCCAGGTCAACGGGCCGGTCGGCCTGGCCAACTGGGTCGATTATTGCTACGACCTCGATGACACGGACATCATGGGCCAGCTCACCAAGGAGGACTACGCCCTGAAGGGCGACGACGACAAGACGAAGGGCATCGCCTACGTCATCGAGTCCTACGGCCTCATCTACAACAAGGACCTGCTCGAGCAGGCCGGCTACAGCGCGGACGACATCACGAACTTCGAGGACCTCAAGAAGGTCGCTGAGGACATCACCGCCCGCAAGGACGAGCTCGGCTTCAGCGCGTTCGGCTCCGCCGGCATGGACTCCAGCTCCGACTGGCGCTTCAAGACCCACCTGGCGAACCTGCCCATCTACTATGAGTACAAGGCCGACGGCATCGACACCACCGACGCCATCAAAGGCACCTACCTGCCGCAGTACCGCCAGATCTGGGACCTCTACATCAACAACGCCACCTGCGAGCCCACGCTCCTCTCCACGAAGACCGCCGACGACGCCACCGCCGAGTTCAACACCGGCCAGTGCGTGTTCTATCAGAACGGCACGTGGGAGTACGCGAACATCGTCACCGACGGGAGCAACGTCACCGATGACAACATCGGCCTGCTGCCCATCTACATCGGCGTCGAGGGCGAAGAGGACCAGGGCATCTGCACGGGCTCCGAGAACTACTGGTGCGTGAACAAGAACGCCTCCGAGGAGGACATCCAGGCGACGCTCGACTTCATCAACTGGTGCGTCACGTCCGACACCGGCGTCCAGGCCATGTGCGGCGCCGACGGCGCCATGCCGTCCGGCGAGGCCGGCATGGGCTTCGTGATCCCGTTCGAGAAGAACCTGCCCTCCGATAACGTGCTGAACCAGCTCGCCGACGAGATCAACGCCGACAAGACCCCGGTGAAGTGGTGCTTCTCCACCATGCCGTCCGAGGAGTGGAAGAACGGCGTGGGCTCCGCGCTCACCACGTACGCCGCCGACCAGTCCGACAGCAACTGGGAGGCCGTGCAGACCGCGTTCGTCCAGGGTTGGGCTGACGAGGCCGCTGCCTCCAAGGCGTAAACGCGCATCGTCCGGTGGGGCGCGGCCCCGCTAGGCACCTGAACTTTCGGCCGGCGGGCGGGGCCAACCCGCTCGTCGGCCTCGTTGTTTGCAAAGGAGGTCAACGTGGAGAAAACGATCAAGAAATACTGGCCGATCTTCCTGGTGCCCACGCTCGCGGCGTTCGTCATCGGCTTCATCGTGCCGTTCATCATGGGCGTGTGGCTGTCGTTCTGCGACTTCACCACCGTCACCGACGCGGAGTTCATCGGGTTCGACAACTATATCCGCGCGTTCAGCGACGCCATGTTCCAGCACTCCTTCTGGTTCACGGCGCTCTTCGCGATCGTCTCGCTTCTGGTGATCAACATCGTCGCGTTCGCCCTGGCGCTCGCGCTCACCCAGAAGATGCGCGGGACGAACCTGTTCCGCACCATCTTCTTCATGCCGAACCTCATCGGCGGCATCGTGCTCGGCTACATCTGGCAGCTCATCTTCAACGGCATCCTCGCCCAGTACAGCCAGGCCATCAACCTGAACGAGTGGTACGGCTTCGCCGGCCTCGTCATCCTGGTCTCGTGGCAGCAGATCGGCTACATGATGATCATCTACATCGCCGGGCTCCAGTCCATCCCCACCGATGTGCTCGAGGCGGCCGAGGTCGACGGCGCGGGCCCGTGGCAGCGCCTGAAGAGCGTCATCATCCCCATGATGATGCCCTCGATCACCATCTGCACGTTCCTGTCCATCACCAACGGCTTCAAGCTGTTCGACCAGAACCTCTCGCTCACGGCCGGCGAGCCCTCGAAGCTCTCCGAGCTTCTGGCGCTCAACATCTACAACACCTTCTACGGCCGCGTGGGCTGGGAGGGCGTCGGCCAGGCCAAGGCCGTGATCTTCTGCATCGTGGTCGTGGCGATCGGCATCATCCAGCTGCGCGTGACGCGCTCGAGGGAGGTGCAGCAGTAAATGAAGCAGAAAAAGATCTTGAGCACGATCGGCACGGTGTTCTTCACCATCCTGTGCTTCATCTGGGTGCTGCCCGTGCTCATCGTGCTCATGGATTCGTTCAAGAGCCGCACGTTCATCAGCCTCGAGCCGTTCGCGTTCCCCACGGACCAGACGTTCGTGGGACTCGAGAACTACGTGCAGGCTATCGATTACTACGGCTTCCTCGACGCCGTGGGCTGGACGGTGTTCATCACCGTGGGCTCGGTGTTCGTGATCCTGCTGTGCTGCTCGATGTGCGCTTGGTTCATCACGCGCGTGGCGAACCGCTTCACGCGCGGCGTGTACCTGCTGTGCGTGCTCTCCATGGTCGTGCCCTTCCAGATGGTCATGTTCACGCTCTCGCTCGTGGCCGACCGCCTGGGCCTCTCCACGCCCTGGGGCATCATCATCGTGTACCTGGGCTTCGGCGCGGGCCTCGCGGTGTTCATGTTCTGCGGCTTCGTGAAGTCGATCCCCATCGAGATCGAGGAGGCGGCGCTCATCGACGGGTGCTCGCCCATCCGCACGTTCTTCAGCGTGGTGCTTCCCATCATGAAGCCCACCTACATCTCGGTGGGCATCCTGCAGACCATGTGGATCTGGAACGACTTCCTGCTGCCCTACCTGGTGCTCGACACCACGAAGTACAAGACGATCTCCATCGTGGTCCAGTTCATGAAGGGGTCGTACGGCCGCGTGGACATGGGCGCCATCATGGCGGCGCTCATCATGGCGGTCATCCCTGTCGTGATCTTCTACCTGCTGTGCCAGAAGCACATCATCAAGGGCGTCGCCGCAGGCGCCGTCAAGGGCTAGGCGCATCATGGATATCCGCGACATCGCACGGCTTTCGGGCTACAGCCTGGGGACGGTCTCGCGCGTGCTCAACGGTCACCCCAACGTGAGCGAGCGCGCGCGGGAGCGGGTGCTCGCGGTGGTGGAAGAGGTGGGCTACGAGCCCAACTCGAACGCGCGCTACCTGAAGATGCAGTCGCACCTCTCCGTCGCCATCTTCGTCAAGGGATCGCGGAACATGCTGTTCGCCGACATCCTCGAGCGGGTGCAGGCGCTCCTGCGCGAGGCGGGCGAGCAGCCGGACGTGGTCTATCTGGGGGAGGACGACAACGAGGTCGTGCACGCGGTGCGCTACGAGCGCCTGCGTCACCCGAAGGGCATCGTCTTTCTGGGCGGCGACCCGGCCTACTTCAAGGCGGGGTTCCAGCGCATCGAGGTGCCGGCGGTGCTCGTCACGAACACCGCGGCGGGCTTGGGGTTCAAGAACCTGTCGAGCGTGTCGACGAACGACGTCGCCGCCGCGCGCGACGTGATCGAGCACCTCTATGCCCGCGGGCACCGCAGGATCGGGATCATCGGCGGCGAGCGCTCGCTGTCCCAGGTGGGCGGCCGGCGCCTGCACGGCGCGGAGGAGGCCCTGCGCACGCACGGGATCGAGTTCGACTACGAGCGCGACTTCGAGCCGTGCCATTTCGCGATGGAGGACGGCTACGACGCGGCGGTGCGCCTCATCATGCGCTCGCGCGACCTCACGGCGATCTTCGCCCTGGGCGACGCCATTGCCATCGGCGCGATGCGCGCGGTGTTCGACATGGGGCTCCGGATCCCGGACGATATCTCGATCGCCGGGTACGACGGCCTTTCCGCCGGGCAGTTCTGCGTGCCGCGCCTGACCACGATCCGGCAGGACACGCGGCAGCTCGCCTCGCGGAGCGTGGAAGCGCTTCTGGCGGCGCTCGGCGGCGAGGAGCAGCCGGTGCGCGAGATGGTTCCCTACCAGCTGCTCAATCGCGAGAGCGTGTGCACGCGGGAACAGGAACCGGTTCGGGTCGCATGACCCGTAAGGCGCGGGCGCGCGGTTTGGAGCGGGTGGTTCGCCCGCCCGCCGCGCGGGCTCGCGGAGGACGCGGCCGCTGCGCGGTCGCATGAGAGGAGGAGACATGAGAAGCGCCGGCATCCTGATGCCCGTGACCGCGCTGCCTTCGCCCTGGGGCGTGGGCACGCTCGGCGCCGAGGCGCGCTCCTTCATAGATTTCCTCGCCGATGCCGGGCAATCGATCTGGCAGCTGCTGCCGATCGGCCCCACGAGCTTCGGCGATTCGCCCTACCAGTCGCCCTCGACGTTCGCGGGCAACCCCTACCTCATCGATCTTGACGACCTGTGCGCCGAGGGGCTCCTCGAGCGCGACGAGTACGCCGGGATCGACTGGGGGGACGACCCCTCGCAGGTGGACTACGGCGCGCTCTACCGGGAGCGCTACGGGGTCCTGCGCTGCGCGGTGCGGCGCCTGCTGGCGACGAGGCGCGACGACTTCGATGCGTTCTGCGCGCGCGAGTGCGCATGGCTCGACGACTACGCGCTCTTCATGGCCATCAAGGATGCGAGCGGCGGCGCGGCGCTCTCCGCGTGGGATGAGCCGCTGCGTATGCGCGAGCCCGAGGCGCTCGAGCGCGCGGCGTGCGAGCTCGCGGGCGAGGTCGCGTTCTGGAAGGCGGTGCAGTGCCTGTTCTTCGAGCAATGGGAGCGGCTGCGCGCCTACGCGCACGACCACGGCATCCGGCTCATGGGCGACATGCCCATCTACGTGGCGGAGGATAGCGCGGACCTCTGGGCGCACCCGGACCAGTTCCAGCTGGATGAGGAGCTGCGCCCCACCGAGGTCGCCGGCTGTCCGCCGGACGGGTTCTCGGCCACCGGGCAGCTCTGGGGCAACCCGCTGTTCGCCTGGGACCGCATGGAGGCGGACGGCTTCCCGTGGTGGATCGGGCGCATCCGGTTCCAGCTGGGGCTCTACGACATCCTGCGCATCGACCACTTCCGCGGCTTCGATTCGTACTTCGCCATCCCGGCGGGGGCGGAGACGGCGGCGGGTGGGCGCTGGCGCCCCGGCCCGGGCAAGGCGCTCTTCGACGCGATCGAGCGCGAGCTGGGCGCATGCCCCATCGTGGCCGAGGACCTGGGCTTCCTCACGCCGTCGGTCTACGAGCTGCTGGAGTACACGGGCTGCCCCGGCATGAAGGTGCTGCAGTTCGCCTTCGACAGCCGCGACGGCGGGGGCAGGGTCTACCAGCCGCATGCCTACACGCGCCATTGTGTGGCATATGTGGGCACGCACGATAACGACACCGCCCTCGGCTGGCTCGAGTCGGCCGACCCGGCGGACGTGGCGCTCGCCCGCGAGTACCTGCACCTCGACCCTGAGGAAGGGGAGGGGTGGGGCATGATGCGCGCTATCTGGTCCAGCGTGGCCGATACGGCGATCGCCATGATGCCCGATGTGCTCGGGCTCGGGGGCGAAGCGCGCATCAACACGCCCTCGACGCTCGGCGGCAACTGGTGCTGGCGCGCGCTGCCGGGGTATACGACCCCCGAGCTCGCCCGGCGGCTGCACCGGCAGATGGAGCTCTACGAGCGGCTGCCGGAGCCGCGGTAACAAGGGCGCGGCTGCGCCCGCGCGGCACGTGAGGAAGAACGAGGACATACGGTCTTTGAGGAGGAACAGACCATGGCAGAAGTGAACCTGAAGCACATCGAGAAGGTGTATCCCCATGCGGGCGGCAAGCGTCCCGCCCCCAAGAAGCAGGACGGCACCAAGAAGGGCCCGAACCTCAAGGTGACGGACGAGGGCGTCCTTGCGGTCGAGGACTTCAACCTCGACATCGCCGACCGCGAGTTCGTGGTGCTCGTCGGCCCCTCGGGCTGCGGCAAGTCCACCACGCTGCGCATGGTCGCCGGCCTGGAGGAGATCACCCGCGGCGAGCTCTACATCGACGGCAAGCTCATGAACGACGTGGCGCCCAAGGACCGCGACATCGCCATGGTCTTCCAGAACTACGCGCTCTACCCGCACATGTCCGTCCGCGACAACATGGCCTTCCCCCTGAAGCTCCGCAAGATGTCCAAGGAGGACCGTTACGCGAAGGTCGAGCAGGCGGCGAAGATCCTCGGCATCACCCAGTACCTCGACCGCAAGCCCAAGGAACTCTCCGGCGGCCAGCGCCAGCGCGTGGCCATCGGCCGCGCCATCGTGCGCGAGCCCAAGGTGCTCCTCATGGACGAGCCGCTCTCGAACCTCGATGCGAAGCTGCGCAACCAGATGCGCGCCGAGATCATCAAGCTGCGCGAGCGCATCAACACGACCTTCATGTACGTGACGCACGACCAGACCGAGGCCATGACGCTCGGCGACCGCATCGTGGTCATGAAGGACGGCATGGTGCAGCAGATCGGCACCCCGCAGGAGGTCTACAGCCACCCGGCGAACCTCTTCGTGGCCGGCTTCATCGGCATGCCGCAGATGAACTTCTACGACGCGGAGCTCGAGCGCGACGGCAGCTCGTACAAGGTGCGCATCGGCGACGCCGTCATCACGCCGTCGGAGAAGAAGCAGGCCGCGCTCGCCGCGAAGGGCGTCGATTCGCAGCCCATCACGCTCGGCGTGCGCCCCGAGGACATCTCGCTGCTCGAGGAGGGCGAGAACGTGCTCGCCGGCACCGTCGACGTGACCGAGATGATGGGCAGCTCCATCAACCTGCACGTGAACGTGTACGGCCACGACAGCATCATCGTCGCGCAGACCACGAGCCTCGAGGGCAGGCCGCTCATCCTGAACCCCGGCGAGCAGATCGCGTTCTCCTTCGGTGGCGGCGCGCTGCACTTCTTCAGCAAGGAGACCGAGGAGAACCTCGAGTAGCGCGGGCGCTTCGGCGTGCTGACCTTGGTGTCCCGGGTGCGCGGGCAACGCGCGCCCGTTCCTTCCTCCGTGCGGGGAGGCCCCGTTCGCGGTGCTGGCTGCGGGCGGGGCCTCCCGCCGTTGATGTAGAAAAACCCCTGGGGTTATTTTACGTGCGGCCGTTCGAGCCTCGATACTGTGTGGGATTCGCGACATGGCGAGTAGCCGCGGGATTTCGAGGGCGTTTTCGCAGGCCGCAGCGAGCTGAAGACCCCGTATATCGCGCCTATGCGGATTTCCACACAGTATCGAGGCCCGAACGTTTTACGACCCCTCTGATGTAGAAAAACCCCTGGGGTTATTTTACGTAGTGCTCGATGCACATCCCGATGAATTCGCGCATCTCGGCGCGGAAGTCGATCTGGGGGCGCGGCCGGCCGATCTGCTCGAGTCGGGTGGACAAGGGACGCGGTATGAGAATTACGTTCTCATACCGCGTCGTTTTACATCGCATCTGTTCAACTAATCGAATGGACGTTACAGGTTGAAAGATAATCTTCTGGAAATCAGGATACTGGCTCTATTGACCAGTTACCATCTGCGGTAATGACAAAAAATGCATTACTGTCAGATGGGATGGACAGCATCTTGGTTCCGTCGTAGGAGCCGATTGTATTAACGGGCAGGTCGCGACCATCGGTTGTATAGACCCAGACTGAGAAGTTGCTCGATCCGTCATGTGTAAAATGCCAAGAGCCGCTGGTTGCTGGGAAAATATCGGTCACATAATCACCCGATCCAGAAAAGGACGTTTGCTGCGTCGTGCCAAGCGGTTCTATGGTGTATGTCCAGTTTCCACTCGAGGTGATTTCAAAAGAATAAGGTTCCGTGCCGAGGAGAAGCGTTCTCCCATCATAGCCGCCGATGGTATTAACAAGTAGGTCGCGCGAGCCAGTTGAGTCATAAGCCCATACGGCAAAATTGCTTGAACCCTCATTTGTAAAATGCACTCGGTATATATCGCTACCGGTCGAGATGCCGGAAACAACTTGATCTCCCGAGCCGCTTTGTGTTGAGTAGATCTCCTTGCCGCAGCGCTCGCATATACCGTTTGAAGTGGTATGTCCGAGAGGCTCCCCCTCCGTTGCCCCACAAGTCAGGCAGGTTTTTGGTTCGGTACAAGTTGCGTCTGTCCAGCGGTGTCCTGTTGCTTTTATTGTTGCACCGCATCTAGAGCAGGTTCCATCCTCAGTGCATGTTACGCCAATTGGATCATGACCCAGCGCAACGCCCTCGGTTGCGCCGCAGACTTTGCATGTTCTCGGTTTGGTGCAGGTCGCCGCCGACCAGGCATGACCCAATGGCTCGCCTTGAGTTCTCCCACAGATACTGCAGGTTTCTGGTTCGGTGCAAGTGGCGTCTTGCCAGTCATGGAAGCAGATGATATGAGTGGAAAAAAGGAATACAACGATTATTACTGCGGCGAGAGCGCAAATTATCGCAGTGCGTTTCTTTGACTTCTTAGGATCTTTTGGTTTTGAAGTCTTAGGATCGTCGCCGTCTGCGACTCCTGCGCTTTCCGCATCCTGAGCAACCGCATCATTCTCATGTTCCGAGCTGCGACCTTCGTTGCCAGGGGTATCTTTAGGATCGGAGAGACACTCGGTGGATGGCGAATCGCTTGAACCATCAGCCATGTTCTGATCCGGCGCGTCAGAGGGAATTTGCTCCTCAGCGGTGCTTGATTGTTCCGAAGGGCTCAACTCATCCGGGGGGGGGTCTCAATATCGCTTACCTTAGCCCCGCATTGGGGGCAGGTATCCCCATCGAATATCGCATGGCATTTCCTACACTCATGCATATAAACCTCCTAGCATGCTTGAACTGCTTCCCTTGTACATTACCGGAACTTAGGGATAAATGAAGGAACTATCCCCTCAAAGGCTGTTCGTTTTGGTAGGCGGTGGTGTTAGGCGGTGTAGTACTCGATGCACATCCCGATGAATTCGCGCATCTCGGCGCGGAAATCGATCTTGGGGCGCGGCCGGCCGATCTGCTCGAGTGCCTGGGCGATGAGCGGGTTCTTCCAGCAGCCGCTTACGAGCCCCGTGGCGTGGTAGTACACGGCGAGCAGCAGGCGCTCGACGTCGCGCGGCTTGATGTCGAGGATGCGGGGCAGGCGCTCCGCCATGGCGTCGACGTTTTGGTAGTAGCCCTGCTTGAAGGCGGCGAGGCGCTCGACCGTCACGTTCGTCTCAATGATGGTGGAAAGCAGGTCGCCCAGGCGGAAGTATTCCTGGTGCGCGTTGGCGATGCCCGCCCAGACCTCCGCGACCGTGGCCGCCGAGAAGCCGCAGCCCTCCGGCAGGGCGGCGAAGAGCGCGTCGAAGTAGTCCGCGCAGGCGTCGCCCGCGAGGAGCAGGAAGATCTCCTCCTTGGTGCTCACGTACTTATAGAGGTTCGCGCGCGACCAGCCGAGCTCTTCGGCAATCGTGGTGAGCGTGATCTCGTGATACGGCTTTTCGGCGAACTGCTTGCGCGCGGCCGCCTTGACCTCAGCCAGGCGCTGGGCTTTCTGCTCGTCGCTGCGGGCGCGAATGAATTCCGACATGTCCTTCCACCTTTCCGGATAGCCTGCACTATACCAGAAGTAACGGCGTGCACGAAAATCTCTATGTAGATAACGTTCAGAAAATAAAATACTTTACAAGTAACGTAGCGTTTCTTATATTAAGCAGTGTCAAGTAACGCAACGTTGCTTATCCGTTTAGGGTACCGCTCGGTGGAAGCCTCGAGGTGACAAGTGGTGCGCACGCGTTCACTAGCAGGAACCAATCGATCGAAAGGACAGGTCATGCTCGGCAACTTCACGTATCAGAACCCCACCAAGCTCATCTTCGGCACGGACGCCATGGCCATGCTCGCCGACGAGCTCAAGCAGTACGGCCCGGTGGTGCAGCTCGTGTACGGCGGCGGCTCCATCAAGCGAAACGGCATCTACGACCAGGTGATGGCCGCGCTCGAGGCCGCCGGCAAGACCGTCGTGGAGGACGGCGGCGTCATGCCGAACCCCACGGTCGAGAAGCTCTACGAGGGCGTGAAGATCGCTCGCGAGAACCACGTGGACTTCATTCTCGCGGTGGGCGGCGGCTCGTGCATCGACTACGCCAAGGGCGTGGCCGTCTCGGTGAACCTGCCCGAGGACGTCGATCCCTGGCAGAAGTACTGGGTCGACTTCGATGAGCCCACCTGCCCGGTCGTCCCTGTGGGATCCGTCCTCACCATGGTGGGCACCGGTTCCGAGATGAACTGCGGATCGGTCATCACCAACCACGAGGCGAAGATGAAGGTGGGGCACGTCTTCGCGAACCCTGACGTGTTCCCCAAGTTCGCGGTGCTCAACCCCGAGTTCACCTACACCCTGCCGAGGTACCAGATGGTCGCCGGCATCTTCGACATCATGAACCACATCACCGAGCAGTACTTCTCGGGTGAGGACGACAACACGAGCGACTACCTCTCCGAGGGCCTCATGCGCTCGCTCGTGCATGCGAGCCGCATCGCCGTCGAGAACCCGGAGGACTACGAGGCGCGCTCGAACATCATGTGGTGCGCTACCTGGGCGCTCAACACGCTCGTGGCCTGCGGCAAGACCACGGACTGGGAGGTGCACATGCTCGGCCAGGCCGTGGGAGCCCACACCGACGCCACGCACGGCATGACGCTCGCCGCGGTGGCGCTGCCGTACTACCGCCTCGTCATGCCCTACGGGCTGGCGAAGTTCGCGCGCTTCGCGACCGCCGTGTGGGGCGTCGAGGCGGCGGGGAAGACCGAGGAGGAGCTCGCCGCCGCCGGCCTCGACGCCATGGAGGCCTGGATGCGCGAGATCGGCTGCGTGATGAGCATCTCCGAGCTCGGCGCCACCGAGGACATGCTCGAGGGCCTGGCCGACAGCACGCTTGTCATGCAGGGCGGCTACCACGCGCTCACGCGCGACGAGGTCGTCCGGGTGTTCGAGGAGAGCCTGCGCGCGGAGTAGCCGGGGCGCGCGGGTGCCCGTTTCGAGTGAGGAGGAACCTATGACCGGATCGAAGACGCTCGTCGCATATTTCTCTGCGAGCGGCGTGACCAAGCGGGTTGCCGAGGAGGTTGCCCGCGCCATCGGAGCGGACCTGTTCGAGATCGTTCCCGCGGAGCCCTACACGGCGGCGGACCTCAACTGGAACGATCCCGGCAGCCGCAGTTCGCGCGAGGATCATGATGCGTCCATCCGCCCCGCCGTCGCGAGCGCGGTGCGCGACATGGGTGCGTACGACACGCTGCTCGTGGGCTTCCCCATCTGGTGGGGGCACGAGCCGGCGATCGTGGACACCTTCCTTGAGCAGTACGACCTCTCCGGCAAGACGCTCATCCCGTTCGCGACTTCGGGCGGGTCGGGCGTCGGCGGGGCAGAGCGGAGCCTCGCGCGGAAGTACCCGGCCGTGTCCTGGCAGCGCGGCGCGCTCCTGAGCACATCGAACGCCGCCGGCTGGGCGCGCGGTGCCGTGGCCTAGGGCATCGATCCGTCGCGGAGAGAGCGCTCGTCCGGGGGGCATCAGCACAGCAACCAGGGCGCAGAGAGGGGATGGCAGACATGGCGATCACGATGAACCTGTACTACACGGGCAAGGACGGTGCCGCGCGCAAGTTCGCGGAGGAGATGGAGGCGACGGGCACGGCCGACCAGATCCGTGCGCGTGAGGGCAACCTCTGCTACCGCTACTTCCAGCCGCTCGACGACCCCGAGACGGTGCTGCTCATCGATTCCTGGCGCGATCAGGCCGCGCTCGACGAGCACCACGCCTCGCCCATGATGGCGAAGATCGCCGAGCTGCGCGACAAGTACGACCTGCACATGCGCGCGGAGCGCTACCTGAGCGATGACGCCGGTGTGCCGGCGCACGACCAGGCGTTCCTGCGCGCATAGCGGTACCTGGGCGGCTGGCGCCGACGCAGCGCGACGGTCTATCGGATGGGCATGAAGCGAGAGAGGAAGACGAGATGTCGCTGACTTCAGACATGGTTGAATTCGAGCGGACCGACCCGGAGTTCGCCGAGCGGTTCGCGTACTTCGCGGGCGCCGAGGTGCCGGGCGAGCCTGCTGCGGAGCTGCCCGCGCGCGAGCGCCACCTGGTGATCCTGGCCGCGCTTCTGGGCTGCCAGAGCGTGGACGAGTTCTCCGTGCAGCTCGCAGACGCGCTCGACGACGGCGTGACGCCCATCGAGGCGCGCGAGGTCGTCTACCAGGCCACGGCCTACCTGGGCATCGGTCGCGTGCGCCCGTTCCTGCGCGCGCTCAACGAGGTGCTCGCCGAGCACGCCATCGAGCTCCCGCTCGAGCCGCAGGGCACGACCACCCTCGAGACGCGCCGCGACGCGGGCAACCAGAAGCAGGTCGAGTACTTCGGCGAGGGCATGCGCGCGAGCTGGGAGACGGGCCCTGCGGAGCGTGCCCACATCAACCGCTGGCTCGCGGAGAACTGCTTCGGCGACTACTACACGCGCGGCGGCCTGTCCGACCGTGACCGCGAGATGGTGACCTTCTGCTACATCGCCGCGCAGGGCGGCTGCGAGCCCCAGGTCACGGCGCACGCCGCGGGCAACCTGAACCTCGGCCGCACCAAGGACTTCCTGTACCGCGTGGTCTCGCAGATGGTGCCCTACATCGGGTACCCGCGCAGCCTGAACGCGCTCACGTGCGTGGACAACGCCGCGCAGTAGCGCCCACGACACCGAAGAGCAAACCAAGAAGAGGAGAGAAACATGAGCGAGCAGACCGATTTCACGCCGATGTTCGGCCTCGGCAACCCCAACGACGCGTATGCGCAGTATTTCACCGGCCAGTCGTACCTCAACGCACTGACCGGCCCCGAGGCGGGCGTGGCGCTCGCCAACGTGACCTTCGAGCCGGGGTGCCGCAACAACTGGCACATCCACCACGCCGACAAGGGCGGCGGCCAGATCCTCATCTGCGTGGACGGCCGCGGCTGGTACCAGGAGTGGGGCAAGGAGCCGCAGGAGCTCACGCCCGGCACCGTCGTCGTGATCCCCGCGGGCGTGAAGCACTGGCACGGCGCCGCGCGCGATAGCTGGTTCAGCCACATCGCCTTCGAGGCCCCGGGCGAGAACTGCTCGAACGAGTGGCTCGAGCCCGTCACCGACGACGCGTATCCGGCGTAAGGCAGGCGCGCCCATCGAGCGGTGGGCGCGCCGCCCGCGCCCCAGCATGAAGCGGGTTGTGGTTCTTCCGCGCATCGCCCGTTGCCGTCGATTGTATCTTGACGATTATGTTAGATTCGTCAACCTGTGTACATCGAGCCGGCGGCGGGCGCGGAGGATCGCGGCCCGTTTCGGCGTTGGGGGAAAGGTGCGGATATGGGACGAACCGGCGGGAACGGGCATCGCGTGCTCAAGCGCGTCCTCATCGGGCTTGCAATCGTGCTGGTGGTTGCCTTCGTGGGGATCTCCGGCTTCGCGGGGAACTACCTCGTCGACTACGCGCTCACGGTGAACGACGACGGCACGCTCGGCTCCATGAACGGCGAGCCCTATACGGGCGTGCAGGACACCGAGGCGCAGCAGACCTATGACGCGTGGGTGCAGGGCCGCGAGCTCGACGCGTGGACGATCGAGAACGAGGACGGCCTCGAGCTGTGGGCGCAGCTGTACCCGGCGGACGAGCCCACGCACCGCTACGTGCTCGCCGTGCACGGTTACACGGTCGACCATCGCGACATCGCGCCCGCGATCGTGCCCTTCGTGGAGGCGGGCTACAACGTGCTCACCCCGGACGAGCGCGGCCGCGGCAACAGCGAGGGCGACTTCCTCTCCATGGGCTACCTCGAGAAGCGCGACGTCGTCGCCTGGGCGAACGAGATCTGCGCGCGCGACCCCGAGGCCGAGATCGTGCTCTACGGAGAGAGCATGGGCGCGGCGACGGTGCTCATGGCGTCGGGCGAGGACGACCTGCCCCAGAACGTGGTGGCCGTCGTCGAGGACTGCGGCTACACGAGCGCCTACGCCATGTTCACCGACCAGCTCCAGGAGCGCTTCGGCCTGCCCGAGTTCCCGTTCCTGCCGGCGGCGAACCTCGTGTGCGCCGCGCGCTACGGCTTCTTCTTCTCCGACGCCGACGCCGAGGCGGCGCTCGCGACCTGCGAGCTGCCCATCCTCTTCATCCACGGCGGCGCGGACGACTACGTGCCCACCTACATGGGCGAGGAGCTCTATGACGCCTACGACGGCGAGAAGGAGCTCCTGATCGTCGACGGCGCCGGCCACGGCGCGAGCTCGGACGTCGACCCGGAGCTGTACTACCAGACGATCTTCGCCTTCCTGGACGAGTACGTCTCCTAGGAGGTGCGCCCGCGCCGCGGCCGGCGCGCCGAGCGCTACCGGATGAAGTTCGTGGCCTGCCCCGCCTCGCGCGCGGGCGCCTCGATGCCGGCGGCGCGCCCGGCCTCGATGCACTTGAGGAGCCACGCCATGTTGCGGCCGAGCTGGCGCATCGTCCAGAGGCCCTCGGCGTCCTGCTCCGTCTCCTCAGCGACGTTGCCGTGGACGTTGTTCCAGTACCGCGAGCTCACGACGGGCATCTCCTTGATGGTGAAGAACTTGTTGATGTCGTCGAACGCAGAGGTCGTGCCCGCGCGGCGGGCGCTCGCCACGGCTGCCGCCGGCTTATAGGCGAGGACGTCCTCCGTGCCAGCGCGGCCGTTCGCGTAGAAGAGCCTGTCCATGAACCCCAGCAGCGATGCGGCCGCGTGGGCGTAGTGCACCGGCGCGCCGAACACGAAGCCGTCCGCCTCGGCGGCGAGCGGCCTGAACTCGTTCACCACGTCATCGAAGGCGCAGCGCCCCAGGCGGCTGCATGCCTCGCAGGCGACGCAGCCGCCCACGGGCTTGCGGCCGATCCAGAAGATCTCGGCCTCGATGCCCTCGGCTTCCAGCGTGCGCGCGACCTCCTCGAGCGCGCGGTTCGTGCTCCCCGACTTGTGGGGGCTTCCGTTCACGAGCATGACCTTCATGGGAGCTCCTTCCCGTATGCGGCGTTCATACGACGTGTGTTGTACCCGCGGCGGCTTTCGGCGAAACGGGCGCGCCGCGCGCACGCCCCCGGCGAGCGGCCGTTCCCAGAGCTTTCTGTAGCGATGCCGCCTGGCGCAGGGTATAGTGATGGCGATATTCATTTCGCGCAAGGAGTTATGCATGGCGAAGAACGCGGACAAGCGGGCGAAGCGAGCGGGGAGCGCGGGCGGCGAGCTCGAGTCCGCGCAGAAGCCCGCGCGGACGGTGCCCACGTGGCTTCGGCGCATCGGCTGCTTTCTGGGTGCGCTCTTCTGCGCGTTCGGCGTCCTATATGCCGTGATGGTGTTCCTCGTGGGCAAGGGCTCGCCGATCTTCATCGTCGCGATCGTCGTCTTCGGCGCGATGGCTCTGCACCTGATTCGCGCCGGCCTCGGCGACGGCCGCTGGCGCGCGGAGCGTCCTGAGCGGTAGGCGGGAGGGCGCGTCGGGGCGCGCCCGCGCGGGATGCATGTGAGGGGAAGGGGCCCGGTGCTGCGCCGGGCATCGAGGAAGGGGTTCCTATGATTCGTTCGGTCACCGCGCACGATGCGGATGCCGTGTACGGGCTCATGTGCCAGCTCGAGGACTGCGAGCTGCCGCGGGAACCGTTCGATGCGATCTTCGGGGCGCAGCTCGCGGCGCCCGGCCAGCACGCGTTCGTCTACGTGTCCGACGACACCGAGGCGCGTGTGCTCGGTTTCATCAACATGCGCATCGAGGGGCAGCTGCACCATGCGGCCGACATCGCCGAGATCATGGAGCTCGTGGTGGACGAGACCGCGCGGAGCGGCGGCATCGGCGGGGCGCTGTTCGCCCGCGCCTGCGAGGCTGCGCGCGATGCCGGCTGCGAGCAGATCGAGCTCACCTCGAACGCGCGCCGCCACGACGCCCACCGCTTCTACGAGAACCACGGCATGACCCGCACCCACGTGAAGTTCGTCATGCCCTTCTAGCCTTAGTTCCCGTACCCCGAAGGGCAACCAGGCGTTCTCTTCAGCAGCTACGGCTACCGCTATGCGGGAGCCCCCGGCCTTTCCCTGCGCGAGCTTGCGCGAAGCGCGCGAGCAAAGGGAAAGGCCGGGGGCTCCTCGCCCCTATGTCGAGAGGGCGTTACGCGCGCGTGATGAACGCCTGGTAGCCCTTGTACGCCTCGTAGACGTCGGCCTTGTTCGTGACCTCCCACAGCGAGTGCATGGAGAGCACGGCCACGCCGGAGTCGATGACGTCCATGCCGTACTCTGCCAGGATGTAGGCGATGGTGCCGCCGCCGCCCGCGCCGATGCGGCCGAGCTCGCAGGTCTGGAACGCCACGCCGGCCTCGTCCATGATGTCGCGGACGAGCGCGAGGTACTCGGCGTCGGCGTCGTTCGAGCCGGCTTTGCCGCGCGAGCCGGTGTACTTGTTGAAGCACAGGCCGCGCCCCATGATTGCGGCGTTCTTCTTCTCGAAGCGGTCGGCGTAGAGCGCGTCGAACCCGGCCGACACGTCGGAGGAGAGCATGCGGCTGTTCGCGAGCGCGCGGCGCAGGCGCAGCTCGCCGGACTCGCCCGCGAGCTCCATGACCTCGGCCACGGTGTTCTCGAAGAAGCGGCTCGTCATGCCCGAGGCGCCCACGGAGCCGATCTCCTCCTTGTCCACGAGGAGGGTGACGGCGGTGCGGGTCACCTGCGGCACCGCGAGCTGCGCGGCGAGCGAGGTGTAGGCGCACACGCGGTCGTCCTGGCCGTACCCCAAGATCATGGAGCGGTCGAAGCCCATGTCGCGCGCGGCGCCGGCGGGCACGACCTCGATCTCGGCGGAGAGGAAGTCCTCCTCGTCGATGCCGTACTTCTCGGAAAGGATGTTCAGGAAGAGCTGCTTCACGGGCTCCTTCTGCTCCTCGTCGCCCTCGATCACGACGGGCTTGCCGCCCACGATGACGTCGAGGTTCTCATGGTCGACGGCCTCGGCGGCGGGCTTCTTCATCTGGTCGGCCGCGAGGTGGATGAGCAGGTCGGAGATGCAGAACACCGGGTCGGCGGGATCCTCGCCCACGCAGACCTCGACCGTGGTGCCGTCCTTCTTGCACACGACGCCGTGGAGCGCGAGCGGGGTGGCGACCCAGTGGTAGGCCTTCACGCCGCCGTAGTAGTGCGTGTCGAGGTAGGCCATGTCGCCGGCCTCGTAGAGCGGGTTCTGCTTGAGGTCGAGGCGCGGGGAGTCGATGTGCGCGCCCAGGATGTTCATGCCCCGCTCCATGGGCTCGGTGCCCAGGTTCACGAGCATGAGGGACTTGTTATGGTTCACGGCGTAGACCTTGTCGCCCGGGTTGAGGGCTCCGCCCTCGGCGCGGACGGCTTCGAGGTCGCGATAGCCCGCTGCCTCGGCGAGCGCCACGCTCGCGCGCACACACTCGCGCTCGGTCTTGTTCTCGCTGATGAACGCGCGGTACTCGCCGCAGAGCTGCTCGAGCTCGGCGAGCGCGTCGGGCGTGTACGCCTTCCATGCGCAGGGACGTTCCATGGTCGGGTCCTTTCCTCGGTGGGTAGCTGCCTGTGCCATGGTAGCACGGTGCCGGGGCGGAGAAACGTGAGACGGGGGACAGGCGCCGCGCTCCAGAGTGGGGTCGCGCGCACGTTCGAGCCTCGATACTGTGTGGGATCTCGGATGTGCCGGGTAGACCCGCGTTGCGCCCACGCGAATCCTGCGGTTTTGCCGGCTTTTGGGCGCGGCTACTCACAGGGTCGCGCATCCCACACAGTATCGAGGCTCGAACAGGGGCAGCGCCCCTCAAAGGCGCCCCGCGCCGCGCACATCTTGCATATTTTTTCTCGCTGTGTGCATACTTGTGACCGTTTCCGGATGGGCGCCGGCCGTTGGCACCATTTGCATGCGCCCCGCGCATGCGCATCTGGCATGATGGGTATGCAAGTACGTGTTCAGTGTGCGTGAACGCGCCCGTAGCGCGCGGGATCACGGGTACGCAAGGAGGAATAATGGAATATAAGATCACCGGCTACCAGCCCGAGAAGCTCTTCCACTTCTTCGAGGACATCTGCGCCATCCCGCGCGGGTCGGGCAACGAGAAGGGCATCAGCGACTTCCTCGTCGCGTTCGCGAAGGAGCGCGGGCTGTGGGTCTACCAGGACGATGTGTATAACGTCATCATCAAGAAGCCCGCGAGCGCGGGCGCCGAGGACGCGCCGGCCGTCATGCTACAGGGCCACATCGACATGGTGTGCGACAAGCGCGCCGGCGTGGAGCACGACTTCGAGCACGACGGCATCGACCTCGTGGTGAACGACGGCGTGCTCTCCGCGAACGGCACGACGCTCGGCGCGGACAACGGCGTGGCCGTGGCGCTCATGATGTGCGTGCTCGACGACGACGCCCTTGTGCACCCGGCGCTCGAGTGCGTGTTCACCACGGACGAGGAGACCGGCCTCGTGGGCGCCGAGACGCTCGACAAGTCGCAGATCGACGCGCGCATCATGGTGAACCTCGACTCCGAGGAGGAGGGCGTGGCGACCGTGTCGTGCGCCGGCGGCGTGGTGGCGACGCTCACGCGCGCCGTGACCCGCGAGCCCTTCCATGGCGCGTCGCTCACGCTCGAGATCTCCGGCCTGCAGGGCGGCCACTCCGGTCAGGACATCGACCGCGAGCGCGGCAACGGCGACCTCATCATGGCGCGCATCATCGAGAAGCTCATGCGCACGGGCGCGCCGCACCTGGTGAGCATCGACGGTGGCACGAAGGACAACGCCATCAACCGCGAGAGCACGGCGGTGCTCATGTACGTGGACGCCGCGGAGGCCTACGCCGCCGCCGACGTCGCGCAGGGCATGGTCGACGCCGTCACCGCCGAGCTCGAGGTCTTCGACCCCGGGTTCACCTGCGCGATCGAGGTCGTGGACGATGCGGGGGCCGAGGTGATGAGCGACGCTGACGCGCGCGCGTTCGTGGGCGCGCTGCGCCTCGCTCCGAACGGCGTGATGCGCCGCAACGTCGCGGCGGACGGCTCGGTCGAGGTCTCGTCGAACATCGGCGTGGTCGCCACCGAGGCCGACCAGGTGAAGTTCCTGCTCTCGCCCCGCTCGTCCATCACCTCGCTCCAGGAGGATGTCAAGGAGCGCATCCGCACGCTCGCCGACGCCTTCGGCTTCGACGCGGTGTTCGAGAACGAGTACCCCGGCTGGAGCTATACCGAGCACTCGCACGTGCGCGAGGTCTTCCAGGAGAGCTACCGCGAGCTCTTCGGCAAGGAACTGCGCATCGAGTCCATCCACGCCGGCCTCGAGTGCGGCCTGTTCGCCGAGGCGCTGCCCGGGCTGGACGCCATCGCCGTCGGCCCCACGCTCTCGGACGTCCACACGCCCGACGAGCACCTGGAGCTCGCGTCGTTCGAGCGCTTCTACGAGCTGCTCGTCGATGCGCTGCGCCGCCTCGCCGCGTAGCCTGACGCACGCATCGCGCCGCCGGTGCCCGTGTGCCGGCGGCGCTCGTTTTGATAAAAAGCAGACAGGCTGGGTTTTATCATGTCGTCCAATGATAAAAACCAGCCTGTCTGCTTTTTATCATGTGACTACCAGGCGGTGAAGGGGGCGTTCTCGACGCTCCAGTGCACGTCGCGGATATAGTCGCGCGCGCCCGCCGCGTCGCGCGCCTCGAGCAGTGCGAGGATGCGCCGATGCTCGTCGTTCGCCTGCTGCAGGAGCGCGCGCCCGGTGGGCTCGTCCACCGTCTCGTACCCGTGCTTGATGAAGCAGCGCTCGAACTGCCGGAGCAGCCCGACGAGCCGCTCGTTGCCGCTGCGCAGCGCGTAGGTGTGATGGAACTCGCGCTGCAGGTCGTCGTAGCGGCTCACGAGCCCGCGCCCGATGGCGGCGTCCATGGAGTCGATGAGGAAGCGGAACTGCGCGAAATCCTCGTCTTCGAGGCGCGGGCAGGCCAAAAACGCTGCCTGCCCGTCGAGCGGGCCGATGATCTCGAAGACCTCCCGCGCGCTCTGCCGGTCGAAGCCGCGCACGCGGAAGCCGCGGCGGGGGATGTTGTCGAGGTAGCCGTCGCAGGCGAGCTCGATGAGGGCCTCGCGGACCGGCGTGCGCGACACGCCGAGGGCGTCGCTGATGGCCTGCTCGCTCACGCGGTCGCCCGCGGAGAGCGCCCCCGCATCGATCTGATGGGCGATGTGCTCGTATACATGGTCTTTGAGCGGGCGACGGATGGCTTCCATGGGCGTTCCTTATCCGTGATGATCCATCCTTCCAGTATAGGGGCTGCGCGCTGCCGCGGCGCCCGCGACCGTTCACCGGAAACTATGCGCCTCTGTTAATAAATTGTATACAATATGCAAAAGAGCGCCGCGCCCTGCGCGCGGGCGTACCGTAGTCCCCATGCGGCGGGCGGGCGAGGCCCCGCTCGCTCCGAACCTAAAGGAGGAACCATGACCAAGTTCAGCCACGTCATCATCCGTCGTCCCGGCCGCTCGCTCAGCCAGGGCATCACGAGCGCCCCGGAGCTCGGCCAGCCCATCTACGAGCGCGCCATCGAGGAGCACTACGACTACGAGCACGCGCTCGAGCAGTGCGGCGTCGACGTGACGGTGCTGCCGGCGCTCGAGGAGTACCCGGACAGCTGCTTCGTCGAGGACCCGGCGGTCATCACCCGCTGCGGCGCCATCATCACCAACCCCGGCGCGGCCACCCGCAACGGCGAGAAGGTGGCCATCGAGCCGGTCGTCCGCCGCTTCTTCGACGACGAGCACGTGAAGCGCATCGAGGCTCCCGGCACCCTCGAGGGCGGCGACGTCATGATGGTGGGCGACCACTTCTACGTCGGCCGCTCCGCACGCACGAACGAGGAGGGCATCCGCCAGTTCATCGAGATCCTCGAGGGCTGGGGCCTCGAGGGCTCCGAGGTGCCGCTCGAGGAGGTGCTGCACCTCAAGACCGGCGTGAACTACATCGAGAACGGCAACATGCTCGTCTCGGGCGAGTTCATCGACAAGCCGGATTTCGCCCAGTACAACAAGATCGTCGTGCCCGAGGAGGAGGCCTACGGCGCGAACTGCATCTGGGTGAACGGCACCGTCATCGTGGCCGAGGGCTACCCGACCGTGCTCAAGGCGGTCCAGGACCTGGGCTATAAGACGCTCGTGGTCGACACCTCCGAGTACCGCAAGGTCGACGGCGGCCTCTCCTGCCTGTCCCTGCGCTTCTAAGCCTGTCCCGTGCCCCGTCTTCCCGCGCGCATGCGTCGGCCAGGCGGGGCGCCTTGTGAGAGGAGCTTCCATGTTTGATATACGAGCGGCGGCGGAGGGCGTCCTGGACGACGCGATCCAAGACCGCCGCGCCCTGCACCGGTGCCCCGAGGTGGGCTTTGCGACCCCGGACACGGCCGCGTATGTGGGGCGCGCCCTGGACGGGATGGGCATCGCCTGGCGCCCGTGCGGCGGCGCCATCCCGCAGGAGACGATCGACCTCTACGAGCGCGGCGGCTACGGCCATTACGAGGAGACGACCGGCATCGTGGCCACGATCGGCTCCGGGAGCCCGTGCATCCTGCTCCGCGCCGATATGGACGCGCTGCCCATGGACGAGGAGACGGGGTTGCCGTTCTCCTCGGAGCGCGCGGGCGCCATGCACGCCTGCGGGCACGACGCGCACACGGCGATGCTCCTGGGCGCGGCGCGGATCCTCAAGGAGCACGAGGAGGAACTGCCCGGCACGGTCAAGCTCATGTTCCAGCCCGGCGAGGAGATGGGCATGGGATCTGCGCTCATGATGCAAGACGGCCTTTTGGAGAGCCCGCGCGTGGACGCGGCCTTCGCCCTGCACGTCATGCCCGACAAGCCGCTCGGCCAGGTGTTCTACGCCCCCGGCGCGTCTACCTCGTCCATGGACTGCTGGGCCATCACGGTGCGCGGCCGCGGCGGGCACAGCTCGCAGCCGCAGCTCACCATCGACCCCAACATGATCGCCACGCAGATCTACACCCAGCTCAACCTGCTGTTCACGCGCGAGGCCGACCCCTCCAAGATGGTGACGTTCTCCATCGGGGCGCTCGCGGGCGGCACCCTCACCAACATCATCCCCGACGAGGCGGTGCTGCAGGCGAACATGCGCACGCTCAGCACGCCCGACCGCGACCACCTGCTCGCCCGCGTGCCCGAGATGGCCGAGTGCATCGCGCGCGCCTGGCGCGGGACGTGCGACATCGACCTCATCGAGATGCCCACCACCGAGAACGACCCGCAGTTCCTGCCCGAGGCGATCGAGTTCATCGGCGGCGTGCTCGGCGAGGACGCGGTGCACCGATGCGAGCCCATGGCGGGGTCGGAGGACTTCTCGTACGTGAGCCAGGCGGTGCCCTCGGCGTTCGTGCAGCTCGGCGTCGGCGCCCCCGGCTGGGCCCCGGTGCACAACAGCAAGATGGTGCTCGACGAGTCCGCGCTGGCGTGCGGCGTGGCGGCGCACGTGGCCGTCGCGCTCGGCTGGCTCCGCCGCCATGCGGGCGATCCCGATCCGAAGGAGTAAGGCATGCTCGGCAAACTGACCAAACGAGAGCTCTCCGTGTTCCTCGTCCTGTTCTTCGTGGGGCTCGTGTGCAGCATCGACAAGTCGCTCATCGGCGTGGCGACGCCCATCATCCGCGAGCAGTTCGGCTACAGCGCCTCGGAGTTCGCGAACGTCACGAACATGTACTACGCGAGCAACATCATCATGACCTTCGTCTCCGGCTACATCATGGACCGCTTCGGCTTCAAGCCGTTCATGGCCACGTGCCTGGCGCTGCTGGGCATCTCGTCGGCGACGTTCGGGCTCGCGGGCTTCATGGGGTCCGCCGCGGGCAGCGCCACGGGCGTGCTCATGGGGCTTCTGTTCTCGCGCTTCGTGGTGGGCATCGGCCAGACCGGCTATTCCAACGGCCTGGCGAAGGCCATCGTGGAGAGCTTCAAACCCGAGGTCTGCCAGGGCGTGCAGGCCATCGTCCTCACCACGACGGGCATCGGGTCCATCCTCGTGTACACCGTCTTCACGATGCTCGTGAACGAGAGCTGGCAGCTCGCGTACTTCGTGCTCGCGGCCTTCTTCATCGTGGCGTTCGTGCTCATGGTGGCCGTGGTGCCGCACAAGCGCACGCCTCCCGAGGAGAAGGTGTCGCTGCTCTCGGCGTGGAAGCACAAGACGGTCATCGTGCTCGGCGTATCGCTGCTGTGCAACAACATGGCGAGCATGGTCATGATGATCTGGCTGCCGTCCTACCTGGACACCATCCCCGTCATCCAGGCGGAGATGGTGGCGAACCCCCAGCTCATCACCATGATCCTTATCGGGTACGCCGTGGTCATGGGCGTCGCGATGGCGGTCTCAGACCCCATCACGCGCCGCTACTTCCGCGGGCGCGAGCGCGTGCTCGCCACGGTGTCCGGCCTGGGCGCGGCCGCCTCGATGTGGCTCATGACCTCGTCGAGCAACCTGGCCGTCATCGTGGTGTTCCTCTACGTCTCGACGTTCCTCGCCTCGCTCATGTTCACGCTCATCCTGAACCTGCCGTTCGCCGAGCGCGCCGACGGCTCGGGCACCCTCGTCGCCCCGTCGATGATGTCCTCGGCCAACGCGACCATGAACGTGCTGTGCTTCGCGGGCACGATGTTCGGCAACACGGTCGTCGCGGGCATCGCCGACGCCGCCGGGTTCTCGATGGGGTTCGCGGCGCTCGTGGTGCCGCTCGTGATCTCGGGCGTGGTACTCTTCCTGCTGCCCAAGACGAAGTAGCGCGCTCGCGGCACCACCCTGCCAACAACGGATACATGCAAGCGGACAGGCTGGTGATAAAACCAGCCTGTCCGCTTTTTATCATCTCGCGGCGGGGGAGGGGGCGCGCCGCGCTCATGTCCGGGTGATGGGGTAGACTGATGTGAGCCAACCCGTGAAAGAGAGGACGCCCCGCATGTCAGATACCGCCCAAGCGCCCGAGGGCGCCGCCCGCCGCACGTTCGCCGTCATCGACGGCAACTCGCTCATGCACCGCGCCTTCCACGCCGTGCCGCCCACCATGAACGCGCCGGACGGCACGCCCACGAACGCCATCTTCGGCTTCCTCAACATGTTCCTCAAGATGGTCGACGCCTTCCACCCGGACGGCGTCGCCGTCGCCTTCGACAAGGGCAAGCCGCGCGTGCGCATGGAGATGCTCCCGCAGTACAAGGCGCAGCGCCCGCCCATGGACCCCGCCCTGCGCGCCCAGTTCCCGCGCGTGAAGGAGCTTCTCGCGCACCTCTCCGTGCCCGTGCTCGAAGCCGAGGGCTGGGAGGGCGACGACATCCTGGGCACGCTCGCGCGCGCGGGCGAGGAGGCCGGCTGCGACATGCTCCTCATCACGGGCGACCGCGACATGTACCAGCTCACCACCGACCACGTGAAGGTCGTGGGCACCAAGAAGGGACTCTCGGATGTGCAGATCATGACGCCCGAGACCGTCGAGGACCTCTACCACGGCATCACGCCCGCGCTCGTGCCGGATTTCTACGGCCTCAAGGGCGATACCTCGGACAACATCCCGGGCGTGCCCGGCATCGGCCCCAAGAAGGCGAGCGCGCTCATCGCGCAGTACGGCTCGCTCGACGAGGTCATCGCGCACGCCGACGAGGTCAAGGGCAAGATGGGCGAGAACCTGCGCGCGCACATCGACGACGCGCTGCTCTCGCGCCGCGTGGCGACCATCCAGACGAACGCCCCGGTCGAGCTCGATTTCGAGCACACGGCCTTCCCGGCCTACGACGCCCAGGCCGTCTCGGACACCCTGGGCGAGCTCGGCATCATGTCCATGCAGAACCGCTTCCTCGCGCTCCTGGGCGAGGACGCGGGAGGCGCCGTTGCCTCCGCGCTCGAGATGCCGCGCGTGCTCACGGTGCGCGGGGACGACGCGGCCGCCGCGCAGGAGGCCTTCGGGCTCATCGACGGCGCCATCGAGGCGGGGGAGTGGGTCGCTGCGCTCATCGACGACGACAAGGCCGCCGGCGCGCTCTTCGGGCTCACGCACACGCTCTGGGTGGCCGCAGGCGATGCGCTCCTCTCGTTCGAGGAGCCGGACGGCGCCGCCGCGCCCACCCCGGAGGTCGTCGCGGTTGCCGCCGAGCACGGCGCGGACTGCGCCGCCGGGCTCATCCGGGGGGTTCTGTTGCTGCTCTTCGACCGCGCGCGCCTCGCCTCGCCCGACGTGAAGGCGCTCATGCACGAGCTCTCGCCCGTGGACTCCTCCCTGCCCGAGGCGCACGACCCGCTCGCGGTAGCCCCCGCGCGCCTCTTTGACACCACGGTCGCGGCGTACCTGCTCGACTCGGTGCACTCCGACTTCGACGCGGCCTACCTCGCGGACACCTACCTGCGCTCCGCGCTTCCCCCGGCGGCGGGGGAGGAGGGCGCCGCGCCGGACGCCGTGAGCGCGGCGGCGCGCTCGGCCGTCGTGTCGCGCGCGGTGGTGGGCAAACTCGAGCAGGCGCTCGAGAGCGAGGGATCGCTCGCGGTGTTCCACGACATCGAGATGCCGCTCGTGGGCGTGCTCGCCATCATGGAGCGCACGGGCATGTACGTCGAGCCGGAGCGCCTGGCCGAGCTCTCCGCCGAGCTCGGGGCGCAGATCGACGCGCTCGCGGCCCGCATCCGCGAGCTCGCGGGCGACGAGACGTTCAACATCTCGAGCCCCATGCAGCTCTCGCACATCCTCTTCGACGTGATGGGGCTCCCCACGAAGGGCCTCAAGAAGACGCACCGCGGCTACTACTCCACGAACGCCCGCGTGCTCGAGGAGCTCGCGCGCGACAACGAGTTCGTCCGCCTCATCCTCGAGTACCGCGAGAAGACGAAGATCAAGTCGACCTACCTCGACACGCTGGGGCCGCTCGCGCGCGAGATGGGCGACGGCCGCGTGCACACCACGTACAACCAGGCCATCACCGCCACGGGGCGCCTTTCGTCGTCCAACCCCAACCTGCAGAACATCCCCACGCGCTCCGAACTGGGGCACACGGTCAAGACGGCGTTCTCGGTGGCGCCGGGCAGCGTCTTCATGGCGGTGGACTATTCGCAGATCGAGCTCCGGCTGCTCGCGCACCTCTCGGGCGACGAGCACCTGGTCGCGGCCTTCAACGAGGGCGAGGACTTCCACGCGGAGACCGCCGCGCGCGTGTTCGGCGTGCCCGTCGAGGAGGTCACGCCCCAGCTGCGCAGCCGCGCGAAGGCCGTGAACTTCGGCATCGTGTACGGCCAGCAGGCGTTCGGATTGTCGCAGTCGCTCGACATCCCGCTCGCGGAGGCGCGCGAGATGATCGAGGCGTACTTCCGCGCGTACCCCGGCGTGCGCACCTACCTCGACCGCACGGTCGAGGAGGCGAAGCGCCTGGGCTACGCCGAGACGATGTTCGGGCGCCGCCGCCCCATCCCCGAGCTCAAGCTGCGCAACCCCGCGCAGCGGAGCTTCGGCGAGCGCACGGCTATGAACCACCCCATGCAGGGCAGCGCCGCCGACATCATCAAGATCGCGATGAACCGCGTGGCGCGCCGCCTGCGCGACGACGGCTTCCGCGCGCGCATGATCTTGCAGGTGCACGACGAGCTCGACTTCGAGTGCCCGCTGGACGAGGTCGAGGCGCTCGCTGACATGGTGCGCTCCGAGATGGAGGGCGTCGTCGCGCTCAAGGTGCCGCTCATCGCCGAGGTCTCGTGCGGCGAGACCTGGGCGGACGCGAAGTAGTCCGCACCGCGCGAGGCTCGTTTGCGCGGCGGCCCGTGCCCGGGTGCCCGGCCGCCGCACCTGCCGTCTCGCGCAGCACCTCCGGCACCCGAGCACGCGAAGGAACCGCATCTGGTTGAAGGGAAGCTATGGCGACCGTACTCGACGATACCGCACTCGACCGCGTCCGCGTCATCGCGGCGGATATGGACTGCACCTTGCTCGCGGACGACGGCACGATGCCGCCCGGCATGCCCGACCGCATCCGCGCCCTCGATGCGGCGGGCATCACGTTCTGCGCGGCGAGCGGGCGGCCGAGCTACACGCTGCGCGCCATGTTCGACGAGGTGGCCGACCATATGGCGTTCATCTCGGACAACGGCGCCGCCATCTCGTACCGGGGCGAGCTCGTCTACAAGGACCTCATCGAGGTCTCCGCCTACCAGGAGCTTCTGGCCTTCACGTTTGCGGACGGCCGCGGCATCCCCACGGTCTGCGGACTCGACGCCTGCTTCATCTCCCGGAGCGCCGAGTGCTTCGACAGCTACTTCCGCACGTTCTACAAGCACATCGTCTACCTCGACTCCCTCGAGGAGCTCGACGCGGACGTCAACAAGTACACGGTCTACTTTCCCGAGCACGACGCCGAGGAGGTCTACGCCGAGGCGTACCGCGACCGCTGGGGCGAGCGCTTCTCGGTCACGAACGCCGGCAAGATGTGGATTGACATCATGAACCCGTGGGTCGACAAGGGCCAGGGGCTCGAGCGGCTGTGCGCGCACCTGGGAGCGTCGCCCGCGGACGCGATGGCGCTCGGCGACACGTACAACGACATCCCCATGCTCAAGGTCGCGGGGCACAGCTACGTGGTCGCCAACGCCGAGGAGCACATGCGCGCGCATGCGCGCTTCGTGGCACCCTCCAACAACGAGCGCGGCGTGGCGCAGGTCATCGATGCCGTGCTCGCGGCTCAGCGTCGGTAAGCGCGGCCCGCGCTCCTTCGTTCATAATCTCGAAACATTATGCATCGCGAAATACTTTAGCTTGGCAAAGCGTTTGGGCATCGGGTAGGATACCGTTCAACCCGCGACACCTACCGTTCGCGGAGTTGGGATTGCAACGCGCGACGGGAGCATCTGGTGCAGAACACGATGGCGACATACGAGGCGATGGCGATGAGCGCCATCCTGCCCGGCGCATGCGCCATCAACGCCCAGCAGCGACGCCAGCGTGCAATCTCGCGACGACGATAACCGGTCGTCTCTGTCCGCGCATCTCGCGCACAAGAGTCCCGATAAGGTTTGTCGTCGTCCCATCGTATGGGCAGCGTGCCGCCCAGGGCTACCCATATCGCCCTGCTGCGAACGCGCTACGGTTTTGCCATGCCTGCCCCATACCCCCGGACATCTTCATATCCTTTGACGGGCTCGTCCGCTTCACCCCTGTTTGAAAGGACGCACCCATGAACAAGGAAACCGCCAAGGAAAAGGTCGTGCTCGCGTACTCCGGTGGCCTCGACACCTCCGTCTGCGTGAAGTGGCTCCAGGAGGAGCTCGGCTACGACGTCATCTGCGTGCTCGGCAACGTGGGCCAGGAGCACGACGGCCTGGAGAAGATCGAGGCGAAGGCCAAGGCGCTCGGCGTCGTGGCGTGCGAGGTCGTGGACATGCGCGAGGAGTTCGCCGACGAGTACCTCACCTGCGCCATCGCGGCGAACGCGATGTACGAGAACAAGTACCCGCTGCTCTCCGCCCTCTCGCGGCCGCTCATCTCCAAGCACCTCGTCGACGCCGCGCACAAGTACGGCGCGACCGCCGTGGCGCACGGCTGCACGGGCAAGGGCAACGACCAGGTGCGCTTCGAGACCTCCATCATGGCGCTCGACCCCGCGCTCAAGGTGATCGCGCCCGTGCGCGAGTGGGACCTGGGCATGCGCCCGGACGAGATCGCCTACGCCAAGGCGCACGGCGTGCCGGTGCCGGTGAGCCTCGACAAGCCGTACTCCATCGACGACAACCTCTGGGGACGCGCGATCGAGGCGGGCGTGCTCGAGGACCCGTGGAACGAGCCACCGGCGGACATCTGGACGATGACCGTCGACCCCACCGAGGCGCCGGACGAGCCCACCTACGTGGAGATCGGGTTCGAAGCGGGCGTGCCGGTGAGCCTGAACGGCGAGCAGATGGGCCTGGTCGAGCTCGTGGAGCAGCTGAACGGCATCGCCGGCGCGGCGGGCTACGGGCGCATCGACATGATCGAGAACCGCTACGTGGGCATCAAGAGCCGCGAGTGCTATGAGGTGCCGGCCGGCCTCGCCATCATCCAGGCGCACAAGGCGCTCGAGGACCTCTGCCTGGAGCGCGACGTGCTCCACATGAAGCTCGGGCTCGAGCAGACGTGGGCGGACCAGGTGTACAACGGCCGGTGGTTCAGTCCGCTCAAGCAGGCGCTCGACGCCTTCATGGGCGCGACGCAGGCGCAGCTCACCGGCGAGGTGAAGCTCAAGCTGTACAAGGGCTCGTGCGTGGTGGTGGGACGCCGCAGCGCCGCCGCCCTCTACGACCAGGCGCTCGCCACCTACGACAACGACGACGCCTTCGACCAGAAGGCCGCGAAGGGTTTCATCGACATCCAGGCGCTCTCCATCAAGACCTGGGCCATGAAGCAGGCACAGCTCGCGCAGGCTGAGGACGCGGTGAGCGGGAGCGCGCAGGCGCTGTTCGGCGTCGTCGAGGGCGGTGCCGCGGAGCCCGCGGTCGCCCAGGCGGCGGCGCTCTAGCCCGGCAGCCATTGCTTTGGAGGATCATCATCCCGCGGAAAGGGGCCAGCATGTACGGCATGGATATCGATATCGCGAAGGCGCAGGCGATTCCCTCCTCGCTCAAGGCGTGGACGGAGCAGGGTGGCAAGGGGCCGCGCGCCCTCGTCGCAGAGCTCGGATCCGCGGAGCCCGCGCCGACGGAGCACGAGGCGGTCTACACCGTCAAGGGGTGGACGCATGCGTGCGGGCCGTTCGCGCACGCGGCGCAGCTCGGGCTCATGTAGATGGGTCATTTGGGGACGTGTTCGTTTCAACCCATCCGCGCGGACGAGGCGGATGGCACGAGGAGGTCGGCGCGGATGGCGCTGTGGAGCGGTAGGTTCGAGGAGGATGCGGCGCCGGTGACGCGGGCGTTCGGCGCGTCTCTCCCGGTTGACAAGGCGCTGTACAAGCAGGATATCGCCGGGTCGCGCGCGCATGCGAAGATGCTCGCCGCGCAGGGCATCATCCCCGAGGAGGACGCCAAGGCCATCTGCGCGGGGCTCGACGCCATCGAGGCTGATATCGACGCCGGCTCCTTCGTCTTCGACATCGCCGACGAGGACATCCACATGGCAATCGAGGCGGAGCTCACGCGGCGCATCGGTCCGGCGGGCGGTCGCCTCCACACGGGGCGTTCGCGCAACGACCAGGTGGCGACTGACACGCGCCTCGCCGCGAAGGCGCTCGCCAAGCGCCTCATGGAGGCGAACCTGGGGCTTCGGCGCACCCTGCTCGACGCGGCGGAGGCCGCGGGCGACACCATCCTGCCTGGCATGACGCACCTGCAGCACGCGCAGCCCGTGCTCCTCGCGCACCACCTGCTCGCATATGCATGGATGCTCACGCGCGACTTCACGCGCCTTACCGCGGCCTTCGACGCCGCCGACGCCTCGCCGCTCGGCGCGGCAGCGCTCGCTGGCACCACCTATCCGCTCGACCGGCACATGACGGCGGGGCTCCTGGGTTTCTCGCGCGTGATCGAGAACTCGCTCGACGCCGTGAGCGACCGCGACTTCCTGCTCGACCTCGAGTACGCCTGCTCGGTCATGGCGGTGCACCTCTCGCGCCTCGCCGAGGAGATCGTGCTGTGGAGCAGCCAGGAGTTCGGCTTCATCACGTTGTCCGACGCCTACTCCACCGGCTCGTCCATCATGCCGCAGAAGAAGAACCCCGACTTCGCCGAGCTCATCCGCGGCAAGTGCGGGCGCGTGGTGGGCGACCTCGTGCAGTTGCTCGTGACGTGTAAGGGCCTGCCGCTCGCCTATAACAAGGACATGCAGGAGGACAAGGAGGGCGCGCTCGACGCGGCATGCACGCTCGAGCAGTGCCTCGCGGTCATGACGGGCATGGTGGGCACCTGGACGGTGAACGCGGACCGCATGCGCGCCGTGATGCACCGCGGGCACCTCGCGGCGACCGACGTGGCCGATTACCTGGCGAAGCGCGGCATGCCGTTCCGCGAGGCGCATGCCGTGGTGGGCCACCTGGTGCTCGAGGCCGAGAAGGCGGGCTGCGATATCTCCGAGCTGCCGTTTGAGGTGTTCCACGAGGCGAGCGAGCTCTTCGGCGAGGACATCGCGGGCGCGCTCGACCTCGACGCCATCGTCGCGGCGCGCACCACCGAGGGCGGGACTGCGCCTTCCGCCGTAAAGGAGCAGTTCAAGCGCGCGCGGGCGCGTTACCTCGTGGACGAGAACGCTGTGCGCCTGCTCTCGCCCGTCGTCGAGATGGGGTCTGCCGCGGAGTGGTGACGCCGAACTGCCGAAGATTTACGTTTCCCGTTGCCCAATCCTGCGGAAACAGCGTGCCTTGCGGCGCCCGGTTTCCCAAAGTGCGCGAAACGAGCGTTTTATGAGGGGGTAGCCGAGTGGCCGACACAAGGGCGACTCGGCTACCTGCATGTTTGTTAGCGTGCAACCCCTTGCTACTTCCAGGGGCGCCTATAAACCGTTCGTTTCGCGTCGTTTGGGATCGTCGGCCCGATTGAGGGGCCCCTGGAGGGCGCGCTTACTGCTTCGAGCTCACGTAGCTCTCATCGATCGTGATCTTCGCGATGGAGCGCGGGTAGTGCCCCTGCACGAGCTTCGTCATGCGTTCGCGCAGCTCAGCGGGGGAGAGCGGGAGGTCGGTCGGGCGCACGCAGTCGAAGAGGATGTTCGTGTGCGTGGGGCCGGGCACGCAGCGCACGTCGTGGACGGTGATGCGCGGGTCGATCTCGCGCGCCTGCTCGGCGATCCAGTTGCGCATGTTCTTCACCTGCGGGTCGTCGGTCACGATGGGGTCGTAGTGTAGCGTGACGATGAGCCCGTCGTGCTCCTTGAAGTCCTGCTCGATGTTATCGATGAGGTCGTGACTTTCCATGGGGTCGGCCTCGGCCGCCATCTCCACGTGGGCGCTCGCGAACTGCCGGCCCGGGCCGTAGTCGTGCACCATGAGGTCGTGCGTGCCGAGGACGCCGGGGTAGCTCATGATCTTGTCGTGGATGTGGGCGACGAGCTCCGGGCTCGGTGCCTGGCCGAGGAGCGGGCTGATGGTCTCGCCCAGGAGCTGCACGCCGCTCACGCAGATGAAGGCGCCCACCGCGGCGCCCGCCCAGCCGTCGAGCTCGATGCCGGTCACGTGCGAGATGCAGGCGCAGGCGAGCACCGCGGCCGTGCTGATGACGTCGTTGCGCGAGTCGATCGCCGTCGCGGTGAGCGTGTCGGAATCGATGCGCCGGCCGATGGTGCGGTTGAACACCGCCATCCAGAGCTTCACGACGATGGAGAGCGCGAGCACCGCCACGAGCGCGCCGGAGAACTCGGTGGGGGTGGGGGCGATGATCTTCTGGATGGACGAGAGCGTGAGGTTGATGCCGATGGTGAGCACGAGCGCGGCGACGACGAGGCCCGCGAGGTACTCGTAGCGGCCGTGGCCGTAGGGGTGCTCGGGGTCGGCGGGGCGGCTCGCGAGCTTGAAGCCGAGCAGGCTCACGATGTTCGAGGCGGCGTCCGAGAGGTTGTTGAACGCGTCAGCGACGATCGAGACCGACCCGGAGGCGAGCCCGATCACCCCCTTGCCCGCGCAGAGCAGGATGTTGCAGATGATGCCGACGATCCCCGCGAACTGCCCGTAGCGCGTGCGCACGGCGGGGTCGGCGGTGTTCTCGTAGTCGCGGACGAACCTCTTGACGAGCCATTCGGTCATGATGCAGCCTCCTTTGTCGAGGCGGTATTGTACTCCTGAATGGGGTGCGGCCCGGTCGGGTTTCCGAGCCCGTGCGCGGGCGCGGGCGCGCGTGGAGCCGCCGCCACAACATCTAGGTCAAGGGTGAATCTTTGGAGATTCTGGGGGATGGCGCGCAGGGGCTTCCGAAGAAGTTATGGATTTCCGCAAGCGGTTCCGAATGCCGCCCCGTGCGTCCCCGCAGGTACTAAATGTGCGTGCGCGAAAGCTATCTTTCCCCTCAACAAACCGCTGACCGCCCCGCCGCCCGCCTCACGTCCCTGAGCTGCTGAAACACAATATATAGTGCTCAGTGAATAAACTTTCACAGCATATGGTGATGCCAACTTCGCGTAAGATGGAGCGGCAGAAGTTTTCAGACGGACATCTTACGGCACCAGGCCGATAACCATGAAGGGCACGCCATGAAGATCATCAAGCGCAGCGGCATCGAGGTCGCGTTCGACATCACGAAGATCGAGAACGCCATCCGGGCGGCGAACGGGGACGTCGCGGACAGCGACCGCCTCTCCGAGCGCCAGGTCATCTACGCATCGCAGAACGTCGCCGAGGCGTGCGAGAACGCCGGCCACACGGTTTCGGTCGAGGAGATCCAGGACCTCGTGGAGGACGAGCTCATGAAGCTCGACAAGTTCGAGGTGGCGCGCAAGTACATCATCTACCGCTACGTGCAGAGCCTGAAGCGCCAGAAGAACACCACGGACGACAAGATTCTCTCGCTCATCGAGTGCAACAACGAAGAGGTCAAGCAGGAGAACTCCAACAAGAACCCCACGGTGAACTCCGTGCAGCGCGACTACATGGCAGGCGAGGTGTCCAAGGACCTCACCCAGCGCGTGCTGCTCCCGGCCGACGTGGTCGAGGCGCACAACGAGGGCATCATCCACTTCCACGATTCGGATTACTTCGCGCAGCACATGCACAACTGCGACCTCGTGAACCTCGAGGACATGCTGCAGAACGGCACTGTCATCTCCGGCACCATGATCGAGCGGCCGCACAGCTTCTCGACGGCCTGCAACATCGCCACGCAGATCATCGCGCAGGTCGCGAGCTGCCAGTACGGCGGCCAGTCCATCTCGCTCACGCACCTCGCGCCGTTCGTCGAGGTGAGCCGCCAGAAGATTCGCCGTCAGGTGGAGCGCGAGCTCGCCGAGCTCGGCCTCGAGGCGCAGGGCGACAAGATCTCCGAGGTCGTGGAGGACCGCCTGCGCGACGAGATCCGCCGCGGCGTGCAGACCATCCAGTACCAGGTCGTGACCCTCATGACCACGAACGGCCAGGCGCCCTTCGTGACCGTGTTCATGTACCTGGGCGAGGCGCGCTCCGAGGCCGAGAAGCACGACCTGGCGCTCATCATCGAGGAGACGCTCCGCCAGCGCTACGAGGGCGTGAAGAACGAGCAGGGCGTGTGGATCACCCCGGCGTTCCCCAAGCTCATCTACGTGCTCGACGAGGACAACGTCTACGAGGGGAGCCCGTACTTCTACCTCACGCAGCTCGCGGCCAAGTGCACCGCCAAGCGCATGGTGCCCGACTACATCTCCGCCAAGAAGATGCGCGAGCTCAAGCTCTCGAAGGGCGAGAAGCCGGGCGAGGGCGACGTCTACACCTGCATGGGCTGCCGCAGCTTCCTCACGCCGGACCGCTCGGGCAACGGCTTCGACAACGTGGCGCGCGCCAAGAACTACGAGCCCGGCAAGCCGAAGTACTACGGCCGCTTCAACCAGGGCGTCGTGACCATCAACCTCGTGGACGTGGCCTGCTCCTCCGGCCGTGACGAGCAGCGCTTCTGGGAGATCTTCGACGAGCGCCTGGAGCTCTGCCACAAGGCGCTGCGCTGCCGCCACGAGCGCCTGAAGGGCACGATCTCCGACGCCGCGCCGATCCTGTGGCAGTACGGCGCGCTCGCCCGCCTCGACAAGGGCGAGACCATCGACAAGCTGCTCTACGGCGGGTACTCCACCATCAGCCTGGGCTACGCCGGCCTGTACGAGTGCGTGAAGTACATGAAGGGCGTGAGCCACACCGACGAGCACGGCAAGGACTTCGCGATCGCCGTCATGCAGCGCATGAACGACAAGTGCGCCGAGTGGAAGGCCGCCGAGGACATCGACTACTCGCTCTACGGCACGCCGCTCGAGTCGACCACCTACAAGTTCGCGAAGTGCCTGCAGCGCCGCTTCGGCATCATCCCGGGCGTGACGGACAAGGGCTACATCACGAACAGCTACCACGTGCACGTGAGCGAGGAGATCGACGCCTTCGACAAGCTGAAGTTCGAGAGCGAGTTCCAGGCGCTCTCGCCGGGCGGCGCGATTTCCTACGTCGAGGTGCCCAACATGCAGGACAACCTCAAGGCGGTCATCCGCGTGATGCAGTACATCTACGAGAACATCATGTACGCCGAGCTCAACACCAAGAGCGACTACTGCCAGGTGTGTGGCTACGACGGCGAGATCCGCATCGTGGAGGACGACGGCAAGCTCGTGTGGGAGTGCCCCAACTGCGGCAACCGCGACCAGGAGAAGATGAACGTCGCGCGCCGTACCTGCGGCTACATCGGGACGCAGTTCTGGAACCAGGGTCGTACCGAGGAGATCCGCGACCGCGTGCTGCACCTGTAGGGAAGCGGCTTTTGGGTGGAACCCCCGAACACATCGTCTTGTGCCCGGATGGCGCTTGCGCGCCGCGCATGGGCCGATGTGTTCGGGGGTTTGCCATAGCCATGCCCCTATGAGTTGGGTGGGCGAGCGATGTGACGAGTATGTTATCGTGCGCAATGTGATGCCTTATCAGGTACGATATTACGTATCGGATTGCGTTCAAAGGAGCAACCATGGCGACTGCGATCTATTCGTCTGCGGCGCTCAAGACGCGGCAGCGCGAGGTGAAGGATGCTGCGCGCGAGCAAGTCGTTCACATCACCGAAAATGGGAACGCTGCGTTCGTGCTCATGAGCGAGGAGCTTTACGACCGGAATCTCGAGCTCGCGGCCGAGCGTGCCGTCGCCGAGGCGCGGGTGGCCATGGTGCTTGAGCGCGGCCGCGCGGATAGGGTTGCTGGCCGCTATGTCGAGGGCACGGAGGACGCGCTCGCAGAGATCGAACGCCGGGCGGCGCAACGTGGCTAGGATGATCTACACCGAGGGCTTCCTTGACGACGCCGCAGCCATCTGGTCGGAGCGGGTGAAAAGGAGCCTCGTGCAGGCGCTCGCCGCGCTTGAATCGTTTCCCGAGATCGGCTCCACCGATGTTGCCGATTCCATCCGCGAGCGCTACGGCTCTGAGGTTCGCAAGATGACGGTTGGTTCGTTCATCCTCGTGTACGAGTACGATCGCACAGCGGACGAGGTGTGGGTCTACGGCCTCGTTCCCATGAGGCGCGCCCGCTGAGCGCGTAGTGTTCTGAAAGCAGCCGATGCCATCGGCGTGAGGGGAGTCCGATGAACTACGCAGAGATCAAGTACTTCGATATCGCCAACGGCGAGGGCGTGCGGACGACGCTCTTCGTGAGCGGGTGCCGGCGCGGGTGCCCGGGGTGCTTCAACTCGGGCGCCTGGAGCTTCGCGGCGGGGGAGCCCTTCACGCGCGCGGTCGAGGACAAGATCATCGCGAGCCTCGACCACCCCTTCTGCGACGGTCTCACCGTGCTCGGCGGCGAGCCCATGGAACCCGAGAACCAGCGGGGGCTCGTGGAGTTCCTCGAGCGCGTGCGCGAGCGCTTCCCGCGCGGCGCGCGGCCGGACGGCTCGCCTGCCAAGACCATCTGGTGCTTCACGGGGGACACGCTCGACGAGCTCATGCCGGGCGCGCGCCATCGCACCGAGGTGACCGGGCGCATGCTCGACTGCATCGACATCCTCGTGGACGGCCCCTGGGTGCAGGAGCTCCACGACATCTCCCTGCGGTTCCGCGGCTCCTCGAACCAGCGCCTCATCGACCTGAACGCGACGCGCACCGCGGCGGCCGAGCTGGGCTGCCCGCTCTCGGACGCCGTCCGCCTCTGGGAGGACGAGCGCGTCTACGCCACGCACAGCATGTAAAAATACCCCTGGGGTTATTTGACATGGCGCTGGCCCATGCCGTTCGCGGAGAAATCCGACCGTTTACCCTGCTCAACCAATTCAGGATAACAATATAACAATATCCTGAATATGTCGTTTCGACGGGAACGGGACTGGCCAGCTCGGCCCCGTCGGACAGGTTGTCGGATAGAGGGGTGAGAAACCATGATCACACTGTGGCAAGCTGTGCTGATCGCGCTCGTGGCCGTTTTGACCGAGCTCGACGGCAACATCTTCGGCGAGAACAAGATGCGCGAGCCCATCGTCACGGGCTTCCTCGTCGGCCTCATTTTGGGCGACGTCACCAAGGGTCTTGTGCTCGGAGCGCAGATGCAGCTCATGTGGATGGGTGCGACTGCGATTGGCCCCACCGCTGGTCTGGACATCGGCACCGGCGGCACCGTTGGCGCGGCGGTTGCCATCGCTACGGGTACCGGCCTGGAGAGCGCCATCATGTTCGGCGTCCCCGTGTCGGTCATCATGCAGTTCGTGAACACGCTGCTCATGGCCGCGTACTCCGGCGTGATGCTTGAGGCTGACAAGGCTATCGAGCAGCTCAAGATCGCTAAGCTCACTGCGCTGCACTGGATGTGCGTACTGCTTTCGGCCATCAAGACCTTCGTGCTCATCTTCATGCTGATGTATCTCGGCGGCGATCTTATCGACGCTATCGTGGGCGGTCTGCCCGATTGGGTGAGTGCCGGCCTGAACGGCATCGCAGCGCTCCTCCCGTGCCTGGGCTTCGCCCTGCTCATGAGCATCATCATGGACGGTTCGATGTGGCCGTACTTCATCCTGGGCTTCGTTCCCGCCGCCTTCGTGGGCTTTGATCTCAACATGGTCGGCATGGCTGCCGTCGCAGTTGCCATCGCGCTGATTATCTGGCAGATCAGGTCCGAGCAGCAGGTCGTTGCGGCGCAGACGGTCGCCGTGGCAGACGATGACGAATGGGAGGACTAGCATCATGGCTGAAACGACTCAGGCCGCTTCCCAGATCACGAAGCGTGATTTCCGCAGCGCATTCTGGCGCAGCTTCACCCTCATGGGTTCGTTCAACTACGAGCGTATGCAGAGCTTGGGCTTCCTGTACAGCATCATGAAGCCGCTCAGGCGCATCTACGGAGATGACGAGGAGGGCTTGCGCGCCGCGCTCAAGCGCCATATCGCAGCGTTCAACATGACCTGCGCCCCCTCGACCTTCGTCATGGGCATCTCCATTGCCATGGAAGAGAGCTTCAAGCGCGACAAGGAGCTCGATCCGAGCACGGTGAACTCCATCAAGGTTTCACTCATGGGCCCGCTCTCCGGTATCGGCGACACCTTCTTCTGGGGCATCTTCCGCGTGCTTGCGTGCTCGCTCGGCGTCGCGTTCGCCCAGCAGGGCAATCCCATCGCCCCGTTCATCCTCTTGCTCGTGTTCAACATCCCCAACGTGCTCGTTCGCTGGTTCGGTCTCAAGCTCGGCTACACGCAGGGCAGCGCCTTCCTGGAAAAGCTTGAGAAGAACGGTCAGATGAAGCTCGTCACGTACTGCGCGGGCATCATCGGCGCGGTCTCCATCGGCACCATGATCGCGATGTGGGTGTCCATCTCCTGCCCGCTCACCTTCACCATCGGCGAGATGACCATCACCATTCAGGAGTACCTGGACCAGATTATCCCCAAGTTCCTGCCGCTCGTGTGCACGCTTGCCGTCTATGGCTGCCTCAAGAAGGGCATGAAGACCACGGCCATCATCGCGGGCATCTGCGTCATCGGCTTCGTGCTGGGTGTCACGGGCCTCGTGGCGATGTAGGGAGTTGATCGCATGGCTATCGTAGACGCGCGCATCGACGACCGCCTCGTGCACGGCCAGGTGTGCAGCTTCTGGATTCCCAAGTACGATGTCGATCGCATCGTGGTGGTGGACGACGCCATTGCCAAAGACGACCTGCGCAAATCGATGCTGCGCATGGCGTGCCCCGAGCGCTGCAAGCTCTCGGTGTTCGATACGGCAAAGGCTGCGGATAAGTTCTCACGCCACATCGATCACGGCATCAAGGTCATGATCCTATGCAACAGCCCGGTGCCTATCCTGCAGATGGCGCGCGCCGGTTTCACGGTCGATCACGTGACGCTGGGTAACATCTCGAGCCGTGAGGGCTCCAAGCAGATCGCGCGAACGGCATATGCCACGCCCGCTGATCTCGAGGCTTTCCATGAGCTTGCAGAGCTCGGCGTGGAAATCTTCGACCAGCTCGTGCCGAGCGATCCGCGCGAGAACATCACGAAGCAGTTCCTGTAACCCCGCTCCCGGCGCGCCGTCTCCCCTGTGCGCGCCGGGAGGGTCTGGGTATCGATTCGATTGGAGAGTGGAACATGGAGCAAACGGTACTCGGCAACATCATGAGCCAGGCCGAGGTGCTTCCGCAGGTATTCGCGAACCGAGCGGTGTTCGTTGAGCCCTTCGCCCGCGAGATCCGCGAGCACGGCATCGAGAAGATCATCTTCTTCGGTTCCGGTACATCCTATAACGTGTCGCAGATCGCGGCGTACTACATGAAGCACATCGCCGGCATCACGGCGGAGGCGCAATATCCCACCGTGTTCAAGCACTACGAGCGCCCGGATTGGACGGGGTCGATCCCGAACGAGAAGATTCTCTTCGTGGGTATCAGCCAGTCCGGTACCTCCGTTTCTACCTGCGAGGTTATGGAGTACGGTAAGCAGATCGGTTGCCGTACGCTTGCGATTACGGGCGACCTTGAGAGCCGAATCACGCAGTTCTGCGACGTGGTGACGCATCTGCTCGTGGGGCCCGAGCTCACGCCGCCCGAGACGAAGGGATACACGGTGTCGGTGCTGAGCGTCTATCTTTGGGCGCTCGAGGTGGCGCGCGACCGCGGCGAGCTCGATGCTGCCGATTACGATGCGGCGCTCGCCGAGGTTGAGGCACTTGTGAATGATTTCGACCAGGTGCTCGCCGAGGGCAAGGCGTGGTACGAGCGGAACAAGGGCTCCATCCTGCAGAGCGACCGCCTGTTCATCTTGGGATACGGCATCGATTACGGCTCGATGCTCGAAGCCATGCTCAAGGTGGGCGAGATGCTGCGCATTCCCACGATCGGGTACGAGCTCGAGGAGTTCTCGCATGGCCCCACCATGGGCCTACGCCCCAACCAGACGGTGTTCATGATCGGTTCCGACGAGGCCGAGTACGAGCGCATGCTCGTGTTCCGCGATGCCTATAAGAAGTACACCCCGCGCGTGCACGTGGTGAGCATGTGCGATGTGCCCGATGCCGACGAGCGCGACCTGGTGTTCTCGCACTGCGTTGGCAAGTACGCCGCCCCGCTCGCCTATACGGTGCCGTTCCAGTTCGTCGCGGCGCAGGGCGCGAAGGATATCTTCATCGACACGGGCGTGAACCCGTTCCAGGAGCCGCTCG
The DNA here is from genome assembly GCA_000333815.1 of [Collinsella] massiliensis. Classification (GTDB taxonomy): domain Bacteria; phylum Actinomycetota; class Coriobacteriia; order Coriobacteriales; family Coriobacteriaceae; genus Enorma. The sequence continues at coordinate 87,756 of CAPI01000066.1, forward strand.
CACATTACGACGACGAGGAGTAGGACGCGAGCGCCGGTCAACGGTCGGATTGTAATCTCTTGGCGCGGCGGGCGGCTCTGGTTGCTGCCCGCCGCGTCGTTTTGCGTGCCAGGCGCTTTGCCGGGCTTCGTTCGGCGCGCTCGCTTGCCAAATTCTGCCTCATGGCAAGGGCGCGACCTCGTCGTTTTTACGCGAACGTCAAGGCTGCTGCTATCATATCGATAACTACATATCAAGTCTCTTTTCGCGCGAGCACATCTCGCGCCGCGAACGGAACCCTATGGATATCGGATACATACAGATTGATCGTCGCTCGCCTTTGCCCCTCTACAAGCAGCTTGAGGATTCGATCGTGCGGGCAATCGGCGATGGAACGCTCAAGGCCGGGGACAAGCTTCCTACAGAGGATGAGCTCGCGGAGTCGCTCGGGCTTTCGCGCCCGGTGGTGCGGCAGGCCTACGGCGCGCTTGTGGGGGCGAAGCTTGTTATCCGCGAGCGCGGTAGGGGGAGCTTCGTCCAGCCCATGCGCAGCGGCCCTCTGAGCAACACGTTGCTCGGTTTTTCCCAGGAGACGCTCTTAAGCGGGCATATTCCCGCGACTCGCGTGCTGGCGCTCAGGGAAGGCGAGCTTCCCGAGCGGTTGGCCCGTGAGGTTGAGGATCCGTTTCATAGTTGGTTTTACCTGGAGCGCGTGCGTTTCACCGATGGGGTGCCCTCCCAGCATTTGAAGACATGGGTGCCGCGCGACCGCTTCCCAGATATCGAATCGTATGACTTCGAGGTCAGTTCGTTGTATTCGACCCTGTTCGAGCTGTATGGCGTACGTCCCGATCTCGCGCGGCGGACGGTGCGCGCGACGGGCGCCGATGCGACGACGGCGCAGATCCTCAACGTGCCGGAGGGCACGCCCATCGCGCAGATGGATAACATCGTCTACGACGAGGATGGCGTGCTCATGGAGGTCGGGCTCGAGGACTACCTGGGAGATTCGTGCAGCTTCAGCTTCGAGGTGCGCAACGACTGAGCATGTAAAAATACCCCTGGGGTAATTTTACGGGGGAGGGGAGTGTATGGAGGAGATGCCGCGCGTCGACGCCATCTGGGAGAGCGCGGTCTTTCAGCGCGAATACCAGCGCTTGGCAGCGCTCGAGGAGGACCGCGTGTTCTGCCGCCATGGGCTGCCGCATCTGCTCGACACGGCGCGCATCATGTGGGCCCTCAACCTGGAACGCGCCTGCGGCGTCGATCGCGAGGTGGTGTACGCCGCGGCGCTCCTGCACGATGTGGGCAAGGCGACGCAGTACGCATCCGGCGAGCCGCACGAGGTGGCGGGGGAGCGCCTGGCGCGGGAGATTCTCGAGGGGCTGCCGGCCGCCTGCGCGTTCTCGCCTGAGGAGGTCGGCGCCATCTGCGCGGCGATCCGCGCCCACCGGCGCTTCGACCCCGACGCCGCGCCCCTCTCCCAGCTGCTCTACCAAGCGGATAAGGCGTCGCGCACGTGCTTCGCCTGCCCCGCGGACGTGCGCGCCGCCTGCTCGTGGAGCGATGCGAAGAAGAATCTCAGCATTCGCGTCTAAGCGGGGCGCCCTTGCCCGCCTCCCCGCGCGCGGCCGTGCCTAGAGCGTCGCCGAGCCCATGAGCGAGCCGTTGTAGTAGATGATGAAGCCGAGGAGCCCCGCCAGTCCGGCGCAGAGGCACACGAGCCCCACGCCCATGCACGCGACCGCCCAGCGCTTGAAGGGACGCGTGCCGACGAACCCCGCCGCCGCGGTCACGCACAGGAAGACGGCGATGCCGAGGACGACCATGCAGGAGCCCTCGGCGGTCGCGAGGCGCGGCAGGTTGGCGGGGGAGACGTTCATGTAGTGGTAGCTGTGGAGCATGCTCACGTCGCCCGTCGTGATCATGTGGACGCCGGGCAGGATGCCCATGAGCGAGAGTGCGGCGCCGATGATCGCGCAGACGATGACGCGCCACGCCGGCCGCATGGTGGCGAAGGGGCCGGGTGCCGTCTGCCCGGAGAACGTCATGAGCCCGCCGTTGTAGTACACGATCGCGATGAGCATCTCGGCGAGGCTCGCCACGAAGAGCACGGTGCCGACAATCGCGCCCGCGACGCCGAGCGCGCCGGGAGCATTGGAGACGAACCCCATGAGCGCGATGCCGATCGCGAGCCCGACGAGCCCCGCGCCTTCTGCGCGCGCGAGCTTGGGCAGCTTATCCGGCGGCGTCGTGGCGTAGTGGTAGCTATGGAGCATGCGGGGGTTGCCCGACACGATCATGGAGATGCCGAGTGCGGCGCAGAGCGCGGCGGGGATGAGTATGACCAGCGAATCCATGATGGCCATGATGGCTTCCTTTCCGACTGCGGGCGGCGGCCGAGATCGCGCGACCGCGTCCCGCATCCGAATCGTCATGCGGGATTGTAGCGCCGCCCGGTGGCGCGTCAAGGGGATATGTTCCGCAGCCGGGCGGGCATCTTGGGTATAGAAAAAGCTGGCACAAAAAACATCTGCCTCCCCGCGGCGCCGCCCCTGGCGTCGGCTTGGCGAGGCGAGCAGCTGGAAGGAGCGATACGTATGGAGCCGACGAAAGCCATCCCCGAAGATACGTCGCAGAGCGAGGAGACGACCCTCGCGCACCGCAAGAAGGCGGGGCTGCCCATGAGCCGCCGCGAGCTCGCGACCATAACCCCGGGCGAGCTCGCGCTGGCCGACAAGATCGTGATCGAGGGGCTCGAGGTGTTCGCGAACCACGGGGTCTTCCCCGAGGAGCGCGAGCTGGGGCAGAAGTTCGTGGTCTCGGCCGTGCTCTACACCTCGCTCGCCGCGGCAGGCTCGTCCGACGACCTCGAGGCCTCGATCGACTACGGGGACGTGTGCCGCACGATCGACACCTTCCTGCGCGAGCACACGTACAAGCTGATCGAGGCAGCCGCCGAGGCGCTCGCCGCGGAGCTGCTCGACCGCTACCCCGCGCTCTGGGGCGTGAAGGTGGGCATCAAGAAGCCGTGGGCGCCGATCGGCTTGCCGCTCTCGAGCGCGGGCGTGGAGATCGTGCGGCTACGGTAGGCTGCCCG